>JBBRMQ010000068.1:0-17742 GCA_038230775.1 Thermoanaerobaculia bacterium
CAGGTCCCAAGGGTTCGGCTGTTCGCCGATTAAAGCGGTACGTGAGCTGGGTTTAGAACGTCGCGAGACAGTTCGGTCCCTATCTGTTGTGGGCGGAGGAGAATTGCGTGGAGGTTTCCTTAGTACGAGAGGACCGGGAAGCACTGACCTCTAGTGTATGAGTTGTCGCGCCAGCGGCATCGCTCAGTAGCTACGTCGGGAAAGGATAATCGCTGAAAGCATATAAGCGAGAAGCCAACCACAAGATGAGTTCTCCCTGAAGACCCGTGGTAGACCACCACGTTGATAGGCCGGGTGTGTAATGGCAGCGATGCCTTTAGCTTACCGGTACTAATCGGTCGTTTGACTTGACCATAAATGCCTTGATTTGATGTTGATCTGCAGACGTGCGTTTCCCGCTGCGACCCATATTCAGTTGACTCTTACACCACACCGATCTCAAGTTTCCGGTGGTCATAGAGCGGAGGCTCCACCCGTTCCCATTCCGAACACGGCAGTTAAGCTCCGCATCGCCGATGATACTGCGTGGGCAACTGCGTGGGAAAGTAGGACGCCGCCGGGATATATGAAAGGCTCACGGGGAAACCCGTGGGCCTTTTTCTTTTGTGACACGTTTTCTGCCACCATGGATGCGTCGCGTGAAACCAACGCCGCTTCTCATCCTCGTCGCCATCATTCTTCCGCTCGGCGTCGCGATCTCTCGCGTCCCCGGCGGTGATACGGAGTTCGGCGTTGACGGCAGCTATTACTTTCAAGTCGCCCGTCACGTTGCCGAAGGCCACGGACTCGTCACCAGCGTCGATCTCTACCACCAGGGTCTTCGACAACTGCCATCAAAGACCAACATCTATCCGCTCTGGCCCCTGCTCCTCGGACTGGCCGGTCGTGTCATGCCGATCACGGTTGCGGCGCGCGCCGTACCGCGGTTGCTCTTCATTCTCGATCTAATGCTGCTGTACCTGCTCGCCGTTCGTCTGACTCCGCCGGCCCGGCCTGCACCGATTCTCAACGCCGGGCATCTCGCCGTGCTTCTCTTCGGATGCAACGCGATCTTCTTTGTCTCATGCGCGTTTCCCTATACCGAGGCGCTCGCGTTTCTTCTGCTGTTCGCGTCGCTCCTCTGCGTCGAGCGATCGCCTGCGGCCGCCGGCGCGATTGCCGGCCTCGCCTTTCTCACCCGATCGCAAATGCTTCTGCTTTGCATCGCGATCCCGCTCGCATACGCCATCGATCGCCGATGGCGCGCCGCGCTCGTGGCGGCGTTCGCGGCCGCGATCGCGATCCTGCCCTGGGTCCTCTTTCTCGCGACATTCGTGAAACCGTTGACGCCCTCCGCTTTGATCGGGATGGATCACCAGACGCCCGCGATCCCGGAGTATCCGCTCTCGTTTCCGTCCCAGGGTCTCGCCGGCTGGTTGCGCGGCCTGATCGTGGCGTTCAATCCGGCATCGCCTTTTTCTTTCGTTCAATCGTTCGGTGTCGCAGCGCTTCTCGTTCCGATTGGCGCCGTTCATGCCGTCGCCCGGCGGGCTCGATTCGGACTGACAACGAAGGCGACGCTGCTCGCCGGCGCGGCGCTGTCCCTGTCGCTGGCCGGAGTGCATCAGCGATTTTTCCTCGAGTGGCTTTTCGGATATCGCCACGGACTGCCCTTCATCCTTCTCCTCGTTTGCGCCGTGATCGAGTTGCTGTTTCACGGCGGTCGCTCGGTGCGCATCGGCGCCCTCGCGATCTGCGCGACCTCGGTGATCATCGGCGCGATCGGTATCGGTCGCACGGTCACCGCGTCGCCGCATCCGTGGCCCCGCGCGGCGGACGCGGAGCTCGCGACGTGGCTCGCCGGGCACGATCCGAACGCGATCGTGCTCTCGACCAATGCGCAGATCCTCTCCGCGGTTTCGCGCGCGAACTTTCGATGGGCCGCCTGTGACGATGATCCGAACACCATTCGATTGATGCTTCATCTCGTCAAGACGGACTACGTCGCCGCGTACGACGGTGAGCAGCAGTGCTCGTTCCTCCGCGGCCTGGTGGGGCCGGAGCTCCAGGTGGTCGGCACATTCGGCCCATTCCCCCAGCGCGTCTTTCTCATGCGACCGCGGTTACCATGAGCGAAGCAGATGCGGCCGCGCTGGAAGAGATGTTTCTACGACGTCATCGCCGCGGAGATCTCGGCGATGACGCGCCACTACGACCGCATCGTGCAATGGATGCGGGTTCCCGGCGACGAAGGCTATCCGCTCGACGCCATCGACTGTCCCGCGAAGGAATTCGTTGAGGGGTCAGTGGCCGATCACCCGAAGGAGAAGATCGAGCGTACTGCGATCCTGCTGTCCGGCACGATCAATCATCACGACGACATCGAAGGGTTGCTCAAGGAGCTGAAGTCGAAACTGTCGCGCTCCTCGCGCGTGATCATCGTCGCTTTCAATCCGTACCTGCAGTGGCTGTGCTGGCTCGCGTTGAAGTGGAACCTCAAGACCGGGCTCATGCCGACAACGTTGATCACGCTGACGGATGTCGATCACCTCTGCAAGCTCGCCGAATACGAGCGCGTTCGCCTGCGTCATGCGGTGTACTGCCCCTGGCGGCTGCTGGGAATCGGCTCGCTGATCAACGCGATCATGCCGGCGATCCCGCTCCTCCGTCACCTCTCGCTCACCAGCATCATCGTCATTCGCCTGCTGTTTCCTTCGTCCGACACGCCCCCGACGAGCTCGATCATCGTGGCCGCACGAAATGAGACGGGCAACATCGAGCCGAACGTGGAACCTCTCCTCGGGGCCGGCGTGACGAACGCCAAGATCGTCGTCCTCGACGCCGATCTGACCGTTCTCCCGGAGCTCGGGCCGCGATTCATCGACGCCTGGGCCACGGGCAAGGCCGACTTCATCAACGGAAGCAGCATCGTCTCCCCGATGGAAGGGGAGGCCATGGGCTTGCTCAACCGCCTCGGCAACGTCTTCTTCGCCAAGGCGCTCACCTGGGTGCTCGGGGTTCGGCTCGGAGATTCGCTGTGCGCGAACAAGCTGCTGACGCGTGCGGACTCAGACCGCATGAAGGCATGGCGAAACGGCTTCGGCGACTCGAGCTTCTCTTCCCCGCCGCGATCCTCGGTTTCGGCATCCTCGATGTGCCGGTTCGCGATCGCGCGCGCGTCTACGGGACCACGCAGATCAGCCGCTTCCGCGACGGTTTCATGCTCCTGAAGATGACCACCGTCGGTTTCTTTCGAGTGAGACTCGGCCAGTTGCCGAAGGCCCGCCGCTGATGCTGCCGCGATGGAAACGCTATTCGAACCGCGTGGTTGCGGCCGAAGTCTCGGCGACGACACGCTATTACGATCGCGTCGTTCAGTGGATGCGCACTCCAGGCGATGACGGTGATGTACTCGAAGCAATCGAGAGCCCGCAGAAAGAGCTCGCCGAAACCTCCATTCCGGACTGCTCGAACGAAGAGAGCCGGCGCACTGCGATCCTTCTCGCCGGTACGATCAATCATCATTACGATGTCGAAGGGCTGCTCCGTGATATGAAGCCGCGGCTGTCGCGCACGTCGCGCGTGTTGGTCATCGCCTTCAATCCGTATCTGCAATGGCTGTACTGGCTCGCGCTCAAGCTCAAACTGAAGGCAGGCGTCATGCCGACAACGTTCGTCACGCTGACGGATCTCGACAACATCTGCCGTCTTGCAGGCTATGAGCGCGTCCGCTTCCGGCAGTTTCTCTATTGTCCCTGGCGACTCCTTGGTCTCGGATCGCTGATCAACGCCTTGATGCCAGCGGTGCCATTCCTGCGCTACCTGTCCCTCGCGAGTCTCACGATCGTGCGGCCGCTGATTCCCCAGACCGGCCGCAGGCCGTCGCTATCGATCGTGATTCCTGCGCGCAATGAACGCGGAAACATCGCTCCTGCAGTGGAGCGAATCCTCGCGACCGGCATCGGGGCAGAAGTCATTTTCGTGGAAGGGCATTCGAGCGATGGGACGTGGGAGGAGATCGAGCGTGTTCGCACCGAGTATGCCTCTCGCATCACGATCAAGGCTTTCAGGCAGGACGGGCGGGGCAAGGCCGACGCGGTACGTCTGGGATTCTCGGAGGCCAGTGGCGATCTCCTGGCGATCCTCGACGCCGATCTGACGATGCCGCCCGAGCTGTTGCCGCGTTTCGTCGCCGCCTGGGCTGAAGGCAACGCCGATTTCGTCAATGGCAGCCGCATCGTCTACCCGATGGAGGGCGAAGCGATGCGATTTCTCAACCGCCTCGGCAACGTGTTCTTCGCCAAGGCCGTGACGTGGGTGCTGGGTGTCAGGCTCGGCGACTGCTTGTGCGGCACGAAGCTGGTGATGAGGTCGGATTACGAGCGCATGTGCAGGTGGCGTCGCGATTTCGGCGACTTCGATCCCTTCGGTGACTTCGAGTTGCTGTTTCCAGCGGCCATCCTCGGTCTCGGTATCGTCGATGTGCCGATTCGATATCGCGCGCGCACGTACGGGTCGACGAATATCCGCCGCTTCCGTCACGGCCTGATGCTGCTGCGCATGACGATCATCGGGCTGTTTCGTGTGAAACTCGGGAAGCTGCCCTGACGTGTCCCTGACGAAAATCATTCCTCGATTGCATGCTGCGCTGCCGATCGGCCGCGCCAGCCATCCCGCATTGGAGTCGCTTTACCTGCGGCTGTTCTTTGCTTACAAGCGGTACGTCGAGGATCCCTACGCGGCGCTGGCTGCTCGCAGACCCGATCTGTTCCGAGGCGGGCATGTCCTGGACGTCGGCGCAAACGTCGGCTACACGGCGATGCTCTTTGCGCGCGCGATCCAGCCTGGCTTCAGGGTCTTTGCCTTCGAGCCAGAGTCGTTGAATGTCGCACGGATGCGCCGAGTGTTGTCGCGGCACAAGCTGGAGAACGTCGAGATCATCAGTGCCGCGGTTGGAGAAGCTGATGGGAAGGCGCGGCTTGTCGTCAATCCGCAACACCCTGGCGATCACCGTATCGCCACCAGCAACTCGAGCGAGGCGATCGAAGTCGACATGATCACGATCGACCGTTTCGTGGAAACGCACCAGGTTGACCCAGTTGTCTTCATCAAGATCGACGTCCAGGGCTTCGAGCTGCCCGTGAGCCGCGGCATGGCGCGCCTCATCGCACGGACGTCACGCCTGTCCGTTGGCTTCGAGCTCTCAGACGACGTCGAGCGCTTTGGCTACGACGGGTCGGAACTGATCCAGTTCTACCGGGATCGAGGATTCAGGCTGCATCTCCTGACCCATCGCGAAGATCTCATCGAGTACACGAGCGACAATCTCGCGCGGCTGCAGGCAAAACGGGGATACGCGGACGTGCTGGCGAGCCGCTAGAATCGCGGATCGATGCCACTCGAGGCGCAGATCTCCGTGACCAGCCGCCGTTTTCGCGTCCACGCTGTCGCCGCCTCGATCGTTCTGCTCATGGCGATCTGGCTGTCGACCGGGACGATGGCGCCATACGGCGCGACTCTCAGGCATCCGGCAGTCCTCGAGCCGTGCCATTACCTCGTCAATGTCGATCACGAGCAGTTCGCTGCGCCGTTCCGGATGATGCACGGGGACGACTTCGACACGTGGGGATTCAGCGTCGTCCTCCGCCGGTTGCTCTTTCCAATCCTCGCGCTGCCGCTCGTCAACGTGATGGGCTTCCTTGTGGGCGGAGTGATCACCAGCATGGCCATCCACGTGTTCGCACTGATTGGATTCTCGACCTGGGTCCTGCGCCGAATCGGTGAATCGGCTGCAGTGACGATGCTCTGGCTCCTCGCGACCTATCCCGGCGTCACATACTGGGCCGGGCTTCCCTACTCGTACGTGATCATCGTCCCCGGCTCCCTTGCCTGCATGATGCTTCTGTACCGACTGGATGCCGCGCCGAACTGGGGAGAGATCGCGATCCCCTCGCTCTTCCTCGGCGTTATTTTCCTCGGCTATGACTTGCTGCCATTCTTCGGTCCGGCGACGCTGCTCGTGCTGCTCAGGCGCCGGCGCTGGTTATGGATGTTTGGAGCCGGCATCGCGATGGTTCTTCCTTCCTTGCTCGTCGCCGCGCTGTTCATTCTGCTCGGCGTGCCTCTCGTCAATTCGAACACCATCACGTATCTGCTGGTGCTGAGTGCCTATTTCCATCCCGCCGACATGGCGCAATGGGGACGCGATGTCGTCGCACTGCCGGGGGTGTTCATCTCGAATTTTCTGTTCGGTAATTTCGTGGTGTTGCCCGTTCTGTTCTGTGGTGCGCTGATCGTTGCCTGGCGTCGACGTCTTCTGATCGTTGAGAAGTCCGATACCGCGCTCCTGATCGCATCGGCAGCACTTTTTCTGTTCAACAACGTGGCCCCACCGTATTACGGATGGCAGCTTCGGGGCGCATGGATGGCGCGACTGTACCAGCCGGTGTTCCCGGTGTTTCTGCTGGTGATTGCTCGCGTATCGCAGCGCGCCGCTGCGGAACGTACGTGGCGCGCCGCCGTCGCGCTGAGCATTCTTGCAAACGGCTCCATTGCGTTTGGACCGGTGCTTCTGAATCCGATCGCGGCCCATGTGTATCAGCGCTTCTACAGCCACTCACCTCCGGAAGCGATGCTCGTCAACCTGCGCCGGTTCGGGCGGCGACCACTCGGGGTCTGCCGGACTGCGCACGACTGGGATCACATCCCAGATCCCGGCACGCCGTTCAACAGGCCGGCATTCATGTACAGGTATCCGCCGCCATGACGTCTGCGTCGAATACACGGCACGCCGTCGAGCTCTTGATCGGCGCTTCCGTTTCGGCGGTGCTGACGATCGCCGCGATGATTTACGCGGGACGCGTTATGGGTCCTGCTCAGTACGCGGACTTCTCCGCTGCTCTTGCCGTGATCTATCTGGCTACGCTCGCGCTCAGTCCCGTTCTTCCGAGCGTCGCACGTGTCGCTGCGCGATACGCGACGAATGATCGCATCGCCGCTGTGGTCACGTTGCGTCGATCGGTGATGCGCATCGCTCTCATCGCAGTCGTCATCGCGACCACTGCCGCGGCGATCGTCGTGCGGCCAGCGGCGCAGTGGCTGCGACTCGCATCATGGACCACGCTGGCGTGGGCAGTGTTGGCGGCGATCGTTTACGTTCTGCTCAGCATTGATCGCGGCTTTCTGCAGGGTCTCTTCCGATTCCGCGAATACAACATGAACACGCTGATCGAATCGGTCGTGCGGGCGGGACTGATCTTCGCGCTCGCGCGGATCATTCCGACCGCGTCATTTGCGATGATGGCGTGGGCGGCCGGAACGCTCATCGCACAGGCCATGGTCTCCGTATCCCTCGCTCGGGTGATCGCGCAACACGCTCCGGAGCTTCCCGAATGGAATGACCTCCTCGGGCTCTTGCGGCCGATGGTCGGATTGATGATTGCGCTGGCGATTTTTCAAAACACCGATGTCATCGCCGTGAAGCGTTTCATGACCGCCCAGGAGGCGGGCGGTTATGGCGCGGCGAGCGCGTTGAGTCGCGGTTTTGGCGTGCTCTTCGTCCCGCTGTACGCGATGGCGGGACCGATGCTCACAGAAGCGCGTGAGAAGAAACGGGACGTCTTTGCCGCCACGCTGAAGCTGACCTTCGCGTACCTCGGGCTGGTCACGGTCCCCTTGTTGATCGTCACAGGATTTGGTCCTCGCCTGATGACGTCTTTGTACGGCGGTGGGTATGCCATCGCCGGCGGGATCATCGCGCCACTGAGCGTCGTGACGGTCATTACCTACGTGGCCCTGATGCTGTCACAGGCGCTCCTCACGATCGACGATCATCGCTTCGTGTGGATGTACATCGCATGCGCGATTGCGCAGGTCGCCGGCCTGGCGGTCGCGCATGAGTCCTACCGGCACATCCTCACTGTTCTCTACGTCTGCCAGGGTGCGACGTTGTTGTTCGTCACGATCACTTTCCTGCACTGCCGGAAAAGGACACGTGAACGAGTACCATCGGCGTGACTCAATGTTCCTCAAGCCCCTGTTCGAGAAGATGTTCGCCGGAGCCGAGGCGGCGAATCATGAGACGATTCGGCGCGCTTGCCGCGCTCCTTCCGGAACCGGCCCACGAGCGATGCTCGATCTCGGCTGTAATGACGGCGCCTGGACACTCGAGCTTGCGCGCGCAGCCGGGATGGAGCACATCGAGGGCGTCGAGGTCGTGCCCGAAGCCGCGGCGGCTGCGCGCAGCCGCGGCATCGTCGTTCATGCCTTCGATTTGAATCAGGCACTGCCTCTTTCTTCGAACGCGTTCGATCTCATTCACTCCAATCAGGTCATCGAGCACGTCAATGACGTCGATCTCTTCGTCGCGGAAGTGTTCCGGATCCTGAAGCCGGGTGGAGTCGCCGTGATCAGCACCGAGAACGGCAGCAGTTGGCACAACGTCTTTGCCGCCGCCCTCGGCTGGCAGATCTTCTCGTTGACGAATGTATCGGGCAAAGTGGCGGGAATCGGAAATCCGCTCGCAATCCAGCGCAATGCCGAGGCATTCAGTCCGACGTGGCGCCACAAGACCATCATGAATTACCTCGGTCTCGAGGAGCTGTTGACCGTGAATGGCTTTAGCGGCACTCGCGTAACGGGCGCTGGCTATTACCCGCTGCCCGCGGCTTTCGGGCGTGTCGATCCTCGCCATAGCGTGTTCATCACTGCAGTGGGACGCAAGCCGTACGCTTAGAGCTCCTACGCACGACGAACCCATCCAGGAAGCCACGGGATTCGCGTTCCTGGTTTGTCAGAGCGGGGCGCCGTTCTTGATCACGATCATCTTCCTGAACAGCCAGAAAATGATGCGCGACGGCACCAACAGCAGCAGCGCGTGACCCGCGATGCTGAGGAGGGCCCGTGGGGTTGGTTTGAATCCGTAATCGCGAATGGCGCGAACCTTAAGCCGGGTCGTATCGCGCAGGGCCGCCTTGAGCCAGGTGTTCTTCGTCGCGCCACTGTGCAGGCGATAAGCGACCAGCTCTTCCTGCAGATTGTGGAACTTTCCTGATCGGGCCAGCCGCAGCCACAACCCGTAATCCTCCGCATGCCGGAATTCATCGTCGTAACCTCCGGCGGCAAGCAGTGCCTGTCGACGCGCCATGACGGCCGGCTGCGCAATGCAGTTCATGATGAGGATGGAGGTCTTGATTGCTTCATCGGTCTCCGGATAACGGCGCGTGCCGATCGTCCGAGACTTCTCGTCGACGTAACGGATCGCCGAACCGACGAGCACGTGGTCCTGGTGAGCGCGCAAGAACTCGATCTGTTTGCGGAAGCGGTCAGGCTCACAGAAGTCGTCCGAGTCGATGAACGCGATGAATTCGCCACGTCCCTCGCTGAGTCCTTTGTTTCGCAATGCCGTCAGGCCAAGATAGGAATCCGTCGTGATGACGCGAAGCCGGGCGTCCGGAAAGGCGCGTTCAATGCGCTGCGCGTTCGAGGGATCTCCGTCGTTGATGAGGAGGTACTCGAAATCCGGGAACGATTGCGACAGGACGCTTGCGATCGTCTCGTCGATGTATTCGACGTTCGTGTAGAACGGCGTGAAGACCGTCAGCGCCGGCGGGGTCACTCGCGCTCTTGTGCGTCACGGATCGCGATCGAGCGCACGAGGCGCGTGATCTGACTTTCCAGCCGCTTCATCCGCACGTAAACGGCGAAGAATCCGAGGAGCATGCCAAGGATGCCGCAGTAGAAGACGAGGTCGGCGCCGCGGCCGATGCCCAGAAAGTGTGCGATGGCGACGGTGATGGAGGGGCGCAGGATCGCGATGGCGGCAACGATCCAGAGCGCCGCCCAGGCGAATGCGGTGCGCCAGTCGACGGCGTGCGATGCCGCGGCAGCGAGCGTCGCCGCGACGACGACGGCCGCGACGATCAGAGCGATGCTTTGAAAGCTGGTCAGCGCACCCATCGTCCGAAGAGATAGTCAAACGCCACGCGAATCGCGTGAACTCCACGCTGACCTTTGCGGCGAGCGTATTCAGTATAACGAACGCGCACCGGCACCTCGACGTACGGCAGCCCGCTCGCGCGAATCTGGTCCATGATCTCGCTGGCGTGTGCCATGCGGTCGAGGCGGATGTGAATGGCCTGAGCCCCGCGGCGGGAGAACGCGCGCAGACCGTTGTGCGCGTCGGTGACGTCGAGCCCGGACGTGAGCCGCGTGAAAATGATCGCCAGCTTCAGCGTCAGCCGGCGCAGTGCCGGGACATCGCTGCCGCCGGTGAAGCGCGATCCGAGAACGAAATCGGCGCGGTGTTCGTAGACCGGCGCGAGAAGCACGGGCAGGTCTTCCGCGCTGTGCTGTCCGTCTGCGTCGAACGTGACGATCGCGGTGGCGCCGTGGCGCAGTGCGTAGTCAAGGCCAGTCTGCAACGCGGCGCCCTGCCCACGGTTGATGACGTGTTTCAGAACGATCGCGCCGGCGGAGCGTGCGGCATCCACGGTCCCGTCGCCGGAGCAGTCATCGACGACGACGACTTTCCCGATCTTCGTGCGCAGATCAGCGACCACCGACCCGATGACGGTCGCTTCGTTGTAGGCAGGTACGACGACCCACTCACCGGCCAACGGACTCCCACTTGGTTTGGGTCACCTTCAGCGACGGATGGCTCACCAGCATGTGCCACACCACCGCGCACAACCCCTCGGTATGCGGCGTGATGCGATCCGCGGCGGCCGTCGGGATCACGACGCATTCGTCCGCCATCTTCTTCGTGTAGCCGCCGTCCTTGCCAACGATGCCGAAGATCCGCGCGCGCCGCGACTTCGCCTCGTCGATCGCCTTCACCAGATTCACGGACACGTTCTTCTCCACGTTTCCTCCGCCGACCGAGAAGATGAGGATTGCGTCGCGATCGGAGATCCGCGAGATCTTGAGCCATTCGACGAACGACGTTTCCCATCCTTCATCGTTGATGCGGGCCGTCAGCTCCGACACGTTGTCGGTGGGCGTGTACGCCTCGAATCCGCAGATCTTCCGGAAGTCGTTGACGGCATGACTGGCGTGTCCCGCCGAGCCGCCGACGCCGAGGATGAAGAGTCGCCCGCCGCGATCGCGTGACTCCGCGAGGCGCTGGGCGAGACGGTCGATCGCCACCGCATCGAGCCGGCGCACGATGTCGATCGTCTCGGCGATGTACTCTTCAGCGAAAGACATGGCGCAGTCAGGGTACCGCAAGTTCGCCGCGCTTCTTGTGACCGCCGCCGCGGTGCGGGCGGTGTCGCTGCAGTGGCTGCATCCGGTGACCTGGGACGAGATCGAGTTCTTCCGGGCGACGAAGTGGATCTCTCAGGGACTCGTCCCGTTTCGCGACTTCTGGGAGCATCACACGCCGCTCCAGTGGTTTGTGTTCGCGCCCTTTGCGGCATTCGCAAACTCCGCGGGCGTGGCAGCGATCGTGGCCATGCGGTGGGCGCAGGTCCCGCTGTGGATCGCCACCTTCGTCGCGCTGTATTTATGGATGCGGGACCTCTCGATCGCGGCCCGCCTCGCTGCGATCTTGCTCGCCGTCTGCAGTTCGATGTTCATGCTCGCCGCGGTCGAGTACCGGATCGATACCGTTGGCTGCGCGCTTTTCGTGTTTGCGTTGCTGCTGTGGCAACGCGAGCGCTGGTTCGCCACGGGCGCGCTGCTGTGCCTCGCGGGATTCGCCAACATCCGCCTCGGCCCGCTTCTGGCGGCGACGCTGCTCGTGTTCGTTGTCCCTCTCCTCGCGAAGCGGGAAGAGGGTGGCCGAAGGCCGGGTGAGGGGCTCAAGCTGATTGCGGGGGCCGTGGCCGTATTCGCAATGTGCCTGACATATCTCGTCGCCACACACAGCGCGTCGATCGCCTTTCGCAGCGTGTGGTCCGACAACTACGTCGGGGACAAGCTCGCCCACGGGCCACGTTGGATGTTCCTCCATCGCCTCGCGGTGCCATTCGGAATCCGGCCTCTCGAATCGGTCGGCCCTCTGTTCAGCGCCGGATCCATCGACGTCGCCACGATCGCCATCATTCTGTTAGGCGTACCCGCGCTGATCCGGAGCCTTCGCCGTCGCGACCAGTACTTCACGCTGGCTCTGCTTCAGATCGTCAACATCGTCTTCATCGCCATGATGAAGTTCATCCATCACTATCACTTCGAGATCGCCGTTCTGCTGATGCTTCCGTTCGTCGCGCTGCAGCTCGAGGGCATCGACTGGCGCGCGACCTTCGCCATCGTCGCGATCGCATCCGCGGTCAACGTGTACGCGTCGGTCTTTCGCGGCAAGGAAGACGACATGCGGTACGAGGACTTCGTGATGAAGGAAGCCGACGCGCGCACGACCGGCAAGGTCTTCGACGGTGTCGGCCGCGCGCTCCGCCGCGAGCCGGCGTACCGCTACTGGTTTCTGCCCGCGCTGCAGCCCATTCTCGAAAGCACCGGCCGGATCGAGCCCTACCGAGCCACGGAGCTGCCGGAAGCTGTCATCGCCGACTATCGCGTGTACGGATATCTGAAAGCGCATCCGCAACTCGCGGCAACCTTCACGTCTCACTACCTGCCGCTGTGGCGCAATCTCTGGATCCCTGCATTCAGCTCGCGCGGCACGGGCGATTGGATCGCGCCCGTGAGTGGCAGGTATCGCATCGTCCGATCGGAGGCGCTCGCCAATCATCCCTGGTTCCGTCACCCTCTGGAGATCGGAGTCTTCGATACCAACGTTGCTCCGCTCGATCTGCACGGCGGCGGCGAAATCATCACAGTTACGCGCAACCAACACATCCATGTTGACGCCGCGCCGAACATCGGCGTCATGATTGTTCCCATGAACGAACCGGTCTTCTTCCGCCAGCCGGCCCACGGCGTGACACTCGACGCGGTCGCGCCGGCGATCACTCATGTTCCTCATTTCTGATGCGAAAAGCGCTCTTTCTCGATCGTGACGGCGTTCTCGACGACCTCGCCCTTCACGAGGACACAAGCGGCTGGGAAGCTCCCCGCCATGCGGGCGAGGTTCATCTTCGACCCGGCGTTCGCGAGGCGCTGCAGCAGGCGGCGGACGACGGATGGTTGATCTTCGTCGTCTCGAATCAGCCCGATGCCGCGAAAGGCAAGGTGACGCAGGCGGATCTCGACGCGGTGCACGAGCGTCTGCTGCAGCTTCTGGACGGTGCACCGATCAAGGAGTTTTTCTACTGCTTCCATCGCGCCGAGGATCGGTGCGAGTGCCGGAAGCCGGGGACGCAATCGGTGCTGACCGCGGCGACAAAATACAACGTCGATCTCGCCCAGTCGTGGTTCGTGGGCGACGTCGACGCCGACATCGAATGCGGCCTCCGCGCCGGGACACACACCGCGCTGCTAGAATACGAACACTCGAGCGACAAGCGGGGAAATCAACGCGCCGACCTGGTTTGTCGTGACCTCGGTCACGTCGTGCGCATCCTGACGGCGCGTAAATCGGACGATGGCTCTGAAACTGAAGATTGACGTGTACGCCGACGGCGCGGATGTTCGCGACATGCTGAGCGCGCGCAACGGCGGGATCGTCCGCGGATTCACGACTAACCCGACGCTCATGCGCAAGTCGGGGATCTCCGATTACGAGGCCTTCGCGCACGAGGCGCTGGCCGCCGTTTCGGGAATGCCGATCTCCTTCGAAGTCTTCGCCGATGAGTTTGCGGAGATGGAGCGCCAGGCCAAACGCATCGCGACCTGGGGCGAAGGCGTCTTCGTCAAGATCCCGATCACCAACACGCGCGGCGAAACGGCGGTCCCGCTCGTGAAGCGGCTGTCAGCCGCCGGCGTGAAGCTGAACATCACCGCGATTCTCACCCTCGATCAAGTACGCGAGATCACCGCGGCACTCGACCCGAAGACGCCGGCGATCATCTCAGTGTTCGCCGGACGCATCGCCGACACCGGGCGCGACCCGGTTCCGCTCATGCGCGAGGCCGTCGCGATCGCCAAAGCAAAACCGAAGGCGCAAGTGCTCTGGGCCAGTCCGCGTGAGCTGCTGAACATCTTCCAGGCGGAGGAGTGCGGCTGCCACATCATTACCGTGACCAACGAGATCCTGAAGAAGCTCGCGGGTGTCGGAAAGTCTCTGGATGAGTTGTCGCTCGATACCGTGAAGATGTTCTTCAACGACGCGGCCGCGGCAGGGTTCACGCTGTGATCGTTACGCGGACACCGTTCCGCGTGACGCTCGGCGGCGGAGGCACCGATCTTCCGTCGTACTACTCGCAGAACGGCGGCTTCATCTTCGCGATGGGGCTCGACAAGTACATGTACGTCACCGTCAACCGGCCGGTGGTCGGGCGGCACGTCCGGCTGCACTACTCCCACTCCGAAGTGGTGGAGCACGTGTCTCAGCTGCGACACGAGCTGGCGCGCGAAGCGCTGATCCTGCACGGAATCGAGGAGGCGTTCGAAGTGGCATCCATTGCCGATCTTCCAGCCGGCACCGGCCTCGGCTCCTCGAGCTGCTATCTCGTCGGGCTGCTCAACGCACTGCATCACGACCGCCGTGACTACGTTCCGCTGCAGACTCTTGCGGAAGAGGCCTGCCACATCGAGCTCGACATCCTCAAGGAAGGCATCGGCAAACAGGATCAGTACATGGCGGCGTATGGCGGTCTGACCGTCCTGGAGATTGCGCGCGATGGCCGGGTCACCGTGCGACAGCTCGGACCGAGCAGCAGCGACATCGCCGAGTTCGTCGCGCACACCCACATCTACTACACGGGAGCGTCGAGGGACGCGCGCGAAGTGCTCGCGGACCAGAACCTTGCCATGCAGAAGAAGGACAGCGTCGACCACAACCGCGTCGCCGACAGCCTGCACCGCATCAGGGACCTCGGCTACCGCATCCTCGAGACCATCGAGTCCGGCAATTACGATCGCTGGGGCCAGCTGCTCGACGAGCATTGGCAGGCGAAGAAGAAGATGTCCTCGAAGATCAGCCTCTCGATCGTCGACGACATCTACGATGAGGTACGCAAGCGATTCGGAGTCCTCGGCGGCAAGATCATCGGCGCTGGTGGCGGTGGCTTCCTGATGCTCTACTGCGCATCGCACCACGCCGCTCTCGAACAGTACATGGCGGAGCGAGGCATGCCCCGCATGCATTACACGATCGAAGCCGAGGGGACGAAGGTGATCTCACAGATGGGGCAGGGGTTTCTGTCCACGTCGCGGACGATGGCCGGCGCGGCGCAGGGAACGGTGTGACGCAGGTCGGAGGTCGCGGGTCGGAGGTCGGAAAAGAAGCAGCCGATGTGCTCATCCTCGGCGGCGGGATCTCCGGCATCGCGCTGGCCGCGCATCTCGGGGCCGACGTTGAAGTGCTCGAAAAGCGGTCGCGCATCGGCGGGTTGTCCGGATCGATCATCGAGGACGGGTTCACCTTCGACGCCGCGGGGCCGCACATCATGTTCAGCAAGAACAAGGATGTGCTGAACCTGATGGTGAGCGTGTTAGGCGAGAACGTCCACCAGAAGCGGCGGGACAACAAGATCTGGTTCAAAGGCCGCCTGGTGAAGTATCCGTTCGAGAACGATCTGGCATCGCTGCCGCCGGAAGACAACTTCGAGTGCATCTACGGCTATCTCAAGAATCCGAAGCAGGATTCCACACCGGCGAACCTCGCCGAGTGGTCGTACGCCACGTTCGGCAAGGGCATCTCGGAGAAGTACTTCATCCCGTACAACCGCAAGATCTGGAACTACGACCCGGAGAAGATCGGGCTCGACTTCGTGTCGCGCATTCCAAAGCCTCCGATGGAAGACGTCCTGAGGTCGTCGATCGGAATTCCGACCGAAGGCTATCTGCACCAACTTCATTTTTTCTATCCGGTGCACGATGGTTACGAGGCCGTCGTGCACGCATTCGCAAAGCGGGTACGGGGATCGATCCGGACATCGGAACCGGTGACGTCCGTGCGGCGCGATGGCGAACGTTGGCGGGTGGAGAGTGCCGGCGGCGAGCGGACCGCGCGCGAGCTTGTTTCAACCATTCCCATCCACGAGCTGTTGTCGGTGTGGCCGGACGCGCCGGAAGCCGCGCGCGATGCGGCCGCGAGACTGCGTTACAACTCGCTGATCAATGTGCTGATCGGCTGCGATGAGGATCGTGGGTTTCCCTACACCGCGATCTACGTGCCCGACCCCGACATCCTTTTTCACCGACTCTCGTTTCCGAAGAACTTCAGCGAGTACGCGGTCCCAGCCGGTCGCTCATCGATCATGGCCGAGATCACGTCGAACGAAGGCGATGGCGTGTGGGAGATGCCGGACGAACAGATCCTCGATCGCACAATCGGAGAGCTGCAGCGGATGGGATTTCTGGATCGGGCGCACGTCGTGTACCGCCGCGTGGTCCGTCTGCAATACGGCTATCCGGTCTACGATCTCGACTACCGCAAGAATGTGACGATGCTCCGCCACGCCGTGGAATCGACGGGCCTTCGCCTGTTAGGCCGTTTCGCGCAATTCGACTACATCAACTCGGATGTGTGCGTGGAGCGCGCGCTGGCGATGGCGGCCGAGCTCTCCCATGGATGAGAACGCGCCCTACACCTATTTCGAAGACGTCAACTGGGGTCTTCTCCGCTTGTGGGGCCAACGGCGCCACCTCGACGTTCTCGACGTCGGGTGCGGGTTTGCCACGACCGCGCAGCATCTGCGCGCCGGCGGCAATCGCGTGTGGGGGATCGAATCGAACGCCAGCGCCGCCGAAGTGGCGCGATCGCGCATCGATCAGGTCATCGAAGCGGATCTTCAGGACGTCGAGGCCATCGGCGGCCAGCGGTTCGACGTCATCGTCTTCGCCGACGTGCTCGAGCATCTCGCCTGGCCCATCGGAGTCCTGAAGCGGTACGTTGGTCTGCTCAAGCCTGGCGGCAGCATCATCGTTTCTCTGCCCAACGTGGGACTGTGGTCGGTGCGGCTCGGCCTGATGTTCGGCCGCTTCAACTACGATGAAAGCGGAGTGCTCGATCGGACGCATCTTCGCTTCTTCACCCGGCGCAGCGCCGTCGAGATGTTGCGGGGCGCGGGCCTCCGACCCTTTCGTCGCACGTACAATCCCGGACTGGTGCGGCCTTTCGTACCACTGGCGAAGAAGTTTCTCGGGCGCGGCGGAGCTGCAGGATCGATTCTCGAATCGAAGCCCTATCGCGCCTATCTCAAATGGGTCTATCCGATCGAGCGCGCGATCGCACGCGTGTGGCCGGGGATGCTCGCGTTTCAGATGATCTTCGAGGCGCGGCCGCAGTGAAGCTCACCGTCGCAATGATCACGATGAACGAGGAACGTGCGGTCGAAAAAGTCGTTCGCGACATCCGCGCCGTGGTCCCGCAGGCCGACATTCTTCTTGTCGACTCCAGCCGCGATCGCACCGCGGAGATCGCGGAAGGATTGGGCTGCCGGGTGATCAAACAGTTTCCGCCGAAGGGTTACGGCCCGGCGATGGATCGCGCCGTCCGCGAGAGTCACAGCGAGATCGTCGTGACGCTCGACTGCGATGACACCTATCCGGTCGAAGCCATCCCGCATCTCGTCTCGCTCATCGACAATGGCGCCGATCTCGTCAACGCCACGCGACTGGCAACGCGGCCGAAGGCCATGCCATTCGCCAACTACCTTGCCAATCGCGTCTTCGCCTGGACCGCACGTGTTCTGCACGGCATCAAGACAACGGACGTTCACAGCGGGATGCGCGCGTACCGCAAGTCGATGATCGATGCCG
>JBBRMQ010000069.1:0-17678 GCA_038230775.1 Thermoanaerobaculia bacterium
TCGTCGTTCTTTGCCGTATCACCGGTTCGCGCATTGATCGAGCTTCCCGGGTTGAGCCGCACGACGCGCATCCCGTTCTTCCTCGCTTCTTCCACGTAGTGCCAGTCCGGCGGAACCCACGAGGGGTTCTCGTCTTTCGATTTCACTTTCAGCTTCCCGATCGGCGTCTCGAAGACGATGGTTCTTCCATCGACCGCGAGCTTCGTTCCCTTGCCCGTCGAGCACACAGCCTCGAACACGGTCTGGTTCCCGCGCTTCAGCCACAGCTTGTTCTCGGCGGTCGACACCACAATGGTCTGCCCGGTGTCGGGTTGATCGTCGGTCTGCTGTGTGACCTGCTGTACCTTCGACTGCAGCGCACTCACCTCGGACGTCTTCTGCGCGGCGGTCTCCCGAAGCTTGCCGGTCTTGCCGTTCAGGCGGTCGGAGATCATCTGATCGATCGTGTCGATGCGATCGAGACGGCGTTCGTCGCGAAGATTGATGGACTCGCCGGCAATCGCGAATGCCGCGAGGCCGAACGAGAGGACGAGCATCGCCCACGAACCGAGAAATCCAACCCACCGGGGCATTGAGTCTCCTTAAAAAATATAGACGCGTGTCTGAGTCGTTACCCGCGGCCAGACGGCCGCCAGATCATCCTCGGGCACCATGTACGAACCTGGTTTGGGTCCCTGCGCCGGACTGTCTTTCGGCGGAGGGGAGTGAATGACGTAGCCGTCGGGTAGATAAATGATGTAGCGCCCGAGCCAGTTCTTCATCTCCGCCCGCTGCTGCGGGAGCGCTTCACCGCGGAGGGCGTAGACCCACTCGGCGACCGGCGATGTGTAATCGGATTGCTTGCCGGTGACGCTGAATCCGCCTTTGAGCGGCGTGTACGTCCAGGTCTTGCCGTTCTTGGAGGTGAGCGTCTTCGCGTCGCCGATCTCGATGTCCGCTTCGCGCAGGATTTCCTTGCCGAGGCGGAACTGGAACTTCTTCTTGGCGCTGTCGATCGAGATGTAGAACTGCTCGCTCTGCAGGGTCTGAAGGTACTGCATCCGGCCGTCGAGTTCTTTGGCCAGTTGCTGTTTCGTCAGATCCATCTGCGCCAGATCGTCGCGCATCTTGTTCAGATCGTCCGGCGAGGTGTCGCTGTGCTTGAACAGCAGCGCGGTTTTCTGGTCGAGCGTGTCGCGTCGATGTTTGGCGTAGCCGAACGTCGCCGCCGCGATGATGAGAAGAAGCAGGTTCAGCCAGAGCGGTGGACGAGGGAAAGTCCGCCGGTCGGCCGACCCGGGCCTGGGGTCGTTCCGTCGTTCCGACATAGCGCGAACAGATGCTTAGGCGAGCGGCGTGCCAAGACCCTTCTTCTTTCGGCTGAGGGCCCATACGCCTGCCATCAAGGCCAGCGCAATGCCGAACGTGCACACGATGGTGGCGCCCGTCGGGAGATCCGCCTTGAACGACAAAAGGATTCCAAGGGCCGTGACCGCTGCTCCCATCGACCAGCCGATCGCCAGCCGGACGCCGATGCGATGAGAGAAGAGCATCGCGGCCACGGATGGGACGATCAGATACGAGAACACGAGCAGAACGCCCGCGATCGCCACCGATGACGTCACGACGAAGCCAAATGAAGTGTAGAAGAGAAAGTCCCACAGCTTCAGGTTCGGGATCGACTCGACGTCGTTCTGGTGGGCTCCCATTGAGATCGCCAGGAACTTTTTACGGAAGATGAAGTGGAAGAGTCCGACCAGCGCGTAGAGGACAGCAGTCTTGATGACGGTGTGCCACGACACCGCGAGGATGTTCCCGACGAGCATGTCTTTGAGATGCTCCGTCTCCTGCGGCGCCTTGCTCATCACCAGGATCGCGGCCGCAGCGGAGACCGCGTAGACGATGCCGATGATCGCCTCCTGCGGAATCCGTGTCTCGCGATGCACACGCGTGAGCGCGAACACCGCCGCGCCGATGATCGTGAACGCCAGCGACCAGAAGTAGCTGATGTTGCTGTGAACGTCGTAGCCCGCGAGCAGCGCGACCGTCGTCCCGAGCCCGGCAATCTGCGCGAGCGAGAGGTCAACGAAGATGACCCCTCGCTCTACGACATGAACGCCGAGGTACGCATGAATGCCCGTCAGAACCAGACCGGCCATGAACGGCAGGAGAAGAAACTGAAGCATGTCCATTTATTGAAGTGCCTTCACCAGCTCGTTGATGTCGTAATCGAACAGCTTGAAATAGTCCTCGAGACCGGGCTTGCCGCCTACGGATGGATACAGCACGACGACCTTGGAGCCCGTCTTATCGGCGATGAAGTCCGGCGTCTTGCGGTCGAAGTACGGCTCCATGATGATTGCTTTCACGTGCTGGCCCTTGATCTCGTTGATGAGGTCGAGCGTGTGCGATGGCGAGGGCGGAATCCCCGGCTTCGGTTCGACGTGATCCACGACGTCGAGACTGAAGTGGTGCACGAAGTTCGGCCACGAGTTGTGATACGTGACGATCTTCGCGTTCTTGAACGGTGCCAGTTGCACCAGCCACCGCTTGTTGGCCTCATTGATTCTGAGCTTGAAGGTGTTCAGCCGCTGATCGAAATACGCGGCGTCCGCGGGCCGCAGTTGCACCAGACGATTGCGGATCTGGATCGCGATACGGACGGCGTTCGCCGGATCGAGCCAATAGTGCGGATTGCCGAGCGGATGCACATCGCCCATCGAGCGATTGACGTTCGCGGTGGGCTTATCGAGAATCTCGACACCCTGCGAGACATCGAGGTACCCGGTGGCGCCCGGGCGGATGTTGTTGTTGCGGCTCTGATCGAGCAGAGGAGGCAGCCATCCGATCTCCAGTTCCAGGCCCACGACGATCAAGAGGTCGGCGTTCTTGAGGAGCAAAAGAAAGCTCGGCTTCGGCTCGATGAAGTGCGGGTCCTGGTAGCCGCGGCCGATCGAGGTGACGACGACGCGATCGCCGCCCACTTCGCGCGCGAGCGATCCGAGATCCTCGGTCGCGCTGACGACTTTCAACTTGTCGGCGGCGAAGGCAGTGGTTGCCATCGCCAGGGTCAAAGCAAATACGAGAATGCGTTTCATCAGAATCTCCTAGAAAGAGTGCGCACCGTGCGCACCGATTGAGAATTGCAGTTGCAAGAGAAGCTCGTTATAGGCGCGGTTGACGTCGCCATACTTCATGTGGCGCAGTTGTCCGCGGATCTGGCTGAACTCCGAGGGCCAGAAGGTGAGCGTGGCTGAGGCGCCTTTGTCGGTGAAGAAGGTGTCTCCGGCGGCGCGATCCGCAGCATCGACTCGCAGTCCGGCGAACCAGCGCTGTGCGAACTGGTTGTCGACGGATGCGTAGAACCCCTTCAGGTTGCGATCGAAGTCGCTGCGATCGTTCGTGATCGCTTCCAGCCGGGCGATGACTCCGCGATACAAGCCCTGCTGCAGCGGTTTCCATCGATAGGTGAGATCGATGCCGCTGAAGAGACTGTGGCCGGTGTCGGCGTTGGCAATCGCGCCGCGCGCGAGGCTGGTTCCGACTTCCAGATTGCTGTTCTCGCTGATGTCGCGGAACGCCTTCACGTGTCCGTTGAAGAAGAGGTCGTTTTGCTTGTGCCGCGAGAACACCTCGGGTACGTCACCGCTGAAGGCTTCGCCCGTGACTTCGAGATAGGTGTTCCAGGGATTGTTGATCACTTTGCTGACCGAGATACCGCGATCATTGAGGCCTTCATCTCCGAAGAAGTTGTGAATGACGAGCGGCTGATCGGCCCAAGGACGAACGTGCGTGTGCCACATGTTGTCCTTGCCGAACGTGGCCTTCATCTTCCCGACCTTCGCCGTCAGGTCGTGTGGCAGCGTCACGAAATTCGCATAGCCTTCCTCGACGTCGATGCCTTCAGGCGTCACGGAGAAGAAGAAGTTGCCCTTGGCGTACGGATCGATGAATGCCTGGAACGCGATCTCTGCCTCGTCGAGCTGGAACGGCGGCCTTGCTTTGTCGGAGCCGAATTCGTAGGGGTTGCGACGCCCGGCCTTGCCCAGGAAATTGCCGATGACGGAGGTGTCGGGATTGAACACCTTCGAGGCGCCCGGGTTCTGCACGTTGTTGACCGTCTGCACATCGGTCATCGCGGACGGAGCGGCTTCCTGCGCCGGTGTCTGGGCTGGCGTTGTCGTCGATGCAACGACGCCGATTTTGGTGAGATCTTCTTCCGGCGCTGCCTGTGGTTGTGCTGCGGCTGCCGGCTGGCCCTTCAGTTGCGCGAGCTCCGTGCGGATCTGCTGCACCTCGCCGCTCAAGTCGTCGAGTCGTTTTTCAAGCTGCTGAATGCGCTGGTCGTTCGTCGTCTGCCCGAAAAGCGGAGCGACGAACATGCTTGCGACCAGCAATGCGGTGCGATGACCATGAAAAGTCATGGCGTCCTCCTTCGTCTTGCTGATGGACGGGAAAGGCAGCTAGGAGGAGGGAGGGGCGCGCGAGGGGAGCGTGATCGCAACGCCGTGGCTCAGCGTGAGGACCACGAATGCGACGATCGCGTACGAGACCACCAGGGGAGCGCTGATCGCCGGAGCGGCGTCCGGCAGACGGTTCACACCGGCGGCGCAAACGACGCACGTGGCGCTGCTCGTGGCGGGGCTGGACTCGGAGCCCCAACTGAGCGGATGCTGGTGCAGCAGCGGCGCCGCCGCCAGAAACGCGGCGATCGCGAAGAGCACCAACGGCAGTTTACGAATCATCCCGCGCATGAAGCATACAGCGTAAGCAGACATGGACGCTCCGAATTCCGAACGGCGTGCAGCCTTGGAATAAGGTGTGAAACAGAAAGATTTGCTTAGCTCATTAGGAGAGGTTCATGGCCGATACCAGCAACCACGCAGTGCATCAGGTTACCGATCAGGACTTTGAGAAGGTCGTTCAGGGCGGCAAGCCCGTGCTTGTCGATTTCTGGGCGCCGTGGTGTGGCCCGTGCCGCATCATCGGACCGATCGTCGAAGAGCTCGCGCCGAGCTATGAGGGCCGCGCCATCATCGCGAAGATGAACGTCGACGACAACCCGATGGTCGCCCAGCGCTTCGGCGTCACGTCGATTCCGACGCTCATGATGTTCAAGGACGGCAAGCTCGTCGATCGCGCCGTCGGCGCGATGCCGAAGGGCGAGCTGCAGAAGTTCATCGATAAGAATCTGTAGTGGTTTCAACACGATCGTGAATGGCCGGCGCAAGCCGGCCGTTTTGTTTCTTCCTGCCGCGCATGCTAAAAGATCTCGACAGCCTCCTCCGCGAGCGCAACATCGAAGCCGTGATCGTGCCGATGCACGAGGCGATACATTCGGCGTTTCGTTGGCTGACGCGCGGCGCGAAAGTGACGCGCGGGTACGCGATCAAGGTCGCCGGCGCCAATCCGGTCCTCGTCGCCTATCCGATGGAGCGCGATGAAGCCGCGGCGACCGGACTGACGACGCGGATCATTCACGAGTTCGATTACGACCGCATCTTCAAGTCGGCATCCTCACCGGTCGCGGCGTATGCAACGTTCTTCGGCCGCATCCTGCGCGAGCTCGGCGTGCGCCAATCCGTGGCCATCATCGGCAACCTCCCGTTTCCCCTCTACCTCGGCGTCGCCGAATCGATGGAGCAACAGGGATGGCGCATTCATCGCGGCAACGGGGAGGATCTCGTGCAACTCGCGCGCAAGCGGAAGGAACCGTGGGAGATCGAGATGATTGCCTCCGTCGGCGCGCGAACGGAAGCAGTCGTCGATCGCATCCGCCGGATGTTGCGTCAGTCGGTAATCGAAGGCGACCACGTTCTCCTCGACGCTGAAGTGCTCACCCTCGGCCATCTGAAACGCGTGGTGTCGCACGAGATCGCCCGGCTGGGCATGACCGAGGATCACGAGACGATCCTGTCGCAGGGGAGAGATGCGGGCGTGCCGCACTCACGCGGTGACGCAGCGGCGCGCGTGAGGCCCTCGGTGCCGATCGTGATCGACATCTTTCCCGCCGATCGGGACAGCGGATACTTCTTCGACCTCACGCGTACCTTCTGCATCGGCGCCATTCCTGCGGAGCTCGAGCGCATCCACGCGGACGTTCTTGCCGCCCATCAGATGGCAGCGGATCAGATGGTGGCCGGAACTCCCGCCTCCTTCTATCAAACTCTGGTGTGCGATTTCTTCGAGGCCCGTGGCTACGAGACGGCGCGGAAGAATCCAGCGACGCTGAACGGGTACGTTCATTCGCTCGGCCACGGCGTGGGCCTGGACGTACACGAGAAGCCGTTCTTCGGGCTCACCCCGTCGAATCACGACATGATCGAAGCGGGCGACATCGTCACCATCGAGCCCGGACTCTATTTTCCGGAGCGCGAGATCGGCGTGCGCATCGAGGACACGTTCGTGGTGAAGGAAGACGGCCGAGTCGAATCACTGAGCCGAAGCGATCGCGGACTGGCGCCTTAAGAAAAGCAGCGCCACCTACTTGAGGTAGATGCAGCTTCTGTGTGTGGACCGGCTTCAGCCGGTCGGTCGTGACCGGCTTCAGCCGGTCCTCACACAGAAGCAACCACTAGCGCTTGTATTTCTTCAGCGCATTCGCGAGGCTGTAGCCTTTGAGAAACGCTTCCTTTCGATACGCCGCGTTGCCATCGAACGAATACACGGTGACCCCGGAAGCTTCTTCGAAGAAAAAGCGCGTGCCGAGGGCGGTGGCCTTGAACGTGATCTGTTGTTTGCCTTCCCGCGAGAGATTGGCGAGAAACATCGCCACGGGATGCGGGAACGTCGGAGGCTCGGTTGTTTTCGGCGCCGCGGCGGCGGCGAGAAGAACGACGGCGGAAAGAGCGATGACGCAGCGGCGAAGCATGGTGCGCATTGTATGACTGACGTGCTCATCGATGGGCCGGAAGGCGAGGTGACACTCGTACTGGCGCATGGAGCCGGGGGCGGCATGCGGTCGTCGTTCATGCAGGGGGTCGCCGGTGACGTTTCGACCGCCGGCATCCGCGTCGTCCGATTCGAGTTCGACTACATGGCCGCCGGGAAAAAGCGTCCGGATCCAGCCAAGACGCTCCAGGAGAACTGGCGGACCGTCGTCGGGCAGCTTGGCGGCGGCCACGATCTGTTCATCGGCGGCAAGTCATTGGGCGGACGCATGGCGAGCATGGTTGCCGACGAGCTTTCGGTCCGGGGTCTCGTCTGTCTCGGGTATCCGTTCCATCCGCCCGGCCAGCCCGACAAACTTCGAACCGCGCATTTGAAGATGCTCGCGACGCCGACCCTCATCGTGCAGGGAACAAAGGATGCTTTCGGGACGCGAACCGAGGTTTCGGGGTACGAACTGTCGCCGCGGATTCAGGTTGAATGGATCGAAGGCGCGGATCATTCGTTCCGGAACCGCGACCACATTGCGAAAACGGTGGCTGCGGTTGTGAGATTCATCACGTCGGGCTGAACGGGTGGTGTTTCTCTTGCTACCTCCTTCAGTCAGAAATGAAAGCGCTGGTTGTCGAAGACGACCCCACCACCCGAGCGATGCTCAAGGCGCTCATCCAGTCGATGGGCTGCGAGGTGGACGAAGCGGCGGATGGCGAGCAGGCAATCGAATGCCTCGACGCCGAGGATTACAGCGTCGTGCTTCTGGACATCGTCCTTCCGAAACTGAGCGGCACCGCGGTCATGGAGCATCTACAGGTAACCGATCCCGAGAAGCTCGAACGTGTGATTGTCGTCACGGGATTGAGTGTCGACGACATCCGCCGTCTCTTCCCCACCGTTTGCCACGCGTTGACGAAGCCCGTGATGCCCATGCGCCTCAGGGACTCCATCTCGAAATGTCTTGGCGCTCGCATCGACGAGCAGCTGACGACGCATCGCTGACTGCTCGATTTGATGAAGTTTTCACGAGCTGGCAGACAGTGCGCTCACATCCGGGCCCTATCTTGAGAACACCCGAGAGGGTAATACAACCAACGCGACCTCCTCCGGATGCGTGTTGTATGAGATGAGAGACGACGCAGGCGAGTGGCGACACTCGCCTGCGTTGTTTTTAGCCGATTAGCTCTCCATCAGTGCGAAACCCCCTCACCTCGCCTTCGGCCACCTCTCCCCGCGAGCGGGGCGAGGGACCACCACCCTATGTCGCCCCTCTCCCCGCGTGCGCGGCGAAGGTGCCAGAAGGGCGGATGCGGGGCGCCTGCACTGGTACACAGATTCTCAGTGGCGAACGCTTCGAGCGCGCCCGGCGCCAAGGATGTGGAACGGCGCCGTCGGCGCGGAGACGCCGCCCGGATTGAAGGCGAGCACCTGGATATACATGTCCTGTGGGGTTACGGTGCCCCGCTGAGACGCGATGGAGACGACGGCACTGGTCACATCGCCGGAGACTGTCGCCAGAATGACGACCGAGCCTGAGAACGGATTGATCGACTCGATGATGAACCCCGTGACCGGCACGTTCGAGATCTCCCGCCACGTCACCGTGGCAGACTGCGCGGTGCCGTTCGCCGACGTGATGATCGGAGCCGGAGGCGCATCGGGTGTGCGCGTCATCTCCGCGGCCGTTCGCGTGTCGATGCGGGCAGCCGAGCCGGGCGTATTGATCTCCGAAAGAGCAACGACGTCATCCCCTGACGCCGTTCTTGCGATCGCCGGGCGGTCGTACACATCGGGACTGACTGCAGCGTACAAGCGATCGAACAGATCGAGGTCGTGGGAGAAACGCATCAGGCCGACCCATTGCGGGGAGCCGCTAAAGAATCCGTAGCGCCACGCCAGCACATACTGATTGCCATTCCACGAAAGCTCGCTGATCGTCGGCTGCGCCCAGTCGAAGACGGTTTTCGGCGATCCGATCTCGAGTTTGGCGGCGCTCGCGGAGACACGTCGCAACTCAATCTGCCAGTGAAGTCCGCCGGCGGGCGTTTGCACATCAGATGCGATGACGAACTCCTGGCCGCTCGTGGCAACCCGATAGCTCGTTGCGGGCACGGCGAGAAAGACGGGCGCGCTGTCGATGGGACTGCCGTCGGCCGCCAGACGGGACATCAAGAGGCCATCCGGTGAGAGTGCGCACAGGATAGAGCAGTTGAGGTTGTGAATCGCAGTGAGAAGGAATCTCGTTCCGTCCCACGCCAGGCTTCCATTGAACTCGAACTGCAGCGCCGCAGACACCACTCCGGCCTCGGTGATGAAATTGCCGCCGCTGCGGCCGGTGATCTTGTCGAACCACGTTGTGAGGAATGCTTGTCCATTCCATGCGACCGCCTGTTCAGACGTCGTCGCGTTGGAGCGGATTCTGATCGGCTGTGCATCGAGGAGGCGTCCCGAACGATCGAGCCGGTTGGCGACGATGTCGATGCCCGACTGCCACACGACCAGGTAGATGTTCTGCCCGGAGGCGACGCTGTAGGCGAGGGGAGTCGCGTAGCGGTAGGCGAGGTCGTCCGGTTGTGCCATCGCGCCGATGTTCGTAAGGCTTCCGACGGGGGCGCCTTTGGAATCGAGAGCGGCGGCGGAGAGCGTGCTGTCGCCGGCGGTCTCGTCGGACCACACGGCGAGGAAGCCGGTGCCGTCGGTCGCGAGGAGCGGCCACACCTGACGCCGCAGCATGATGGAGACTTCCTGCGGCTCCCGTGCGATGAGAGTGGAAGTCGTGTTGACGACCGTGGCAATCACTCTTCGATACCCGATATGGTTGGGAAGGCTGCTCGTCCCGACGGCGTAGGCGGTCGTCGCATTCGCCGCGAAGCTCGACGCGTCAGGGGTGGCGACGATGCCATCGACAGCTCCGCTTCGACTCAACTTCGCGATCCGACCAGCACCGCTCAGAAGCAGGAATGACGTACCGTTCCACTTCAGTTGAACCGTCCCGCCCGGCATCGCGACGAGCGACTCGCTCGGCGTGCCGCCGCGCGGGGTGATGGCGATGTTCGAAGTCGGGGAGAGGTTTCCGTCCCACCATGCGACCGCGTCTTCGTTGCCGCTCGATGCGACGGCGATGCTCGCGACCCGGGTGAAAGCCCGGACCCGCGTGGTCGTTGCGATCTCGCGACCATCGTTGCCGAACCGACGGATGGTGATGCCGTCGGCATCCGCGATGGCGACGACGAATTCGGATCCGGTTGAAGTGACGTCCGCGGCCGTTGCGGCGCCGAGGGCGATCCCGTCTCGGATCACCGTCCCATCCAGGCGAACCACGCGCCCGACCGCGGCGGACGTTCCCAGGTTGCGGATGGAGAAGAACTCGCTTCCATCGAACGCGATGACATTGTCGAGAGACACCGCAGGCCCGACCGGCTGCACGCCTGCAAAATTCGAGAACGTTACCGTTCTCAGGGGCCCGATCCCATTCTGATCGGCGATGACGGCGACGTAATCACTGCCGCGGGCGAACAGGTTCACGACGGCCGCATTGTGGACCAGGAGAATCGATCGCGAACTGATGAGGTTGCCCTGCGCGTCGGCGATCGAACCGTAGATCTGCTTGCCCCCGATGTTGGTGTCGATCGTCCAGAGGGTCAGGAACGTCGTGCCATTCGTCGCGACGACCGGATTGGTGATCGCGTACGCGGTCGGGCCGTACGTGGGCGGAGTGATCTCCTGGCTGCCGAACAGCGGGCAGGCGAGGAGGAGGAGCGTGAGGAGCGGAAGGGTTCGCTGTCGCACTTATCCGGTTATAGCATGAGGCGCGCCCCCATCCTTGGTTCTCATGGATTTAGTGGCGAGCGGCGCGCGATGACGGGTGCGGCCAGAACGACTCGCAGCATCTCGTCGGGTCGCAGTGCTCTGCGCCCAGATGCATCACATATCGCGCAGGAACTGCTCCGGATCCGCGGCGTACGACGCGTCGTACTCGGCCTGCAGATCGGTCTTGTGCTTCCACTTGAACTCAGCCAGTTCGCTGAACAGCGCGCCCAACTCCGTGTTCGGAACGCGCTCGGCCATGAAGCGGAAATTGCTCTCGGCGTCGCGCTCATGTTCGAGGGCCATCTTGAGGGCGTGGCTCATGTCGAGATCCATCACATCCCACGGAATCTCGATGTTCACCGGCTGGGGATCGGGAGGGGCGTGGCCGATCTCCTCGCGATATTTGCGCTCCATCTTGGCGCGATGCATAAGCTGCTCGTCGGCCAATGCGAGGACGCGTTTGCGGACGTCAGGAGTCGTCGCGCGGTCCGCGAGTTTCTGGTAGTACATGCGCGAATCGACTTCCGACTGAATCGCTTTGCGGAGCACTTCTTCCGGCGTCGTGTCGAGCGGCTTCACGTCTCACGCTCCGCGATATACATCGGGATTCGGCGGCGTCTCATCGTCGTACGGAGCAACGCGCAGCGGCTGACCGATTCCCGTTCCGCCCGCCGTGCCCTTCTTGTCCATCGAGCCGTAGTACGGACGCCAGCCCATCGGCTCGGTGGGGAAGTTCGGCGGAACGACGAGGTCGCGTAAACCGACGACCGAACGCGCTCGCGTATCGATCGCCATCTCGTAATCCCGCGTCATGTAGATCGCATCTTCCGGACACGCATCGACGCAGTAGCCGCAGAACACGCAGCGCAGCAGGTCGATCTCGTACCGCGTCGGGAACTTCTCGCGCGTGCGCTCGTCTTCGCCGGCCTCGATCGTGATGCACTCGGCCGGGCACGCCGTCGAGCACATGTAGCACGCCACGCAGCGCGTCGTGCCGTCTTCACGCGACGTGAGAATGTGACGCCCGCGAAAGCGCTCCGAGTACATCCGCTTCACTTCCGGATACGAGATGATCGGCAGCTTCTTCATGTTGAACAGATTGTGAAGAAGGTGCTTGATCGTCACGAACATGCCGGCGATGACCTGCGGCAGGTACGCGCGCTCCGAAAGCGAGAGCTTGCGCGGCTCGACTCTCACGACGCCGGGCGATACGCGAACGATCGGCATCAGTGATCGAGCTCCCCGGCAATGATGTTCAGGCTTCCCAGCGCCGCGATCGCATCCGGAATCGTCTGTCCGGTGATCATGCGCCCGAACGCCTGGTAGATCGCGAAGCAGGGCGGACGGCACCGCACGCGATACGGATTCTTCGTTCCATCGGAGATGACATAGAAGCCGAGCTCACCGTTGCCGCCTTCGACCTGGAAGTACGTTTCGCCGACCGGCGGCTGGATGCCGTGCATGATCAGCTTGAAGTGATAGATGAGCGATTCCATTTCGTTGTAGACCTTCGCCTTCGGCGGAAGCGCAACGTACGGATTGTCGACCATCACCGGTCCCGGCGGCAGACCGCGATTGATCGCCTGCTGGAGGATCTTGAGCGACTGCCGCATCTCTTCCATCCGCACCAGATACCGCGCGTACGTATCGCCCCCCTCGGCGATGGGAACATCGAACTCGTAGGTTTCGTAGCCGAGGTAGGGGGTGGCTTTGCGGACGTCGAAGGGGACGCCGCAGGCGCGCAGGCACGGTCCCGTAAACCCGAAATCGATGGCATCCTCGGCCGAGATCGGCGCGACGCCTTTCACGCGATCGAGGAAGATCTTGTTGCGATCGACGAGCTTCTCGACGTCGTCGATGAACTTGGGCAACATGTTGACCAACCGCTGCGACTTGGCCAGGAAGTCGTCCGGCACGTCGACGGCCAGACCGCCGATGCGCGTGTACGACGGCAACAAACGCGCGCCGCAGCACGCCTCGACGAGACCGTAGATTTCCTCGCGCGGCTGAAACAGGTACCAGAAGTTTGTCAGCGCGCCCATGTCGACCAGGTTCGTGCCGATGCACACGAGATGGTCAGCGATGCGCATGAATTCCGAGAGCATCAGACGGATGTGCTGCGCGCGTGGCGGTGCTTCGATGCCGAGGAGTTTCTCGACGGCCAGGCAATAGCCGACGTTGTTGATGATCGCCGACATGTAGTTCAGGCGATCGGTGTACGGAATCACCTGCTGATAGGTGTGCGTCTCGCAGCTCTTCTCGAAGCAACGGTGGAGATAGCCGATCTCCTGCTCGGCGCCGATGATCGTCTCGCCGTCGAGCGTGACGACGATTCGGAGCGTGCCATGCGTCGCCGGATGCGAGGGGCCGAGGTTCAGGGTGACGCGCTCGAAGTCGGTGTCGACGTTCTCGAAGCGCGGGTCGATCTTCGGCGTCATCTTCGCGACGTCGTTCTCAGTGCACAGCCAGCGCTGCGCCGCGTCGTAGTCCTTGCGCAGCGGGTGCCCTTGAAACGCTTCGTGCGTCAGGATGCGCCGCAGGTTCGGGTGGCCTTCGAAGACCACGCCGTACATGTCCCAGGCCTCGCGCTCGAACCAGTCGAAGCCTTTGTAGACCGGGAGGCTGGTCGGAACGGACTCGTTTTCGGCGACGCGCACCTTGAGGCGCACGCGCTCGTTGTTCGCGATCGAGTAGAGCTGGTAGACGATGTCGAATCGTTTGGCGCGATTCGGATAATCGACGCCGAACAGATCGAGCGGCATCGTGAACTTGTGCTCGTCTTTGAGCATACGCAGCGTCTCGACGATGCGGCTCTTGTCGACGATGAGCGTCGGCAAGTCTTCGCCCGTCTCCTGCTCGGCGCCGACCGCCTTCGCCAGCACGGCGCCGCGCGCGTCCATTGCCGGAGCGTCGGCGGGTTTGTAGGGCTCGCGGTTGGTCGGAGCGGGACCGGTATAGGGAATCGCGCTGAAGCGCGTGAGCGTACTCAACGACGGATCTCTCCGCGCTCGACTTTCTCTTTCAGTTTCAAGATGCCGTACATCAGGCCGTCGGGCGTGGGCGGGCAGCCTGGAACCCAGATGTCGACGGGGATGATCTCGTCGATACCCTGCACCACGTGATACGCGCGGTAAAACCCCCCTGAGGTCGCGCAGGCGCCCATGGCGATCACGTAGCGCGGCTCGGGCATCTGTTCGTAAATCTTCTTGAGCACAGGCGCCATCTTGTCGACGATCGTGCCGGCCACGATGATCAGGTCGGCCTGGCGCGGCGAGAAGCGCACGACCTCCGCGCCGAAGCGCGCGATGTCGTAGTGCGAGGAAACCATCGACATGAACTCGATGGCGCAGCAGGCGGTGCCGAACGGCAGCGGCCACAGCGAGTTGCCGCGAGCCCAGCCGACGACCGCATCGAGCTTGGTCGTGAGGTACGTCCCGCCGGCAAGATCCTCGATCTCGCGCTCGGACTCGCCCGGCAACGTGATGAGGCCCTTCTCGGCACCTTCGCCTGGGGCGACGCCCACCTTGCGGGTGATGATGGATCCGGAATTGTCGATTCTTTGTACGGGCATTCGAGAGGTACCGCGAGCGCGGCGAAGTCTATGAGTTTGAGAAACCTTTCACAAGGCAGGAGTGCAATGCGAGAAAGACGCCGGATCCGCCGTCAGGATGACTCTCGTGACCGGAGGAACGCTTCGAGCCGCTCCGCCACCTTCTCGGACCGCCACCGCTCCGCCACCTCGCGTCCGCGCGTGCGGATCCGGTCGCGGAGCTCGTAGTCGGTCAAGAGCTCGATCAGCTGCTCGCCCATCTCGACCGCATTCTCCGCCGGAGCAAAAAGCGCGTAATCGTGAGCGTGATCGACAGACTGATACGCAGGAGTCGCCGTCAGCAGCGTCGGAATGAAGGACGCCATCGCTTCGGCGGCCGCAGTCTCGAAGCCCGAATGACTCGGCACGATGCACACGTCGCAGGTGTGAACGAGGCGGGCCATCTCGCGCACGTTCAACGCGACGTGAAACTCCTGCACGTCGTCGAGCGGCTCCTCGCGCGACGGTGCCCAGGGTGACGCGCGGATGAGATCGAACTTCTGATGAAACCATCGCGCGTGCGCCGCGGCGCCGTAGCCCTCTTCGATTCCGTTTGCTTCGATTTGCGCCGCGCCGGGCAACAGGACGCGCATCGGCTCGTTCTCGGGAGGCGTGCGTGCTCGAAAAAAATCATCCGTCACGATCGGCTCGGCGAGGCGCACCGCGCGATCGCCCGCGCGCTGCATGCCCTCGTCCGTTGACACGATCACGACGTCGTCGTCGCCGGCCTCGTATTCGTCGATCGTCACGATGCGCGTCTCGTGACCGCGTGCGCTCAGCGCATCCGCGTGCGGCACCGGCGTGTTCTCGTCCTCGACCAGAAACGCGATCTTCATCCTGGATTGCGGCCGACGACGTAGTAGCCCGATGGGAGAAGGTCGTCCTTCGAAAAGTCGACGCCGCCCGCCTCGAGCCGCCGCACCAGCTCCTCGCCGGCGGTCGAGGGCGCGTATTGCGGCTCGATGCGGACGATGTCCCACCCTGAGATCGACATCAGCTCTTCGATCGTCCGCCGCGTGAAGAAACGCAGATGTCCCGCGCACGCGAGACCGATGTATGTGTAGTCGAAGCGTCCGTTCAGCAGATCGTTGACGATCGATGCGTTCGCCATGTTCGGGATGCTGATGACGATTTCCCCGCCGGGCGCCGACGCCTCGCGCAGGCTGATCAGCAGCGACCACGGATCAGGGACGTGCTCGACGATCTCGCTGCAGATGATGCAGTCGAACAACTCGTCGAGAATCGATACGATTTCGGTCACGTCGCCCGAGTAGACGTCGTCGAGACGCCGGCGCGCGATCGCCACCGCGTCGATGTCCAGCTCGATGCCGACGTAGCGGCAGCGCTGACGGCTCTTGATGAGGGCGCCGAGGGCGCCTTCGCCGCAGCCGAGCTCGAGGAGGGATTTGGCGGTCGTGCTGATGAGCGGCAGAAGATCGTCCCGGGACACGGCGCGCATCAGCACCCAGCGATGAACGTACGCGTTGCGCGCGATGGCCACGCTGCGACCCGCGAGCGATGACATCGTCTTGAGCGTTTCGGTTCGGCAGAGGTAGACGCCGGGGTCGGCTTTCTCCCAGGCCACCTTTTCGGCGTCGCCATACGGCATCGAAGAGGCTGCGGCTTCCAGCTCGCGCATCGTCAGATATGGCTGCGGCGGTGCAACGCGCTGGCGGTCCTCCGCGGTCTCGTTCGTTACGGGCACGGCCGCGTCGGTTCCGGCGGCCTGCAGCGCCGCGATCAGCCGTTCGGCGAGCCCGGGCGTCGGCACCAGCAGCGGGTCCGTCACTACGATCGTGAACTCGGTATCGACGTCCCCGGCGATGTCCGCCAACGCCTCTTCCGGGTCGTACACGACGAAGTCGACGTCGCTCGCCGTCTTCTGAAACAGGACGCGCGACTGCCAGCTTGCGTATCTCTCCTCGATCGCAGGATGGTCGAAGAACGGATAGAGAACGGTGACGAGCATGGATGAGGCGTTGCAGCATGAAGAAGGAAGGGGAGGAATTCAACCTCGTGCGTACCGTATTCTGACTCCTGCGTCCAACATGCTCAGGCCTAACCCCTTTCTCCACATCGATCCGGACCGCGTCTACGACCCCCTGACCGACCAGACTCTGCTGACCGGCGACGAGCGTCATGCGCGGTTCCGCGAGTTCCTCGCCGGCGGCGCCGCGGACGAAGCGCTCGTGCGCGGCGGCTGGATCGTGGACGCGAACGCGGATCTGTCGCACCGGCACCGGCTGAAGATCGTCTCGCTGGAGACGATGACGTCCTGCAATCAGAAGTGCTACTTCTGCCCCGTCTCGATCGCGCCGCGCGAGGACTACGCGATGCCGCAGGAGATGTTCGATCGCATCCTCGAGGAGCTCACCGGTTATCGCGACACGATGGAGGCCGTCTTTCTGCAGAGCTACAACGAGCCCAGCGTCGAACGGCGGTTCGTCGAGCACGTGCATTCACTCTTCGCGCAGAGCCTTCCGGTCGCGGTTCTCAGCAACGGCAGCGGGCTGACTCCCGCCAAAGTCGATGCGATCCTCGAGAAGGGCCAGCTACGCTATCTCTGCATCAACCTCTCGACGATGGATCGCGAGCGCTACATTCGCGATCGCGGCGCCGATCATCTTGCAGTCGTACTGCGCAATCTCGACGCGCTCCAGGACCGCCCCCTCGCCCAGGAAATGAAAATCGTCGTCCTCGGCACCGGGACCGCCGAGCACACGAGCGACTTCGAGGCGATCAAGCAGCGTTACGGCGGCAGCCGGTTCACGGTCGAGCAACATGTGGTGATGGATCGCGCCGGGTGGCTCGACGTCGGCGTAAAGCCTGAGGAGAAGCGGAAGAAGCTCGCCGGATGCGACAACGTCGGCTCGCGCCCGCTGCAGCATCTTCACATCACGCCGCACGGCAAGTGCGTTCTCTGCTGCGAGGACTACGACGAAAAGTATGTCGTCGGCGATCTCACCGGAAGTACGATTGCCGAGGTGCTGGCGGGGCCGGAGATCGCGAAGATGCGGCGGTGGGTTTATGGCATCGAGGATGCGCCGGAGGACTTCATGTGCCGCGGCTGCATCTACTCGCGAACGGGCACGTAGCGCCGGCGGCCTCGCCGGTGGGACCGCCAGCGGCTCGCTGGCTGGTTCTATTGGCCGCCGAGCCGCCGGCGGGCCCGGTTTGGTCCTCGATCTTGCGTCCTTCGCGGCCTAACCGTTCGCGCAACTCCAGGTGATCGCGCAGCAGCATGAGCGTGCGCAATAGGTCGGCGTTATTTGCCGCTGCATCTACTCGCGGACGGGCACGTAGCGCCGGCGGCCTCGCCGGCGGGACCGCCAGCGTCTCGCTGGCTGGTTCTATTGGCCGCCGAGCCGGCGGCGGTCCTGCCGGCGAGCCGCCGGCGCGCCCTCAAACGCGGCCACCA
>JBBRMQ010000070.1:0-17590 GCA_038230775.1 Thermoanaerobaculia bacterium
GATCCCTCGCTGCGCTCGGGATAAACTGTAAGAGACCAACATGCGCCATCACGGCCTGAACATCGTCGCAATCGGTGGCGGCACCGGATTGTCGACGCTGTTACGTGGCCTGAAACGCTACGTCGATTCCGAGGGCGCGTGGTCTATCGCGCGAATGGGCGCGATCGTCACCGTCACCGATGAAGGCGGCAGCTCGGGCGCTCTCCGCCAGCAGTTCGGCATGCTGCCGCCGGGCGACATCCGCAACTGCATCGTGGCGATGGCGGAGGAAGAGCATCTCCTCTCGCGTCTCTTCAGCTACCGATTCGCGCCTGCCGACTCCGCGCTTGGAGGTCACTCACTCGGCAATCTCCTGCTCACGGCACTGACCGACATCACCGGCGGATTCGACAACGCCATCCTCGCGGCGTCGGAAGTCCTCGCCATCCGCGGCGACATCTACCCTTCGACGCTCGACGACGTCCGCCTCCGCGCGACGCTCGCGGACGGCACGGAGCTCATCGGTGAAGTCGCCATCAGCGGCTCGCACCTCGGCGAAGATCCGGGAAAGAAGGCGCATCACGCGCGGATCGTGCACCTCAGCATGGATCCGGCCGACGCGCAGCCACCGCAGCGCGCGCTCGACGCGATCGCTGCCGCGGATCTCGTGCTCATCGGCCCCGGCTCGCTCTACACCTCGGTCATCCCCAACCTCCTCATCAAGCCGCTCGCCGACGCCCTGCGTCACGCCAAAGCGCTGCGCGTCTACATCTGCAACGTGATGACGCAGCCGGGCGAGACCGAGGGGTACACCGCGGAGGAGCATTTGAGCGCGCTCGTGGAGCACGCGGGCCTCGTTGCCGACGTGATGATCCTCAACGGCCGCCGTCCCTCCGAGGCGATCCTCGGCGCCTACTCCGCGCAGCAGCAGCATCCGGTGCAGTTCGACATCAACGCCATCCGTGATCTCGGAGTCACGCCGTTTTTCGGCGACATCATTGAGGAAGGCAACTACGTGAGGCACGACGCGGCCGCGCTGGCGGAAACGGTTTTCCGGCTCTACGACCGATATGGCCGGACTCTTGAACGGATGCGACGCGAGCCATGAGAAACGACCTCGAAGTCATCGTCCTCGCCGCCGGCCTCGGCACCCGCATGAAGTCGTCCACGATCAAGGTGCTGCATCACGCAGCGGGGCGGCCCATCATCGACTACGTGCTCGACCTGGCGGCGGCGCTCGGCGATCAGCAACCGGTCGTGATCGTGGGCCATCAACGCGAGGCCGTTCGGCAGTCGGTCGGAGAACGCGCTCGATTCGCGGTGCAGGACAAACAGTTGGGAACCGGTCACGCTGTTCTGCAGGCTGCTCAGTCGCTGACCCATGATCTCAACGGCCGCAAGGTGCTCATCCTCTCGGGTGACGTGCCGCTGACGCGCGTAGAGACGCTGCAGCAGCTGCTCGACGAGCACGAACAATCCGGAAATGCGCTGACACTTCTCACGATGGTGCTCGAAGATCCCGCGATGTACGGCCGCATCGTCCGCGATCCGAGCGGCGGCGTGCAACGCATCGTCGAAGCGAAGGACGCGACCGCCGAAGAGAAGCAGATCAACGAGGTCAACGCCGGCATCTACGTGTTCGACGGCGCGAATCTGTTCGAAAACCTGCGACGGCTTTCGACGAACAACGCCCAGGGCGAGTATTACCTCACCGACCTTCTGGGAATGCTTCGTAAAGCGGGACAGCGCGTCGGTGCCGTCATCGCACCGGATCCCGTCGAAGCCGTCGGCGTGAACTCCCGCGCCGACCTCGCGACCGTCGAAGCCGAGATTCAGCGTCGCGTCGTTGAAACGCTGATGCGCGATGGCGTCACCTTCCGCAATCCCGCAACCGTGGTGATCGATTCAACCGTGAAGATCGGCGCCGACACCGTCGTCTATCCATTCGTCACGATCGAGGGAACCACGACGATTGGAGAGCGTTGCGTCATCGAGCCGGGAGTCCATCTGGTCAATGTCACCGTTGGCGACGACGTGCATCTCAGGAGCGGCAGCGTGGCCGAGGATGCGGTAATCGGGGATGAAGCATCGGTCGGTCCCTACGCGCATCTCCGGCCCGGCACGCGCCTCGGCAAACACGTGAAGGTGGGCAACTTCGTCGAGACGAAGAAGGCGACGTTCGGCGAAGGCTCCAAGGCGTCGCACCTGTCGTACATCGGCGACGCGGAGATCGGCGCGGACGTGAACATCGGCGCCGGCACCATCACCTGCAACTACGACGGCGTCAACAAACACAAGACCGTGCTCGAGGACGGCGTCTTCATCGGCTCCGACACGCAACTCGTGGCGCCGGTTCGCGTCGGTCACGGCGCGTATGTCGGCGCCGGCTCCACGATCACCAAAGACGTACCGGCTGACGCGCTGGCACTCAGCCGCGTACCGCAGAAGGTGGTTGAGGGTTGGGCGACGCGGCGACGCGCGGAGTTGAAGAAGAAGAAGTAGATCGGGTGTGAGGACCGGCTTCAGCCGGTCACGACCGACCGGCTGAAGCCGGTCCTCACACCACTACGGCGGGATCTGCCGGCCGCCGACGTCCGTGGTCGCCGGATGGGTCGATTCGTCGACTCCGAGGAAGCCGATCGGGGCGAGGTCGACGCGCATGCGGCCGAAGTCGATGACCACATCGAAATTCTTCATGTAATTTTCGCCGAGGATTCCGGCGGTGTGCTCGTACGCAGCGGACTCGTACATCGGAAGGGTGCGGAACGTTCCCGCCCATCGGTCGACACCGATCTCGATGTTGTCGAGTTTCTGCCCGTGCTTCGTGGCGCCGCCCAGACCCTGCAGCGTCGCGTTGTGCATCTTCGGTCCGCTCTGCATCACCGGCAGTGTCGCCAGGTCGCGCTCGTTCAGGAACGTGACCTCCGATCCCGTGTCGATCAGGAACAGATACCAGCCGCGCCGGTTGAGCGTGCCGCGCACCGCGGGTCGGAACTGCTCGAAAAACAGGTTCTGATCGGGCGAGGGTTTGCGCATCGCGGGCGTGAGATGCATGAGCGTCAGCACGCCGCGTCGAAAATCGAGCTCCAGACGGAACTCCTTCAGCAGATGTGCGCCGAGGAGAAGGTCCATCTTGAATTCTTTTTTCCCGCTGACGAGGAACTTCATCTTGTCGTCGGGCATGATCGCGACGGGCACGTTCGCGATACGCATTCCGCCGATGTCCAGTGCGTCCAGCACGCCGAATTGCACGGTGATCGGCTCGCCGAGAAGGCCGGCGAACGTCCCTTCGAAAGTGCCGAGCAGGCGCACGGGCAACGACGCCGCAAGGCTTCGCGACACGATCGAGAGCACGGCGCCTGAGTCCACCATCGCGGTGACATTCGTCTTGTCGTTGATGGTCACCGGAATGCGCGGCACATCGGGCCGGCCCATCTTCATCGTGACGCGCTCCACGTCCTTGCCGCTGAAGTGGTAGATGTCCGCGCTACGCAGGGAGGCCAGATAGTCCAGGTGCCACGAACGCACGCTCATGCCGTGCTCGCCGGCTAGCTTGGCCCAGTCAAGGCTCGCCTCGTAGTTGTTGGACATGTATTCGAGCTGCGAGAGATCCCAGCAGACCTGCGCGGCAGTCGTTCGGAACGGCTGGAGGTCAATCGCCGCCCGCAAATGCTTGCGCGCCGGCTCGAATCGCCCCGCGGTGAACTCCGCGGAGCCGAGCGCGGCGAGCTCCATCGCGCTGTGCTTCGGGCGCGAGTCGATGATCGGCGCTGTCAGGACCGCGCTGATGTAGTCGTACTTGCGCAGCATCGACGGCAGGTCGGTGCCGCGCTCGATGTTTGCCGGCACGTAGATCAGCGGCGCGATGACGACGTCGGAGTACAGCGCGCATCCGGCGACGGTGAGGACAATGAGGAGGAGGGGGGACCGGCGGGCGCGCATCAGGCTCCCGCGATTGTACGTGGCGAACTCGTCGGCGCTACGCGCGAGGACGTTTCGATGACGTTACAAGAATCCCGAGCTCCCGGATCTGGTACGCGAGCGCCTGCCGGGAGATCTTGAGCATCGCCGCTGCCTGATTCTGGTTCCCGTCCGCCTGCGCGAGCGACTTCTCGATCAGATCGCGACGGAATCGGACCACGGCGTCCTGGTACGAGCCGGCGTTCTTGCGTGCAATCTTGATACGCCGCAGCGATTCAGGAAGGTGCTCGAGATCAATCTGTTTCGCGTCGCCGGCGATGGCGTGCGCGGCGCGCATCGCATTCTGCAGCTCACGAACGTTTCCCGGCCAGTGATACGACGCGAACGCCGCCTCCGCCTCGGGCGAGAGTCGCGTGGGGCCGCTGCGGTGCTTCTCCCGCTCCCGACCGAGGAAGTGCGAGACGAGGAGAGGGATATCGGACGCGCGATCGCGAAGCGGCGGGACCTGCAGCTCGACACCGCGAATGCGGTAATACAGGTCCTCGCGGAAACGGCCTTCTTCGACCGCCGCTTCCAGCTTTCGATTGGTTGCGGTGAGGACGCGGACATCGCACGAGCGCAGCGTTGTCTCGCCGACCCGCCGGAACTCCCCTTCCTGGAGAAATCGCAGCAGCTTGGCTTGCGCAGCCAACGGCAATTCGCCGATCTCGTCGAGGAATAGCGTGCCGCCGTCGCTGGTCTCGATCAGTCCCGCACGATCGCGATCGGCGCCGGTGAAGGCTCCGCGAGCCGCTCCGAACAACTCGCTTTCGATCAGATTTTCCGGCAACGCGGCGCAGTTCACGGTGGTAAAAGCCTTGTGCTTTCGCGGCGATTGACGGTGAATCGCGCGAGCGATCAGCTCCTTGCCGGTGCCCGATTCGCCGAGGATGCAGACGGGAACATCGCGTTTGGCGATACGCGACACGAGCGCGCAGATCTCGTGGATCTCGGGCGACTGCCCGACGATCCCCTCCAGCGCCTCCGTGCCTCGAGCCGGCTCCGCCTCCTCCTGTTCCACCATTCTTCGAAGGCGGTAATGCTCGGATCGAATGCGGAAGGTTGCGGCCAGAGCTGTGCGCGAATCGACAGACCAGTTCCGCAGTCCCTTGAAATAGAGCAACTCGCGATCGCTGCACGCGATCCAGTCGGCTTCATCCGACTCGAGGATGCGATCGAGCTCGGCCCCGCTGAGTGCGGGAAGCGACCCGATCTCATTCCACTGCCCGAGCCGGTTGCGCGTCGCGAAGCGCCATCGACACGGCGCAAAGTCGTGCGGCGCGAACGGAAACTCGCGCGTGGTGGCAATGCGCAGCGCGCGCAGCTCGGCGTCGTCGGCATGCGCGGTCTGATCGAGTGTGATCCCGAGCTCGCCGGCGATCTCGATCGCCACTCTCTGCTGGCGGCAGCGCAGCGCAACGCGCATCAACATCAGCTTGTCGGCGGTCGTGGCGGCGACCGGTGGCGCGCCGTTTCGCCAGTCGGCGAGCGCTTTGACGAACGGCCGGCGGATTTCGCCGCCGCCGCGGAGCAGGCGATAGCGATCGATCAGCTCCACGTTCGCCGTCTCTCCGCGCGCTTGCGGAGGCGCCACGGCCTGCGTCATCGCCACGATCTCGTCCGCGATCAAGGCCGCGGACTCGCGGATCTGGCCCGCCGCTCCGCTGCTCAAGATCGATTCGGCGGCAGCGAGCGCGGCATCGAAACGGGCGCGGGCGAACTCGATCGCAGCAGCGATCAGGTCCAGCTCGCGCAGTCGTTGCTCGTCGTGAACGTCGCTGTAGAACTGCCGCAACCGGTCGAGCAGGTGACTGGCGTGCGCGCACTGGCCGTCGTCCGCGCAAAGGAACGCGAGGACAAACAGGATTCCGCCCGAGGCGCGATCACCCTGCGTCTCGTCGACCAGCAGCAGCGCGTCCATCGCGGCTGCCCGCGCTTCCGGCCATCGGCCAGCCGTGAACAGCGCGAACAGATAGTCGAGCGTGGCGTCGATGGATTCGGCCGTCGTATGCGCGGCTGCGGTCGCCGCGCGCGCGTAGTCCAGTGCGCGTTCGGCATCGTGCGACTCGATCACGTCGTACATGTGGAATCGCGCGCAGTAGTAATCGCGCAGGTCTGAATTGATGCTCATCCACGATCGATCGGGTTTCGCACCGCGATCCATCGCCAGGACGGCGCGGCGGTAGCCGAGAAGAAGGCCATCGTCGTCGGTGACGGGAATGCAGGTCTGGTAGAGGGCATCGGCATCATCGTACCGGCCGGTCAACGCGAGCAACTCAGCGTGCAGCAGATCGTCGGCAAAGTTGCCCTGGCGCCGCTCGAGTCGCGCCAAAGCGGAGGCGTAGTCACCAGTGCGCCGCTCGATGCGCGCGAGAAGCGACTCGCTATCATCCTCCACGAGTCGGGGAAGCAACTCTCGCGCGTCGCGATACCGCGCGACCGTCACAAGCGCCTCGGCCAGAATACGGGCCAGGCGCGGTGAAAGGTGTTCGGCGCGTACCGACCGGAGCGTGCAGATTGCGTCATCCGCTGACGCCCAGGCGATCGTCTCGAGGATCTCGACGGCGCGCGCAGTGTCGCCGGCGTCGAGATACAACATCGCTGCCGGCTTCGCATCGAGCAGCTCCGCCGCCGTGCGCGCCAGCGCCACGCGCGATGCGGGCGGCAAGTGTTCGACGGCGGCCGTGCGCATGTCCTCGCTGGAAAACACGAACGTGTCATCGACGATCGACGTGACGCCTTCGAAGGTCAGTTCCTCGATCCGCGCCGTTGACGAGAACTGAGCGAGGAAGCTGCTCGCGATGCGGATCGGCGACGAGAGGCCGAGGAGCGCGACCGCGGCCAGATACGACCGGGCAGGCTCCTTGATGTTTCCGGTGGGGGACGCCATCTGCGGTGATGGCAGCACGCCGTCGACGAGATACCGTCCGAAGCAAGGCGATGTGGTGAAAAGATCGAGCTTGGCCCGCTGCATCTCACGCGGAATCTCCGCCAGACGCTTGTCGAGATCGTGGCGCGCTGTCAGTCGAGGAGAAACGACGAACCAGCGGGAATCGGGCAATTCGACTCCGTCCGGCCCGATCCAGACGCCTGCTTCGCTCGCGCGCAAGAGGTCGATGACCTTGCGCGACGCCGGGTCGAGCGAGTCCGTGGTCGCCAGCACGAAAGGGAACCTTTGCGTGGACGCTGCCGCGATGACGCGCTCGACGACCTGCGTCTCGCTCAAGGAATCCAGATCGGGCGCAAGACGACGCAGCTCGGAGATTCCGGAGTAGCGCGCGAGCGGCGAGGACGAATCGCCGACGACGAGCAGATCGTCGGACGCCATCCGCATGGACGCGACGCATTCCGGATCGTCGAACCGGAAGCAGCCATTCGTCGCGGAAAGGATCGCTCGAATCATGTCGATCCCGGGCGAGGCGATCTGCCCGATTGCCGCGGCCCGGAACCATCGCAGATCGGCGGTGGCATCGGCGCGCAAGCGACTATCGATTTCGCAATACACGGCGTCAGGACGCGCGGACGACTGGCGGAGCACATCGATCGGAGGAGCCCCAACCGCCGCCGCGAACTGCTGGATGATGGTGAGGACCGGAACCGGATCGGCAGGCGCACGCCGCGCCGCCGCGCGCACCAAGCGGCAATCGGCGCCTCGCTTCTCGACCACCACCCACTCCGCCGGATCGAGATCGCTGTCCGGCACACCCGCAAACTGCAGCAACGCCTGGTGAGCTGCAAACTGGCCGACGAGCGACAACCGGTCGCGCTTTCCGAGCTCGTGGACCGCGGTCAACGGAGTGGCTTCGATCGGCTCGAACGCGAGCGTCGGGTGGCGGAGTACAGCGACGACTGCGCGTTCCCAGCCGAACGTTCGGACATCGATCGTGACGGGGGACCGCGCGCGGGAACCCCTGCCGCGCATGGCCATTACTCAAGGAGTGCCGGCGGGAGTCGCCTTTCCTACCCGTAATTTTGGAACGTCACTAGAATGCGCGCCGTGCAAGACCTCGAAGTCGCGACCGAAGCCGCCCGCACCGGCGCCTCCATCCTCCTCAAGTACTGGGAACACCTCGGCAAAGACGACGCGGACCTCAAGTCGCGCAATGACTGGGTCTCGAAGGCCGATCGCGAGAGCGAGAGGGCCATCAGCTCGATCCTCCACGACGCTTTCCCGGAGGACGCCATCCTGGGCGAAGAGGGTGGGATGAGTCGCGAGGATGGAAAAAGCGGACGGATGTGGATCATCGACCCGCTGGACGGGACCTCGAACTACCTCCAGCACTTTCCCGTCTGGTCGATCTCGATCGGATTGAAACGCGGCGACGAGATGATCGCTGGCCTCATCTACGAGCCGCTGCGCGATCTCTTCTTCACCGGCCAGCGTGGAGCGGGCGCGTTTCGGAACGGCGCGAAGATACGCGTCTCGAATCAGACCGGCGTCGAAGGCTCATTTCTGGCCACCGGCTTTCCTTTTCGCGCACAAGATCACATCGCAACATATTGTGCGATATTTCAAGACGTCATTCGTGTATCAAAAGGCGTGCGGCGCGCGGGCTCCGCGGCGCTCGACCTCGCGTACACCGCAGCGGGCATCTTCGACGGCTTCTTCGAGCTCCATCTCGCGCCGTGGGATGTCGCGGCCGGATCGCTGCTCGTAACTGAAGCCGGCGGAACGATCACCGACTTCTCCGGCGGCGATCGCTGGTTCGATCGCGGCAACATCGTCGGCGCGCCCCCGGCTGTCCACGCCGAGCTGCTCGCGTTGTTCAGCCGTCATGTCCACGAGGATCACCTCGAACGCCGCGTGACCAAGCGCGCATGAAGCTGTCGCGCGACTTCTATCTGCAGGACACCGTCACCGTCGCGCGAGAGCTTCTGGGCTGCATCCTCTGGCGCAAGCGTGGACGAGAACTTCTCGGCGCCCGGCTCGTCGAGACCGAGGCGTATCTCGGAGCGAATGACATGGCGAGCCACGCGCGCAAGGGTCTGCGGTCGGCGCGCAACCAGGCGATGTATCTCGAAGGCGGTCACGCCTACGTCTACTTCACCTATGGCATGCACTGGTGCATGAACGTCGTCACGCAGGAGTCCGACATCGCCGAGGCGGTGCTGCTGCGCGCGGCGGAGCCGGTGAAGGGAATCGAGACCATGCGTGAGCGGCGGCCAAAAGCGAAACGCGATTTCGACCTGATGAATGGTCCGGGAAAACTGTGCGCGGCGCTCGACATCGACAAGGCGCTCGACGGCGAGCCCCTCGACGGCAACCGTCTCTATCTCAGTGCGCGAGACATCGAGATCGGCGAGATCGGCGTTTCGCCGCGCATCGGCGTCGACGGTGCCGTCGGTGCGGCGCACTGGCCGCTGCGGTTCTTCCTGCGCGGCAACCGCTATGTCAGCGGACCGAGATCGGCGTAGACGATCCGCGCGATCTCCGCGATCGTCGAGGCGTCCACCTTCGACTGCAGGCCCTTCGTCAGGATGGCGATCGCGATGTGATGCTTTCCGTCGGCAGTCGTCAGGATCGCGACATCGTTCATCACGCCGGGCATCGTCCCCGTCTTGTGCGCGATGACCGTCCCGGCAGGAACTCCGCCGCGGATGCGGTCGGGGTTGTGCGAGTTCGTCATCATCTCGAGCAGGCTTTCGTGGCTGGTACGCGACAGCCCTTCCTGGCCGCGATGAATCTTCTGCAAGAGGGCGACGATCGCATCGGGGGTCGCCGCATCGCGTGGATCGGAGTGATACCCGGCGACGCCGGCGGCATCAATGTCGGCCGCGATCTTTTTTTCCGTCCGATCGACGCGGATGTCCTCGATGCGCGCCGCCCGAAGCTCTTTCGTGATCTTCGCGCCTCCGCCAGCCTGCTTCTGCAAATAGTCGGCGGCGGTGTTGTCGCTCTCGCGAACCATCGCGTGGACCAGACGGCCGATCGTCATCGTCACCGGACGTCCTTTCGCCAGATCCCGAATCGGACTGTAGCCAACCGAGAACTCCTTCGGCTCGATGGTGACCTCCTGATTCAGATTCAGCTCGCCGCGATCGGCCGCGCGCAGAACCGCGATGGCGATCGGCAACTTGTACACGCTGCCGAGGGGGAAGCGATCCGCGCCGTGAAAGTGCACCGCGCGGCCGGTGTCGAGATCGACGGCCGACACGCCGACGACCGCCCCGACGCGCGATTCGATCGCAACAAGTTGAGCGACGGCGAGCATCAATGCGATTGCGTTCATGGATGCGAGGCTACCGGCACACTGCGGCAGGATTGTGGCGATGTTGGGGAAATGTATTTCTTGAGAGTGGCTGGTTCTGTGTGTGGACCGGCTTTAGCCGGTCAGCCTTGACCGGCTGAAGCCGGCCCTCACACAGAAGCCGCCTGCAGTCTAGGTACAATCGCGGTCAATGCTTGCCCGACTCGGAGCGCGGATCGCGGACTTCTGCGAACGCTGGTTTCCCGACGCATTCGTCTTCGCTCTCGCGGCGATCGTACTGGTGTTCATCGGCGGCATGGGCGCGGGCGTCGCGCCGTCGAAGCTCGCCATTGAGTTCGGCAACGGGTTCTGGTCGCTGGTCAACTTCACGATGCAGATGGCGATCGTGATCATCGGAGGCTTTGTCGTCGCGACATCGCCGCCCGTCACGCGCCTCACGGCGAGACTGGCGCGAATTCCGAAGACCGCCCGCGGCGCGGTGGCCTTCGTCGCGGCCTTCGCGATGTTGTCGTCGCTCATTTCGTGGGGACTCTCACTGATCTTCACCGGCCTTCTGGTCCGCGAGATCACGCGCCGGATCAAAGTCGACTATCGCGCCATCGGCGCCGCCGCCTACCTCGGCCTCGGCAGCGTGTGGGCGCTCGGGTTCTCATCTTCGGCGGCGTTGCTGCAGGCGACGAAGTCGTCGATCCCGCCGGCGCTGCTGCCGATCACCGGCGTGATTCCGCTGACGCAGACGATCTTCCTCTGGCAGAACATCACGATGGCCGCGGTGCTGATCGTCGTGTCCGTGGTCGTCGCCTACGCGTCGGCGCCATCCGAGGAGACGGCGCGAACGATGCCGGTCGTCGAGATGCCGGCGGCGCCGAACGAAGACATCGCGCGTCCCGCGGATCGATTCGAGCGCAGCCCGATCCTCAACCTCGTGATCGCCGCGCTGATGTTCTGGTACCTCACCATTCAGTTTCGTGAGAAGGGTGGTCTGGCCGCACTGGATCTGAACAACTTCAACTTCCTGTTTCTGGCGACCGGACTGTTGCTGCACTGGACACCGCGATCGTTTCTGCGAGCGGTCGGCCGTTCGGTGCCCGCGACCGCCGGCGTGTTGATCCAGTTCCCTTTTTACGGCGGGATTTTCGGGATGATCTCGAAGACGCCGATCGCCGAACAACTTGCGCACGTCTTCGTTCGAGCGACGACGCGCGGCACTTTCCCGCTCGTCGTAGCGATCTACTCGGCAATCCTCGGAATGTTCGTGCCGTCGGGCGGCGGCAAGTGGGTCGTCGAGGCTCCGTACGTCATGGCCGCCGCCAAAGCCTGGCACATGCACCTCGGCTGGACCGTGCAGATCTACAACGCGTCCGAGGCGTTACCGAACCTCGTGAATCCGTTCTGGATGCTGCCGTTGATGGGAATCCTCAACGTTCGTGCGCGCGATCTCGCCGGCTATTCAGTGCTGCAACTGATGTTTCACGCACCGATCGTTCTGCTCCTGTGCTGGCTTTTCGCGCAGACGTTATAGCCCCTCATCCGCGCTTCGCGCACCAGCCAGCACTTGCGGGATTTGTTGGTGAAGGCTTCCGCCTCTGTGTGTGGACCGGCTTCAGCCGGTCACTCCTGACCGGCTAAAGCCGGTCCTCACACACAGGCAGAAACAGAGATCGGGTGAGGGGCGAGGTTCACTCCCGGAGGTACTCCATCAGGTAATCGGTGGCGTCCTTCGAGTGCATGATCGAGAGCCGGTGAACGATCTCCTTCTTCAGCTCCGGGTCTTTCTCGGTTCGCGCGAGGTCGACGAGCGTCTTCGCATTGTTCTGGATGAAGAGCGCGTGGATCACCGCCTCGCGCACTTCCTTGCGCGAATCGTTCTTGTACAACGGCAACAGCTCGGCACTGGAGCGGCTTCCGCCTAACAGACCGAGGTTGCGGATGGCAGTGAGCTTGAGCTCGAGGACAGGCTCCGTGCGTGCAATCTCCGCGAGCTTGTCGGCGCTGCCGCCGATGAACATCGCCTGGATGATCTTCTTCCGCACCTCGACCGCGGACTCGGTGCTGTACAACTCCGACAGCTCGCTCCGCGCGCCCATCACCCCGAGCTGCGTCACTGCTTCCGATCGCAGCTCGGGGTTCGTCTCCCCTTTCGCCAGGCTGAGCACGCGGCCGCGATCGCCGGAGATCATGTAGGCCTTCAGCACCGACTTCTTGATGGCCACATCCGCCGCGGAGTTGTAGATGTCCGCCAGGAGCTGGCGATTGCGTTCGCCGCCGGAGATGCCGAGGTAGCGGATGGCGCGCGATTGGAGGTCGGCGCGGCCACTCTTCGCCACGCCGGCCAGCACCTCGTACGCTTTCGGTGAGCTCGACTGACTCAGCACAAAGAGCGCGCGATCCTTGATCTTCGTCGACTGGCTGGTCTGCAGCAGATGCTCGAGGATCGGTACGGCGCGCTCCGGATCGCTCTGCATCAGGCCGTTGATGGCCATCAGCTTGAGCTCTTCATCCTCGACGTACTTTGGTTCGACGGGCTGTCCCGAGTTCTGACGGATCTCGAGCTCGAGCTGCTTTCCGTCCTTCTGCCACTTGCTTTGCGGATAGTTCTTCTGCAGCTCAATGAGTGTGTTGAGCGCTTCGGCGCGCTGGCCCATCTTCGCGTCGGCGTACGCCAGCCAGTACAGCGCGGCGTCGGCGTGCCCCATTCTCATTTCCGCGACTTTCTCGAAATACTTCGCCGCGCGGCGCCAGTCGTGGTCGTCGAGTGCGTCGGTACCCTCGTCGTACGCGTCTTGTTCCTTCTCGACTTTGGCTTCCTGTTTTTCCGAAGCATCGGAAGTCGGCAGCGGCGCTGCGAAGGCGCCGGAGACGAGCCAGATGCTGGCGATGATTGCAATCGTGGTTTTCATAGTGAGCTGGTTCCCTTCTGAGGTGCGACCGGCATTTCACGGCCGCTCGTTTCGGCGCTGACGACGCGCACTTTGAATAGCAGTCCCTTTGAATCGATTCGCTTCTGCAATGACGTCAACTCCTCGGGCGAGAGCTTGTCGGCGTGCGACAGCTCGACGAGGATCGGCTCCAGATCGGCGAGCAGAGAGGCGATGCGCGCGTCGCCCTGCTTCGCTGCTGTCTGCCGGTAAATACGGTTGGTAGCCACGAGGTCCGCGGCGCGCTTGTTCTCACCGGTGAGATCGAGCTCGCGCTTTGCGTCCGCGTTGGCTACTTCGAGGAGCATGCGCTCGGAGTTGTCGAGGTGATCGCCAACGACCACGAACAGCACACGGTCTTTCGTTGCAGACGCCGGTGCCGGTCCGCCGTTGATCGTTGAAACGGCGGCCTGTTGTTGCTGCACGATCGGCGCGTTGTTGCGCGAGTTCCATAGCTGGCCGGCGAAGAATGCGAGCGCCAGAACCGCGGCCGCGGCGACGAACGAGTACCAGGTGCGCGACTTGCGCCGCTCGCTTCCGAGCTTCCAGCGCAAACGGTTCCAGACCTGCTCGCCGTACTCCGTTCCACGCTCGGGCGTCGGCAGCTCGTCGACGAGGGCCAGCACGCTGCGCAGCTTGTCGTACTCGCCGCGGCACGCCTCGCATGAAGCGATGTGCTTCTCGACCGCGACCGGCGATTCGTCGTCGTGGTAGTGATGCAGGACCAGTTGTTCTTCGTTCAGGTGTTCCATGTCGTCCTCGCCAACGGCTCCAGGGACTCGCGCAGCTTGCGCACCGCGCGGAAGATCGTGTGCTTCGCTGCGTTCACCTGGATGCCGAGGGTTCTGCCGATCTCCTCGACCGGCATTCCTTCGAAATGGCGCAGCACGAATGCGGTGCGCTCGTTGCCGGTCAGCCGCTGCATCGCGACCTCCACCTGCTTGCGGAGCTCCGCGCTCATCAGCAATCGCTCCTGTTGCGCCTCACTTCTCGCTGCGCCTGTCATCTCTGCTGTCTCCGGATCGCCGCCGTAGTGCCGATCGAGGCGGCCCCGCGCCCGCAACAGATCGAGCGCGCAGTTGATCGCGATGCGGTGCAGCCACGTCCCGAAGTTCGCTCGCTCTTCGAACGAATTGATCTGTCGGTACGCGCGTAGAAAAGCCTCCTGCACCACATCGTCGGCATCGTGTTCGTTTCCAGTCATGCGGTACGCCACTCGGAATAGAGGCTGACTGTGACGCTCGACGAGCTGCCGGAACGCGTCGGCGTCTCCGCTGCGCGCCCGGCTCACCACCGTGACGTCGGTCGTCATCTCCATTCCAATCCGCTTAGACTCTTCATTCGCAAAGTGGTTAGCTCGTGTGAGGGGCGGCTTTAGCCGGTCGCTCCGACCGACTGAAGTCGGTCCTCACACGTCATAATCGACAAGTTCATGGTCGCGCGTCTTTTCGAGCTGGTCATCCACTACGGCGTTCCGCTCGTGTTCCTGAACGTATTGCTGGAGCAGATCGGCGCGCCGATTCCTGCGATCCCGACGCTCATCGTCGCCGGAGCGTTGTCGCGGAACGGGAGAATGTCGTCCGGGCACATTCTTCTCGCCGCATTCTTCGCATCGCTCCTTGCAGACTACGCCTGGTTCCTGCTCGGCCGCCGGTTCGGTTACCGGGTGCTGCAACTTCTCTGTCGCATCTCGCTTTCGCCCGATTCCTGCGTCCGCGAGACGGAGACGCGCTTCGAGAAGTGGGGACTGAAGTCGCTCTTGATCGCGAAATTCATCCCGGGGTTCTCGACCGTCGCGCCGCCACTGGCCGGTGCCGCGAGATTGAGCACGGCTGGTTTCCTCATTTACGACGGCGTGGGCGCGTTAATCTGGGCCGGCTCCGCCGTCGCCGTCGGCCGGGCCTTCCACCACGCCATCGGCACGGCCCTCGACCATCTCGAAAACCTCGGCTGGTGGGCGCTCGTGATCGTTGGGTGTGCGCTGGCGCTCTTCATCCTGATCAAGTGGTTTCAGCGCCGGCAATTCCTCGCAAAACTGCGCGTCGCGCGGATGACGGTGCAGGAACTCAAGGACCTCATCGACGCCGGCGGCGCACCGATCGTGATGGACGTGCGCACCGCATCGATGCGTAAGCGCGACCCCAGACGCATCCCGGCCGCGATCGTCACCTCGGCCGAAGACATCGACCAGCACGTCGCCGGCATCTCGCCCGATCACGAGATCGTCTTGTACTGCACGTGACCAAACGAGGCCTCAGCCGCCCGTGTGGCGCGCATGCTCATCGATCGGGGATACACCCTCGTGCGACCGCTGGCCGGCGGTTTTGACGCGTGGGTCAGCGCCGGATACCCAGTCGAGCAGATATGAGCGGCACGGCGCGTGCAGTTTTTTCACCTCGAAATGTCGCCGTCAGCGCCTGCTCTCGACCAGCACAGCCGTGACTTCTACGTCCACTCGATGGAGTTGATGGAAGAGGGCGGCTTGCCGTTTCTCGTGGGAGGGGCGTGCGCGTTTGCTCGCTATACGGGAATCGAGCGCCATACAAAGGACTTCGACGTTTTCATCCGTCGCGAAGACTTCGCCAAAGCCGAGAAGGTCTTCGGCAAAGCGGGATACGAGACCGAGCTGACGTTTCCTCACTGGCTGGGCAAGGCATTCAAGGGTGACGACTGGGTCGATCTGATTTTCAGCGCGGGGAACGGCGTCGCTGCTGTCGACCAGGCGTGGTTCGACCGCGCGGTCCCCGGCCAGTTTCTCGGCGTCGACATCAAGCTGATTCCGCCCGAAGAGATGATCTGGTCGAAGGGTCTGATCATGGAGCGCGAGCGCTTCGACGGCGCGGACGTGGCGCACGTCATCCACGCGGTCGGCGACAAGCTGGACTGGCGCCTCCTCATCGACCGGTATGGTCGTTATTGGCGCGCGTTATATGTGCACATGATTATATTCGGATTTATCTATCCATCTGACCGCGGCAAGATTCCGGCGTGGGCGATGGACGAACTCGCGCAGCGCCTGGCGGCTGAAACGAACGCGGGCAATTCGAAAGAGAAGATCTGCAACGGCACGAAGGGCAACACGATCGTGTACAACGTGGCGATGCCGCTCCTGACCGCAAGTTTTCCCGACCGCCAGCCGTTCCGACTGGTCAGAGTTCCGGTCAGCACGCCTGTCCTCAGCTAGCCAGAGCGCGACGATCTCGTGTATGCAAAAATGCGCGCCGTGAGGCATCAGTCCTTTCCCCAACCTCCGAAGCACGAACAGCTGATCCGCTGGTTTCGTGACGGACGTCGCCGCTCGGCGGAAGTTTTCGCGATTCCGAAGCCGGAAGCATTCTTCGATCGTCCGATCCCGCTGCGCAACCCGATCGTTTTCTACGAAGGCCATCTTCCGAGCTTCAACATCAACACGCTCATCAAGCTGACGCTCGGAAAAACCGGGATCGACGAGAACTACGAGACTCTGTTTGCGCGCGGCATCGACCCCGACAGCGAGGACGCCGCGAAGAGCCCGACGGATGTCTGGCCCTCGCGCGAATGCGTGCAGAAGTACGGTCGAGAGTCTGACGCACTGATCGAGAAAGCGATCGCTGGGAGCGAGATCGGCGAAGCAGCGATCGCGATCCTCGAACACGAGCAGATGCACCAGGAAACGCTGCTCTACATGTTTCACGAGATGCCCTACGAGCGAAAAATTGCGCGCGCGCCGCTCTGGGGCACCGGCCTCTCAGGCCGCCGGCGGGCTGAGAGCCCGCCGCCCCAGGGTCGGGCTCACATTCCCGCTGGTGACGCAACGATCGGCACGCCGGCCGGCTCCTTCGGTTGGGACAACGAGTTTCCTGCGCATCGCGTCCACGTCGATGCATTCGATATCGATCGCGACAACGTCACCAACGGCGAATACCTCGACTACATGAAGGCCACCGGCGTCGCCGCGCCACACTTCTGGATGCAACGCGACGGCGAGTGGTTCTGGCGCGGCATGTTCGAGTTAACTCCATTGCCGCTCGATGCGCCTGTGTACGTCACGCACGACGAAGCCGCCGCATACGCGCGCTCGCGCGGCGCGAGATTGCCGTCCGAAGCGGAGTACTACCGCGCGGCGTTCGGAACTCCATCTGGCGCGGAACGCATGTATCCGTGGGGCGATGAACCCCCCGACGCCACACGCGGCAACTTCGGGTTCGCGAACTGGGATCCCGTCGCAGTCGGCTCGTATCCCGCGGGAACGAGCGCGTGGGGTGTTCGCGATCTCGTCGGCAACGGTTGGGAATGGACCTCCACGATCTTCGACGGCTTCGATGGATTCCAGCCGATGAAGTGCTATCCGGTCTACTCGGCCGAATTCTTCGACGGTCAGCACTACGTTCTCAAGGGCGCATCTCCAGCGACCTCCCCCGAGCTGATCCGTAACAGCTTCCGCAACTGGTTCCGGCCGAACTACCCGTACGTCTACGCGACCTTCCGCTGTGTCGCATAGTGTCCTGAGTCGAAGATTCGCGGCATTTCGCTGGTGGAGCTTGC
>JBBRMQ010000071.1:0-17443 GCA_038230775.1 Thermoanaerobaculia bacterium
CTGGGTGTGGGGCGTCGTGAGTTTCGCGGTGGCGCTGAAGTTTTTTCGCTGGCTGTAGTGTAGGGCCGGCTTCTGCCGGCCTTCAGACCGGCTGAAGCCGGTCCACACACTAGAACTTGAAATACACGCCGAAGTTCGTCTCGCCCTGATAAAGATCGTGGTTGTAGCTGTAGTAGCAGCGGGAGCAGGTGTCCTGGTTGTTACTGAGCGAGGTGAAGAAGCCCTTTTCCTCGATGCGGATGCCGGCGTTGCGGTTGATGGGAACCTTCACGCCGATTCCGGCCGAAGCCGCGAAGCGGTTGTCGGCGGACACGCCGCGGATGTCCGGATCGAGATTCGCGATCCCCGCGCCGACCGAGAAGTACGGCGTGGCATTGCGGCTGACCGCGAACGGGATCACGAGCGAGCCCTGGTAATACGTGACGTGAAAGCCCGCGATGTCGCCGCTCGGGTTGAACAGTCCATTTCCGCCGGCCGTGAACTGCGTGTCCTGACGATCGACGCCTAACTCGATCTTCCATCCGTTGGCGATCGGGATGCCGAAGTTCACGCCGTAGTTCATGTGGCTGCCGACGTTCACGTCGCGATTGAACAGGTCGGTCTGGCTGGAGTCGATCGTTCCGCCGTAGCGGTATCCGATGATCGGCGTGAGCTCGAACATGTTGTCGGTGTACGAATAGCGGTCGCGCGCCGGACGGCGATCGCGCCAGTCGGGTTGCGCAAAGAGTGTGACGGGAATGCACAGCAGAATCAGGGACAAGAATAGTTTTCGCATGATGGTTAGCCTCCGTGACGCGGCGACCTCCTGCAGATATGAGACCGCAGTTCCACGGGCTGCAGCCTCTGGAACACCACGTTTCGCGTCCGCGGCTGGGGACATCGTGACGTGCCGAGTGGACATACAATCGCGCGCCGCATGAAGATCGCCACATGGAACGTCAACGGGATCCGCGCCCGCGAAACACAATTCATCGACTGGGTCGCCTCGGCCCAGCCCGACGTGATCTGCCTGCAGGAGATCAAAGCGACGCTCGCGCAGGTCCCACAATCGATCTGTGAGCTCAACGGCTACTGGTGCTACTGGCACGGAGGCAAGGGCTACTCAGGCGTCGGCCTGCATCTGCGGCGCGAGACCTTCCCCGATGCTCCAAACTTCACGCACCCGGAGTTCGATCACGAGACGCGCATCGTTGAAGCGCGCATCGGCGACACGACGTACGCATCGGTCTACGTGCCGAACGGCGGCAAGGACTACGAAGCGAAGATCGGGTTCGTAAACTCGCTCATCGGGTACGCCGGCGCGCTGCGCGACCACGGATCGAACCTGGTTCTCTGCGGCGACATGAACATCGCGCGCACCGACATGGACGTGCATCCGAAGGAACGCAAGCCGGGCATCATCGGCCAGCGGCAGGAGGAACGCGACCTGCTCGAAGCGCTGATCGCGCAGGGACTGGTCGATGTCGGCCGCAAGCTGAATCCGGACGACGAGAACTACTTCACGTGGTGGGCACCATGGCGCAACCTGCGGCAACGCAACATCGGCTGGCGACTGGACTATGTTCTTGCCAGCGAGTCGCTGGCGGAGCGGGCCGTCTCGTGCCCCTCATTTCGTGAGATCGGCACGAGCGACCACGCCCCGGTCGTCGGAACGTTCGGGTAGGTTCTGTGTGAGGACCGGCTTCAGCCGGTCACGCCCGACCGGCTAAAGCCGGTCCACACACCGAAGCAGAGGTTCCTTCAGGGCATTAGTAGACCCTCGCCCCGCGTGAGCGGGGAGAGGGTGGCCGGAGGCCGGGTGAGGGGCTACTCCAACACGACGAGAATCGTCCTGCGGTTCTGCGCGCGGCCCTTCTTCGTCTTGTTCGACCCGACGGGAAGCGTGTCGCCGTACGAGATCGTCGACATGCGATTCAGCGCCAGTCCGTGCTGGCGCGACAGATAGCGGCGGACCTCTTCCGCGCGACGCTGGCCGAGGTCTTCGTTGTAGCGGGCGCCGCCGGTGTCATCGGTGTGGCCCTGAATCTCGATGAAGTACTGCTCGTTCAGCGCCTTCACCTTGCCGGCGAAATCGTCGAGTGCCGCTTTCGCCTTGGCGTCGAGGTCGTACTTGCCGACGGCGAACTTCACGCGGTCTTCGTTGAAGGTCTGCTGGAACGCGACCTTGCCTTTGGCCAGAACGCCCGCATCGGTCGCCCGCTTGAGCGCATCCCTGGCCTCGGTGCTGAGCTGATCGACGCGCAGATTCGTCTGATCGACGCGCGAGTCGGTGGCCTTCTGCTTCTGCTGCAGGTCCTCGATCTGTCCTTCGACGGTCTCCAGCTTCTTGCCCTGCTGCGCCTGGGCCTCGGCGATCTTCTGGTCGACGCTCTTGGTCGTCGCGCAACCGCCTAACATGACGGCCAGAGCCGTCGCGCTCACTGCTTTGAGAGAGATCTTCATCAACTTCCTTTCCTTTCTGTTTGAGCTGCCGTGGGCGGTTCAGTCCCGCGATACCCGGCGCGTACACGCACATCGCGAACGCGACGCGCGACTTTGAGCGAGATCCGCCGGTACTGAACGTCGCCACGACCCGTCGGCGCGAAGCCGACGAGATATTGAGCACGTAAGTCTTTCTCGATGTTCGAGACCGCGACCGCAAGCTGCGATGGCTCGCTGCCGAGTTGCATTTTGCCGCCGGTCAGTGCGGCCACTTCGCCCAGGACGTCGACGTCGGACATCTCTTCGCGGCTGCGATGACGGACGCTCTGGCCCCCCTCGACGATGCCGAGTGGATAGATGGGGATCGAGACGCCTTCGAGCAGATGCGCGAGTTGCGGACGCGTGAGCTTCGACGCGTTGTCGATGCCATCGCTCAGCAGGATGATCGCCCGGCTCGGGTTCTTGCCCAGCCGGCTGCGGTCGGGCATCGTCGACAGGGCGTCGAAGAACGCGGTCTTGCCGTACGGCTTCACCCGGCCTAACGCGTCGGTGATGGCCGCGGGATCCGAGGTGAACGGGACGAGCTCGCGGGCTTCGGATTCGGCGAACATCCAAAGCGAGAAATCGTCATCGCGCTTGCGATGCGCGATGAGTGCGCCGATGGCGGCGCGCGCTGCGTCCATCTTTCCCGCCAGCGCCATGGAGCCGGACGCATCGAAGAGGATCGTGAACGACACCGGCGCGTTCTGCGACTTCTCGAACATGTCGCTGCGCACCGGCGCTCCGTCCACCAGCAGCGAGACCTCACCCTTGCGGAGATCGGTGATCGGACCTTTCACGCCGACGGCGGTGAAGGGAATCATCACGTAGCCGACGGACACCGTCTCGGACATCTGCGCCGAGGCGGAGAGGGCGACGAATGCGAGGCCGATGAAGCACTTGCGCCACATACGGCTCAGAACAGACACTCGCTCTAGCCCAATTTCAGCGGAACGAATTTCTGGTCTTCCTGAAATTCCCGCTCCCACTGCAGGAAGTCGAAATAGCCGCACCGCGGGCGGTCAGGGTACTCGTGGCAGACGGCGGGCCGCGCCTCGTACACGGTGCAGCGCCGCTTGTCCGTGTCGAAGAACATGCAGATCGTGTCGTAGATCTTGTCCTTCTGATGCCGAAGGACGCGATCGCCTTCACGGATCTTCGTGAATCGCGCCTCAGCCGTTTCGTAGTCCAGATGGAAGTGCTTCGCGAGGCGGTTGATGTCGGACTTCTTGACCTCGATCCGATCGTAGCTGCAGCAATAACCGGGGCACTTCGAACAGTCGTAGGACAGTGGCATCTTCGAATTGTAACGCCGTATGCGATCATGCAGCGCATGGATCACGCCGTCTCGCTCCACCGGAAGAGGAGCAGGAAATGAAAAACCCACCGTCCTACGAAGATGCGAATCTCATTTTGACGCTGTATGACCTTCGTCGTGAACCGCGACTGCGAGAGGCGCGCAAGTGGTTCGGCGGCATCGGCCCGTTTCAATCACGCGATCAGTTCCTCAAGACGTGCCCGCCTGGCAGCGAAGAGAACGCGAGCTATCGCATGGTGACGACGTATTGGGACATGGCCGCGTCGTTCGTCGTGAACGGCATCCTGCATCCGGAGCTCTTCTACCGCTCGAACAATCGCGAGATCCTGTTCGTGTGGGAAAAGATCAAGGGCGCGGTCATCGAGATGCGCGAAGTGCAGAAGGACCCGCTGCTCAACAAGAACATCGAGGACGTTGCGACGCCGTTCATCGCGTATCTGAAGCAGCACGCGCCGGGGTGGTACGAGCCGTGGGCGGCCAACATCGCGAAAATGGGCCAGCCGGCGGCGAAGAGTTAGGTTGCGACGTTCACCTAGGTTCTGTGTGAGGACCGGCTTCAGCCGGTCACGTCCGACCGGCTGAAGCCGGTCCACACACAGAAGCGTAGGTGTGGCATGCGGCATGCGGCCTCCCGCTGACGAACTTCGAGTGACGTTAGGCCAACGCGTCAGACCGGCTAGTCGGTCAGCTGCTTCATCAGATCGTTCACTTCCGCGTACAGCCGCTTCATGGAAGGCTCGATCCGACGCAGATGGTCGGGGACGTAGTAGCGGTCATCGCGCAGCATGTCGAGAATCATGTCGCTCGCGTATAGCATGTCCGCCAGCTTGTCGACGACACGATCCTGCATCGGCATCTGGCTCTCGCGCTCGATGAAGAGATCATCGGACGCCAGAGGAAAATCGTTGATCAATGCTTCGATTGCTTTGTCTCGCACTCTCAATAGGAGTGACTCGAACGGCCAAAACCCTACCCTGATCTTTGTGCAGTCCGACGCACTGGACAGGAATCACAATTGGTTCTCCGCCGGTTTTCAGTACGCGCAAAAGGAGCCGAGATGACCCGTTTAAGGTGGTTTCCACTTCTGTTACTCGTTGTTGCAATTCCGCTGTTCGTTCGGGCAGCAAAGACATCCTCCGTTCCAGCACCCGTCGAACGCGGAATGAAAATGTTCAGCGGCGACGCGATGAAAGCGCACGATCGCTTCCTCGCCAGCGACCTCCTCGAAGGCCGCGGTCCGGGCACGCGCGGCGACCGCCTGGCGATCAATTACATCGCCACGCAGCTCGAGTCCTACGGCCTGGAGCCCGGCGGCGACAATGGAACTTTTTTGCAGAAGGTGGCACTCCTCGGCCTTACAACCGATGTCGACAAGACGACGCTCTCGTTTACGAAAGACGGCGGCCAGACCATCGGTCCGCTGAAATATCTGGACGAATATGTCGGGACCGATCTCTCGCAGAATGAGACCAGCACTCTGAATTCGGAACTCGTCTTCGTCGGACACGGCGATGTCGCTCCCGAATATCGATGGGACGATTACAAAGGCCTCGACACGCGCGGCAAGACGCTCGTGATGCTGGTCGACGATCCGCCGGCGAACTCGTCCGAGCCCGATCTTTTCAAAGGAAAGGCGCGCACCTACTACGGCCGCTGGACTTACAAGTACGAGATCGGCGCCGCGAAGAATGCCGACGGTGTGATCCTCATCCACACCAAAGACGCCGCTGGATATCCGTGGGAAGTCGTCCGCAACTCGTGGGGCAAGGAAACGTCGTACGTCCGTCTGAAGCCCGGACAGCCCGCGCTGAAGCTCGCATCGTGGATGACGCAGTCCACCGCCGCGAATCTCTTCAAAGCGGCCGGCTACGACCTCGACACGCTGACGAGCGCCGCCGCATCGCGTGACTTCAAGCCCGTGCCGCTCGGATTCAAGCTCACCGGAAACATCGTGAGCAAGCTGCGGCCGTTCGATGACGCCAACGTGGTCGCCAAACTGACCGGCACCGATCCGAAACTACGCGACCAGGCCATCCTCTACAGCGCCCATCACGACCATCTCGGCATCGGGAAGGCGGACGACCGCGGCGACACGATCTACAACGGCGCCATCGACAACGCCTCCGGATGCGCGCTGCTTCTCGAGATGGCGCGTGTGTGGGCCGGTTCGAAGTCCGCCACAAGGCGTTCGATCTATTTCGTTTCCGTCGCCGCCGAAGAACAAGGCCTCCTCGGCTCCGCTTACCTCGGGCAGAACCCGCCGATCGCGGCCGGACGCATCGCCCTCAATCTGAACTACGACGCCATTCCGGAATCCGGCCGCGTGCGCGACGTGGTCATGAACGGCGTGGAGCGCACGACGTTCTATCCCACCGCGCAGCGCATCACGAAAGCGATGAACCTCACGATCATCCCCGACCCCGAGCCGGAACAAGGCCACTACTACCGCTCCGATCACTTCAGCCTCGGCAAAGTCGGTATTCCGGCCTTCTCGGTCGACGCCGGCCAGGACGTCGTGGGCAAGGACAAGGAGTGGGGCGCAAAGATGTCCGCGGACTATCGCGAGCATCGCTACCATCAGCCGAGCGACGAGTTCGATCCGAACTGGGACTGGTCCGAAGGCGTGCAGATGGCGCAGCTCGGATTCTGGCTCGGATGGGAAGCGGCCAACGCGCCGGCGATGCCAAACTGGAAAGAGGGCGACGAGTTCCGCGCGGTCCGCGACCGGAGTCTGAGCGCGCGTTGATCACCACCCCTCATCCGCGCTTCGCGCACCTTCTCCCCACACGGGGGAGAAGGCCAACATCGGTTCTCCCTCGCCCCGCGTCCGCGGGGAGAGGGTGGCCGAAGGCCGGGTGAGGGGCTGCGCTGCTCGAGCGTCAGCGTGTTTCTTCAATCGCGATCGAGTCGCGGACGCGGATTCGGCGGCTGCTCTGCCGCGCGCACGGCCATCATCGCTGCGCCTTCGACCGGCGTGCGGTTCGGCGGCGCGATGGTGGCCGACGGGACTTCCTTCGTCAGCGCCTGACGCATCGGCTCCAGCAGCAGATCGCCGGCGTTGAACGCGCCGCCGACGTACGACACCGGGAACGGATGGCCGATGAGACCGACCCGCCGCGCCACAGCGACCGCCGCGAGCGCGAGCTCGCGACCGGCGTCCTGAAGAATCGCCTGCGCAACCGCGTCGCCGCCGCGAGCCGCTTCGATCACCAGCTTCGTGAATCGTGCGATGTCATCGGCGTGCGTCGTGGTGGCATACACGAATCGCGGCAGCTCATCGGGCGCCATCTTGTATTCGTCGCGCAGGAGCTCAACCAGCTTGGTCGACGGACCGCGGCCGTCGAACGCGCGCACGATGGCGGCCATCGCCGCGCGCGAAATGCCGTACGCGCTGCCCTCGTCGCCGATCGTCGGTCCCCAGCCGCCGGCGCGGGCCTCCGCACCGTCGACGTTGCGCCCGAACGCCACCGAGCCCGTGCCGGCGATGATCACCACTCCCGAGCCGAAGCCGATCGCGCCGGTGAGCGCGATGCGGGCGTCGTTGTCGACGGTGAAGTTGCCGCGGGGAAAAAACACCTGCAGCGAGTCGACGACTTCCTCGCGATGTGCGGGATGATCGGCCCCTGCGATGCCGCAGTACGCCCAGTTGATCTCGCGGCTGGCGACATCGGCGGCGACGAGCGCCTTGTTCACCGCACGCTCGATGTTGCGCGCCGCGGTCTCGATGCCGACGCGCAGATGATTCGACGGTCCGGCGGTTCCGTCGCCAAGCAGCTTGCCGTGCTCATCGATGACGAGCGCGGCTGTCTTCGAGGCTCCCCCGTCGACTCCCAGAAAGTACGTCACGCTGCGGAGTTTACAATCCCCCGATGGATATTCAGCAGCCACACGACATTCGCATTCCGCCAAAATCGCGGGAAGCCCTCGAAGATCGCAAGCTGCTCGACCGTCCCACGCGGCAGGAGACGCTCCAGAGCGAGTCCTGGCGCGTGCTCCGGATCACCAGCGAGTTCGTCGCCGGCTTCGATCATCTCGCCGACGTCTACCCCGCCGTTTCGATCTTCGGCTCGGCGCGCACCCAGCTCTCGAATCAGTACTACGACGCTGCGGTGAAGACGGCGGAGCTCATCGGAAAAGCGGGATTCGCCATCATCACCGGCGGCGGCCCTGGAATCATGGAAGCCGCGAACAAAGGCGCCAAGCTCGCCGGCGCGCTTTCCATCGGCTGCAACATCGAGCTCCCGTTCGAGCAGCACGTCAACGAATTCGTCGACAAGGCGATGACCTTCCGCTACTTCTTCGTTCGCAAGACGATGTTCATCAAATACTCGGAAGCGTTCATCACGTTTCCGGGAGGATTCGGAACGCTCGACGAATTGATGGGCGCCCTCACCCTCATCCAGACGAAGAAGATCACCAACTTCCCGGTCATTCTCTTCGGCAGCGCCTACTGGGGCGGCTTGATCAAGTGGCTGCGCGAACAGGTGCTCATCGCGAACAACATCACCCAGGAGGACGTCGACAGCATTCACGTCGTCGACGATCCCCAGCGCGTACGCGACATCGTCGTCGCCTTTCACGACAAAGCGATGATGACCAGCAACTTCGAGGATGAGCCATTGCCGATGCCGGCGAAAGGCGATTGAGCTGGATAAGCGCTGGCTCGGGCCTCTGTGTGAGGACCGGCTTCAGCCGGTCACGGGGGCCGAACGGCTGAAGCCGGTCCTCACACAGAAGCTTCCCAGCCCAAGAAATGGCACTCCGCTCGCACTATTGAACAGGTGAAAGGGGTGACCAAATGCGAATTCAGCAGACGGATCAAATCCTCAAGGAATCGAAGGTTGCGCGTCATACCGCCCGGAAGCAGGAGAGCGATCTCAGCTTTTTCGAGCGAATGAAACGAGCGATCGCCAACCTCTTCCACCGCGACTAAGTGTTCACCCGGCCAGCCGAAGGGCGGGCCTCACACTCTCCTACACCTGCGCTTCGCGCTCCTCTTCGGCTTCCTCGGTCTGTGGCATCTGCGTCTGCACGATCACCCAGCGGACGCGGAACCGCTCGGCATCCACCACCATAATTGATAGATCGCCGAGGTGCGTGCGATCGCCCGGTGCGACTTCGCGCCCGATCCTCGCCGCTACGTAGCCCCCGATCGTCTCCTCGGCCGGCTCGCCGACGTCGATCTTCAGCCGATCCGCCAGATCCTCGATCAGATAATCCCCGCGCACGCGATAGCGGCCGTTGCCGAGCGGCTCGATCTCCGGCCGTTCGCGATCGAATTCATCCTGGATCTGCCCGAACAACTCCTCGGTGATGTTCTCCAGCGACACGATGCCCGAGGCGCCGCCGTACTCGTCGAGGACGATCGCCATGTGCGTCTTGTGCTCGATCATCTGCGACAGTAGCGCTTCGACCGTGCTGTTCTCCGGCACGAACAGCACGTCGCGCTTCAACTCGAGCATCGGTCGTCCCGGCCCCTTGAGTTGCGCGAGCAGAAGGTCTTTCACATGAATGAGGCCGACGGTCTTGTCGAGTGTTCCTTCGCAAAGCGGATAGCGTGTGTGCCGCGTGGTGCCGATGATGCCGAGGTTCTCGGCGATCGACTTGGTGGTCGAGAGAATCGCCACGTCCGTGCGCGGCACCATGATCTGCCGTGCCGTGCGCTTCGAAAACTGAAAGACGCCCTCGATGATCTCCCGGTTTTCTTCGGACAGAACGCCAGCTTTCTCCGAGCTCGCAAGAATGGAGCGCAGCTCTTCCTGCGAGTGCACCATCTCGGTACCGGCAGCGGGATGAATTCCGACCAGGCGCAGCACGGCGTTCGAGGAGTGGTTCAAAACCCAGATGATCGGAAACATCAGTACGTAGAAGCCACGGAGGACGTACGACAGCCACATCGCCGTTCCGACCGAACGCTGAATGGCGATGTATTTCGGCCCCAGCTCGCCGAGCGTGATGTGCAGCCACGTGATCGACATGAACGCGAGCGTCGCCGCCACCGAGTGCGCGACGCTGGGGCCATACGTGCCGAGAAAGCCGAGGTGCGGCTGAATGACGTGAGCGAAGGCGGGTTCACCGACCCAGCCGAGGGCCAGCGACGCGAGCGTGATTCCGAGCTGCGTTGCGGACAGATAGGAGTCGAGCTTCTTGTGAATCCGGCGCGCCATGCGAGCGCGCGAGCTTCCGGCCGCCGCGAGCTCCGCGAGCTGCGTCGGACGCACTTTGACGATCGCGAACTCCGCCGCGACGAAGACGCCGTTCACGACGATGAACAGGAACGCCAGGAGCAGATACCAGCTGGGCATTTTGAATTGCGCGCTGCGCGCGCGTTGTCGGTTGTCGGTGCTCGGTTGTCAAAGGCGCCTCTGACAACCGACAACTGACAACCGACAACGCGCCGCGAAGCGGCGCAGGTCATCATTTTATCGTGCGGCTCTCGGAGGCCGTCACAACCTCATCTAAAGTCTTCCAGAATCTAGGGTAAGACTTCGAGACAACCTGTTCGTTCTCGATCGTGACCCCGCCTCTCGCCAGCCCGGCGACGGCAAACGCCATCGCGATCCGATGGTCGTCATGCGTCTCGATTGGTGCAGGCTCCGTCGACCATCCCGGCTGAATCGTGAGCCCGTCCGGATGCTCCTCGACGGCGACACCGAGCCGGCGAAGCTCTGAGGTGACCGTGGCGAGGCGGTCGGATTCCTTCACCCGCAAGTTGGCCACGTTGACGATCTCGACCGGCGACGAAGCCAGCGGCGCAATCGCGGCAAGCGTCGGCACGATGTCCGGCGTCGAGTTGCAATCGAATCGACCGCCGCGCAGCGGCTCGGTTCGCGACACGGTGATCTCGCCTTCCTGGTCGAGGATCACATCGCAGCCCATCGCCGCGAGGATGTCCAGGAAACGCGCGTCTCCTTGTGCCGACGGATGGGCGAGACCGCGAATGCGCATGTTGCCCGCGGTTGCGGCCGCTGCGGCGAACCAGTACGACGCGGAGGAGTAGTCGCCTTCGACGCGGTACTCATCGCGCGAGAGCCGTGAAGCGCGCACGGTGACGTCGTTGCCGTTGCGCGTCACATCCGCGCCGAACGCGCGAAGAATGTCGGCGGTAATGTCGATGTACGGCGCCGACGCGACCGACGTGAGGTGCAACGTGATGCCGTCGGGCAGCGTGGCGCCGGCAAGCATCAACGACGACGCGAATTGGCTGGAGGTGTCCGCGGAGATCTTCACGTCGAATCCGCCGCGCATGCGCTTGCCGCGAATGCGCAACGGCGGATAGCCCTCGCGCTCGACGTACTCCACCTCGCCGCCGATGCTCATCAGCACCTGGACGAGATCGCCGATTGGACGTTCGTGCATTCGCTTCTCCCCGCTCAGCAGAAAGCGGCCGGGCATGAACGTCAGCCAGCCGGTGAGAAAGCGCATCGCGGTTCCCGCGTTGCCGATCGAGATCGGCACTTCGTTCGCCGACATGCTGCGGCGAGGTCCGATGCGAAGCCCGTCCTTGAACGTGCCGCCGATCTCGAAGCCCATCGCGCGGATGGCCTCCAGCGCGTAACGCGTGTCATCCGCATCCAGGCAATTCGTGATCGTCGTCGTCCCCTCGGACATCGCGCCGAGAAGAAGCGCGCGCACGGAATAGGACTTGGACGGGGGAACGGTCACCGTCGCGTTGACGCGCTCGACTGCGGGAATGACCTTCATGCGAATTCGAGCTGGAGACCGTCGTACGCCAGGTGAATCCCGTCCGGCAATTCCGCTTCGAACGTGGCGTGATCGACCTCGTGCGTCAGGTGGATGAGATACGTCACGCGCGCGCCGATCTTCTTCGCCACCGCTACCGCCTCGCCGATCGTGTAGTGCGTGGGGTGCGGCGGCGACGGACGGAGCCCGTCGAGCGCCAGCGTGTCGATGCCCTCGAGCAGCTTCATCGAGGACTGCGGGATGCCGTTGGTATCCGTGATGTACGCGAACGGCCCGATGCGGAAGCCGAAGATCGTCCAATCGCCGTGGTCGACCGGAATGGGAACGATGTCGACTCCCTCGTGAGAGAACGGCCCGTCCACCTCGTGCAACTCGAGTTGCGGCTTGCCGCCGCCGACCTGGCTGTCGGACCAGATGTAGCTGAACGCCCGGCGGATCGCTTTCACGGTCTGCGCGTTGGCGAACGCATGAATCGGTTCGCGCTGCCGGAAGTTGAACGGACGGATGTCGTCGAGACCCATCAGATGATCGGAATGCGAGTGCGTGAATAGCAGGAAATCGAGTCGAGGGATCGGATCCCGCAGCAGTTGCAGGCGCAGGTCCGGCGTCGTGTCGATCAGAAAATGTTTCCCGGCCGCTTCGATCTTCACGGACTGGCGCAACCGCTTGTTCTTTGGGTCATCCGACGTGCAGATCCTGCAACGGCAGCCGACAACGGGCACGCCGGTGGAAGTACCGCTGCCGAGGAACGAGACGATCATGGTCTGATGAATTTCGAATTTCGAATTTCGAATGAAGAAGTCAGAAAGAGCCCCACAACTCCTAATTCTTCATTCTTCATTCTTCATTCGAAATTCGAAAATTCATATTGCTAGAAAGGAGAATTCCCCCGTCCCCGGATCAATCACCATTGCTTCTCCCGTCTCGTACCACGGCGGCAGAATCGTGATCGTCGTTCCGTTGGATGGCAGCACGAGCTTCTCGTGAAAGTGCCCGAACACCACGTGCGTGAAGCCCTCGCGATGACGCCGGCGCCCGTAGGCTTCCATCAGCTCGATCGGAAGCTTGCTCTTGTGTTTGAAGTTCGACTTCGACAGCTTCTTCTCGACGCCGTCGACGAAGTTGCGCGCGGTCTTCTTCGGAATCAGCTCCAGTCCGAGTCGTGAAATCGGATTTTTCGATGCCAATCGCCAGAATCGATACGGTAAGTCACCATCGTTGATCATGTCGCCGTGAACGATGAGGTACTTCTTGTCGCCGGCGGTCACGCTGTACTCGAGACCGATGTCGCTCACCGCGTCCTCGACGAACGAGCCTTTGAGAAAGAAGTCGCGATTCCCTTCGACGTAGTGAACGCCGACGCCGCTGTCGCGCAGCTGGCGAAAGCGGGCAAAGACTCGTTCCACCGACGGCGTGTAGAACTTCGGATGCGCGATGAAGTAATGAAACAGATCGCCGTTGAGAACCAACGCGCGCGGCTGCAGCGCGGCGAGGCGGTCGAGCCAGTCGAGAATCGGCTTCTCGCTTCCCGGCGAGAGTCCGACGTGCGAATCGCCGATGACGAAGATCTGTCCGCCGGCGATCACAACGCGACCTTCAGGTTGGCGCGCGGGCTATCCGCATACGCCGACTCGATCTTCTCGACGGCGTCCGCGGGCGCTTCCTTCGGAACGATGACCTGCACGCGATAGTAGTGGTCGCCCTTGTTCTTCACACCTTTTCCGGTGAGCCGGAAGGTCTGACCACCCTGCGTGCCGGCCGGGATTCGCGCGCGCACAGGACCATGGATCGTCGGCACTTCGACTTCCGCGCCGCGAATCGCTTCACCGACGGTGATCGGAAGATCGATGTGGATGTCGTCCCCTTCACGTTTGAAGAATGGATGCGACTGCGCATGAATGAGAACGTTGAGGTCGCCCGCGGGGCCGCCCACGTCGCCCTGGCTGCCCTTCCCGCGAAGACGAATGCGCTGTCCGTCGCGCACTCCTTCCGGAATCTTGACCTTGATGCGGCTGCCGTTGACCGACAAATCCATCGTCGAGCCCAGAACCGCGTCGCGAAATGAGATCGTCAGCTCGGCATCGATGTCCTGGCCACGTGACGGACCCTGCTCGAAGCCGCCGCCACCGAAGAGGTCCGAGAAGATGTCCGTGAACCCGCCGGCGCCGCTGCTCGCCGGACGCCGTGCGCTGCGAGCGCCGCCGCTTCTTGCGCGATTGAACTGGCCGAAATCGAAGCCGGCGAACGGGTTCGCCCCTCCCGAGAAGGCCTCACGGCCGAGGCGATCGTATTGCTCGCGTTTTTCCTTGTCGCTGAGCACCGCGTACGCCTCGGAGATCTCTTTGAACTTGTTCTCGGCCTCTTTGTTCCCCTTGTTCTTGTCGGGGTGGTACTTCTTCGCCAGACTCCGATACGACTTCTTGATCTCGTCCTCGGTCGCGCTTTTCTTGACGCCGAGGAGCTCGTAGTAGTCCTTTTCAGCCATGGGCGGGGAAAGTATAGGCGCGTGTGGTGCCCCTCACCCGGCCTTCGGCCACCCTCTCCCCGCTGCGCGGGGCGAGGGCCAACATTTGTAGCCCTTCTCCCCGCGTGCGGGGAGAAGGTGCGCGAAGCGCGGATGAGGGGCGCGACTGAATCGATGCCACGCGGTTTGCAAAGCGTAGAATCGCACTCCCGCATGTACGGCCTGATGCAACGCAGCGTTCTGACCATGATCCTCGCCGGAGGCATGGGCGAGCGCCTGTATCCCCTCACGCGCGATCGGGCGAAGCCCGCCGTTCCGTTTGGCGGGCGTTACCGCATCATCGATTTCGTCATCAACAACTTCATCAATTCCGGTTTCCTGAAGATCAAGGTGCTGACGCAGTTCAAGTCGAACTCGCTCATCGAGCACATCACGCGCACCTGGCGCCTCGTGCCGCAGATCGGGCAGTACGTTGATGTGGTGCCGGCGCAGATGCGTAAAGGTCCGTTCTGGTTTCGCGGAACGGCCGACGCCGTCTATCAGAACCTCGAGCTGATCTTCGACGAGCGGCCCGAGTACATCTGCGTCTTCGGCGGCGATCACATCTACAAGATGGACATCAATCAGATGCTTCAGGAGCATCTGGCGAACGACGCCGATCTGACGATCGCCACCATTCCCGTTCCGGTCGCCGAGGCGCAGCAGTTCGGAATCGTCGAAGTCGACGCCGACTGGCGCGTCACGGGATTCGTCGAGAAGCCCAAGAGCGGCGCCAAGACGATTCCGGACCGCCCAGACATGGTGCTGGCCTCGATGGGCAACTACATCTTCAAAGCGAACGTGATGATCGACGTGCTGCAACGCAACTCGCTGCGCGACGCCGCACACGACTTCGGCAAGGAGATCATCCCGGCGATGTATCCGAAGAACAAAGTCTTCGCCTACGACTTCGGGAAGAACCAAATCCAGGGCGAATCGGATTACAACCGCGGCTACTGGCGCGACGTCGGCACCATCGACTCGTACTTCGCCGCCTGCCTCGATCTGGTTTCCGTCACGCCGATGTTCAACCTCTACAACCCTCACTGGCCGATCGTGTCCGCGCCGATGAACCTGCCGCCGGCCAAATTCGTGTTCGCCGATGCGACGACGCAGCGCATCGGAATCGCAACCGATTCCATGGTCTCCGACGGCGTGATCATCTCCGGTGGCACGATCAATCGATCCGTATTGCACCCGCGCGTTCGCGTGCATTCGTACACCGACATCGACGAGTCGATTCTGATGGATGGCGTGGAGATCGGACGTCACTCCAAGATCCGCCGCGCCATCATCGACAAGGGAGTGAAGATCCCGAACGGAACGACCATCGGATACGATCTCGAAGCCGACCGCCAGCGATTCACCGTCAGCGAGACTGGAATCGTGGTCGTGCCGAAGGGGGCCGAGATCGAAGCCGCGGTTGCCGTATGAGTAAAGCCCGCTCCGATGGCCGCGCGCCGCACGAGATGCGGCAGGTGGTCATCACTCCCAACATCAACAAGCACGCCGAAGGCTCGGCGCTCATCGAAGTCGGCGACACCCGCGTCATCTGCACCGCCTCGGTGCAGGAGAAAGTTCCTCCGTTCATGTATCGCAGCGGCAAGGGATGGGTCACCGCCGAATACGGCATGTTGCCGCGTGCCACGACCGAGCGTGTCGAGCGAGAGGCCGCCAAAGGAAAGCAGGGCGGCCGCACGATGGAGATTCAGCGCCTGATCGGCCGATCGCTGCGCGCCGCTGTCCTCCCCGAGATGCTCGGCGAGCGCACGGTGTGGATCGACTGCGACGTCATCCAGGCCGATGGTGGGACGCGAACCGCATCGATCACCGGATCATTCGTCGCTCTCGCGCTGGCGTTAGGCCGGATGTACATCGACGGCAAGCTCGTGAACTGGCCGATCAACTCGTTCGTCGCCGCAATCTCGGTCGGAATCATCAGCGGAGTTCCGTCGCTCGACCTCAACTACGAGGAAGACTCCAAGGCCGGCGTGGATATGAACGTCGTCGCTACCGATAAGGGCCGCTTCGTCGAGCTGCAGGGCACCGGCGAGTCGGGAACGTTCTCGGAAGAAGAGATGAACGCGATGATGGCGCTGGCGAAGAACGGGATCTCGCAGCTCGTGGAAAAGCAGCGCGAAGTGCTGGCGCCGACTCTCACGAGAGTCGATGCAATGGCTCGCGAGCGCCTGAATAAAAAGTTCCGGTGATGTGCTTCTGTGTGAGGACCGGCTTCAGCCGGTCGGACGTGCCCGGCTGAAGCCGGTCCTCACACAGAGGCGGCCAACAGGTCTTTCATGAACTCCTGCGCGTTTTCGAATGCATCGGCATCGCCTTCGATGATTCGTTGAACGATCTCCATCAGCGGCGCGATGTGCTTCTCGATGTTCGCGCGATTCGCTTCGATCGTCGGCATCCACACCGATGCGTCGCTGGCGGCCAGTCGAAGAAACGTGCTCAGTCCCGTCCCTGCGAACTTCGCCACATCGCGCTCCGAAAGATAAGCCGCAAGCGCGGTCGAGAGAATCTGCGGAATGTGACTGGTGAGTGCCACCGCGGCATCGTGCTCGGCAGCACCGACGAGAATCGGCGTCGAGCCGCAATCGGCAATGACCCGCGCGGCGACGGGGTCTTCGCGATCGATGAACCACCGCTTGTTGCGAAACAGATCGCCGCTCGCTGCGGCAAGCCCGCGAACCGACTTCCCCGCCAGCGGGTGTCCCGCGATGAACGGCCGCGACCCTGCCGCCTCGCGCAACGGCAGCATCACGCTGCAGAGGCTCATCGTCAGGCAGTTCTGCCTCGGAAGCGCTTCGAGCGCCACGTGCACCGGAGTCGCGAGCAACGCGATGTCCGGCTCACCCGCGATCTCGCCGGCTTCGTCCGCCGCACCGGAGGCAATCGCATCCTCGAGCGAGACTCTGGGATCGAAATACGCAACGCGCCAGCCCGCCTGCCGCAGCGCGATTCCGATCGAACCGCCGATGAGGCCCAGGCCGACGATTCGCGCGCGCATCAACGCGCCATCAGGATCATGGTGCGGTCGACGACCTGCGACGTCGTGACGTCGAAGTACGGCCGCTGGATCGTGACGCGGGGGCGATTCGGCTTCGGTTCCACGTCCGCGGCCTTGTACTTGCCCTGCGCCTTCGAGATGTCGGTCTTCAACTTCAGCTTCTTGATGAGCGGTTCGATGGCTTTCTGATCGACGGCGAGATCGCCGACGCGGTAGTACGCCGGCGGCTTGGCCACGCTCAGATTGTTCGTCGCATCCGGTGCGACGCTGTTGTAGCCGTAGGCCTTCGCGTAGTACTCGGCGACCTGTTCGACCGGCGCATCAACGTCGTAGATGGCCATCGGTGCGGCAGCTTCCGTTGGATTCACGCTCTGCAGTGCCTGCTTGCGCGTCTCCGTGAGCTGCGCCAGATAGCGCGATCCTGGATACACCGTGAATGAGA
>JBBRMQ010000072.1:0-17157 GCA_038230775.1 Thermoanaerobaculia bacterium
CGGCCTCGGCACGAAGGGCATTGATCGTGCCGCGGACTTCATCGAAGCGAGGTTGCGCGCCGTCGGCTTGCAGCCGGCGTTCGGCAAATCGTATCGACAGCCGTTCGACGTCAAGACGGGCGTCGCGATGGGTGAAGGCAACCGGCTGGCCGGAGTGGAAACCGCAGACTGGACGCCGCTCGGAATGTCGAGCTCCGGCGCGTTTCGCGGGCCGCTCGCCTTCGTCGGCTACGGCATTGCGGCGTCTCCGCTCCAGTACGACGACTACGCCGGCATCGATCTCAAGGGCAAGGTCGTGCTGATGCTGCGCTATGAGCCGCAGGAGCGCGACGAGAAATCGGTCTTCGACGGCAAGCGTCCCAGCCGGTGGTCCGCGATGCGCTACAAGATCCTGCAGGCGCGCGAGCGCGGCGCGGCGGCGGTCATCTTCGTCACCGGGCCGATGCAGGCCGACGAGAAGGATCGGCTTCCTGCCTTGAAAAATGACGGGCCCCAGAGCCCGGCCGGGATTCCTGTTCTGCAGGTGCGAAGCTCGGTCGCGAAGCGATGGGGCATCGATCTCGACGAGTTTCAGAAAGCCGTCGACGCCGATCTCAAGCCGCGCTCGCGTGTGCTGCCGATGACCATCGAAGGCGATGTCGCGGTCAAGAACACGTTTGCCAAGACGGCCAACATCGCCGGAGTGATCTCCGGCAGGGGCAAGCTGGCAAACGACGTCATCGTGTTAGGCGCGCATTACGACCACCTCGGCTACGGCGGCACCGGATCGATGAAGCCGAACGTGCATGCCATTCATCACGGCGCGGACGACAACGCATCGGGAACGGTGGCGGTGCTGCACGCCGCCGAGCGGCTGCGCACGATGTTGAAGGGCGATCATCGGACGGTGGTCGTCGCGCTCTTCTCTGCCGAAGAGGCGGGCCTCGGCGGATCGGCGTGGTTCGTCGATCATCCGCCGATGGCAATGGATCGCGTCGTCGCCATGATCAACCTCGACATGGTGGGCGCTCTGCGCGACGATCAGCTGGTGGCGATGGGCGCCGATTCGGCGCCGCAGTGGCGCGCGCTGGTCGATGCTTCCGCGGCGCCGCAGCATCTCAAGGTCAACGCGCGCGGCGACGGGTATGGCCCGTCGGATCAGACCAGTTTCTACGCCAAGCGCATTCCGGTGCTGCACTTCTTCACCGGCGCGCACGAGCGCTATCACACGCCCGAGGATACGGCGGACGCGATCAATTACGAGGGCATGGCACGCGTCACCGAGTTCACATCGTCCGTGGTCGCTGCGCTCGCGCGCGGCGAGGTGACGCCGGCGTACGCGCGTCTGGCGTCCGCACCCGCGATGGAAGGCGACTCCCGCGGCTACGGCGCCTACCTCGGCACCGTCCCCGACTATCGCGCGATGGATGACGCCAAAGGGGGCGTGCTCCTCGCCGACGTGCGCAGTGGGGGGCCGGCCGACAAAGCCGGGATCCGCGGCGGCGATCGCATCGTGGAGATGGCGGGAACGCGCATCGAGAATCTCTACGACATGACGTACGCGTTGCAGGACCACAAGCCCGGAGACACGATCGACGTCATCGTGGTTCGCAACAACGAGCGGGTGACGCTGCGCGCGACGCTCGGAACGCGCGCTGCCGAAGCGCCGAAACCGAAGGTCAACGCCGGCAAGCCATTCGAGAAAACGTTCGATGGCGAGAAGCACCTCAAGAACATCCGGCAGCTCACGTTCGGCGGCGAGAACGCCGAGGCGTATTTCAGTCCCGATGGCGGGAAGCTGATCTACCAGGCCACGCCGCGCGGAGCATCATGCGATCAGGAGTACGTACTCGACCTCGCGACCGGCGAATCGAAGCTGGTCTCCAGCGGCAAGGGGCGGACGACGTGCGGTTACTTCACCTATCCGAAAGGCGACCACATCATCTATTCATCGACCGAGGCGGCCGGGGCCGATTGTCCGCCGCCGCCGGATCGCACGCACGGGTACACCTGGGCCGTCTATCCCGCATTCGAGATCTACCAAGCGAACCCCGATGGCTCGGATGCGCGGCGTCTGACGACGAGCGCAGGCTACGACGCGGAGTCGACATATTGCGCGAAGGGCGGCAAGTTCATCTTCACGTCCGCGCGCGACGGTGACCTCGATCTCTACGAAATGAACGAGGCGGGTAGCGTGCGCCGGTTGACGAACATGCCGGGATACGACGGCGGCGCGTTCTACAACGCCGACTGCACGCAGATCGTCTGGCGCGGCGACCATCCCACGGGAAGCGCACTCGACGAGTATCGGGCGCTGCTGCAGCAGGGACTGGTGAAGCCGACGAAGATGGAGCTCTTCATCGCCAACGCCGACGGAACCGGCATGCGGCAGCTCACGAACACCGGCGCGGCGAACTTCTGCCCATTCTTTACGCCGGACGGCAAGCACATCATCTACAGCTCGAACGCGGGCGATCCGAAAGGTCGGGAGTTCGACGTCCTCATGATCAGCACCGCGGGCGGCCCGTCGGAGCTCATCACGACCGCTCCCGGATTCGACGGGTTCCCGATGTTCAGCCCCGACGGGAAGGTTCTGGTGTGGGCGTCCAATCGCGCGGATGTCGCCAGTCACGAGACGAACCTGTTCATCGCGGAGTGGGCAGAGTAGGGAAGGTTGCCGTTGCGTGCTCGCGGATCGTGATGTTCGTGATGCCGCCTGAAGTCTTTCATCGCTAAAGAAGGCTCTGCACAAGTGGAGGCGCCCCTCATCCACCCTTCGGCCGGGTGAGAGGTTTCTCGTACTTGCGTAGAGCTTCCCTAAGGAAGCTTGCGCAAGTAACGTTGAAGCCCGCCGACACGGGGCTGGGCCCCGTGTCATCCCGAGCGTAGCGAGGGACCGGTGTGGGCGGGCGGCTCGATGCCCGTGTTTCGCACCGCCCTACCCACACCGCTCCCTCGCTACGCTCGGGATGACATTCACAGCGGGCGACGCCGCACAGCCTGCTTCGCAACGCGGCCCGCTCGAACTTGCGCAGAGTTTCCCTAACGCCATCGCGGGCGAATAATGCGTCGGCGAAGGATTTTGTCCCGGCAACCCCTCCAACGGTCGAATGGCCACACTTGTTCACGCCGATCGCCTTCTCGTGCAACGGTTAATGCGCGGAGACGAGGCCGCGTTCGCGGAATTCTTTCAGACGCACTTCGGGCCTCTCTTCCGTTTCACGCTGCGCCGAACCGGTGGCGACGAATCGGCGGCCGAGGACATCGTGCAGGCCACGCTGTGCAGCGCCGTGCGAAAGCTCGCGACCTATCGCGGTGAAGCATCGCTGCTCACATGGTTGACGACGTTCTGCCGCCACGAGATCAGCAACTGGTTCGAGAAGTCGCGCCGCACTCCGCCCGTGGTGGAGTTGACCGAGGAGTCGCCGGAGGTCCGTGCGGCATTGGAGTCGTTGAGCGGAAGCGATGCGATACGCCGCCGCGAGACCTCGACGCTGGTGCAGACCATCCTCGACACGCTGCCATCGCGTTACGGCGATGTCCTGGAGTGGAAATACATCGAAGGATTGTCGGTCGCGGAGATCGCTGCGCGACTCGATGTTGGAACGAAGGCGGCGGAGTCGACCTTGACGCGAGCCCGTGTGGCATTCCGCGATGCGTTTGCGGCGATGGGAGCCTGAATGGAATCCGAGACAAAGAACGAAGACCAACAGATCGCCGCGCTTCTGCAGCTCGCAGGACGCCGCTCGCCGATCGCGCCCGAGATCGCGGATCGAGTGCGCGCCAATGTCCGTGATGCATGGCAGGAGGAGACACAGCGCCGCCGGCGCCGGAGGATCGCGACCTGGTCCGCGGCAATCGCGGCCACGCTCGCGCTGCTCATTCTCTCCAGGCCAGCGCGCGTAAGGCCCATTCCGCCGCCCGCGCTCGTCGCGGACGTGCGCCTGCTTCGCGGTGGCGCGTCGGTCCATGCGGGCCAGGCGATTGGCGTCGGCTCGGTCGTCTCCACGTCCGCCGCCAGCCTCGCCACGTTGCAATGGCGCGGTCACGGCTCGCTGCGCGTGGCGCCGGAGTCGCGGCTGCGGTTCATCGATCCGAACGCGATCCAACTCGAGCGAGGCGCGGTGTACTTCGCGTCCGATTTCCATGCGCCGGTGACGGTGCGGACGAAGTTCGGCGACGTTCGCGACATCGGCACGCAGTTCGAAGTCCGCGTCGACGGCACCGCGCTCCGCGTTCGCGTCCGCGAGGGAATGATCGCGCTGCTGACAAACGGTCGCGTGGAGACGGCGCCGGCCGGCATCGAGTTGACGGCCACGGGCGCGGCGGTGAAACGAGCGGCGATCGCGTCGAACAGTCCGGACTGGAACTGGGTGATCGCGGCGGCGCCGCCGGTGATGCTCGACGGCAACGCTCGCGGCGTGCTGGTCGCCATCGCACGTGAGAAGGGTCTGACGCTCATCTTCGCCGATCGTGCGCTGGCTGATCGCGTGGATCACACCTCGCTGCACGATCGCGTGCCGCTCACACCCGACGAGGCGCTCGACGCCGCGACCATCGCGGCGAATCTCTCGTACCGCGTCACCGGCCGCACGTTGATGATCGACCGGAGCCGGGGCCGATGATGCGAGCATGGATCGTCGTTGCCCTCTTCTTTGCCGCCACCGCGGCCCAGGCCGCACGCTACGCAGGCCGGCCGCTGGTCGACGCGCTTCGCGACCTCGAGAGTCGCGGGTTGCATCTCATCTACAGCAGCGAGGTCATTCAGCCCGAGCTCGTTGTGCGCGTTGAGCCCGATGCATCGACCCCGCGCGCCGTCCTCGACCTGTTGCTGCGCGAGCACTCCCTGCACGCGGTCGATGGACCAAAGGGCACGCTGGTGATCGTTCGCGATTCCGGCAGCTCGCCCGCGCATCGCGATGCGGAGCCCGTGAGCGCTGCGCTGCCGATGACCGTCGATCAGATCGTCGTCACCCCCAGCCACTTCGGCATCCTCGGCAAACAACCCGAGCAGCGCCAGTTCCTCAGCCGCGAGGACGTGCAAACCATCCCGCATTTCTCCGATGACATCTACCGGGCGATCAACCGGATCCCCGGCGCAGCGACGAACGACGTCTCGGCGAACTTCAACATCCGCGGCGGAGCATCCGACGAGGTCGAAGTGCTGCTGGATGGCGTGCAGATCTACGAGCCGTTCCATCTCAAGGACCTCTTCAGCGCGTTCAGCACGCTCGATGCGGAGACGATGGGATCCGTCGATATTCTGACCGGCGGATTTCCGGCGGAGTACGGCGGCCGCATGAGCGGCGTCATCGACATCAGCTCGCTGACGCCGGCGGAACGGCGCACCGAACTGGGCATCAGCATGCTCAACTCGCGGGCGCTCAGCGCCGGAACGTTCGGCGGCGGCAAGGGACAGTGGCTGTTCTCGTTCCGTCCCGGCTACCTGCACGAGGTCCTGCGGATGATCGACAAGACTGCCGGGATCGATCCCTCGTACTACGACCTGCTCGGGAAGGTGCAGTGGCAACTCTCGAATCAGAACGTCGTGGCGATGAACGTCATGGCGTCGCACGATCGCCTTCGCCTCGACGAAAACGACGGCAAGGCGCGCTCGACATCGGGTGACACCTATGTCTGGCTGAACGCCCGTAGCGCGATCACGCCGCGTCTGTATTCGCAAAACGTCTTGTCGGTCGCGCGATTGAGCCGCCGGCGGGAAGGCTCGTTCAGTACCGGCGACGAGATCGGCTCGCTCAACGAGACGCGGTCATCGGACATCGCCACGTTTCGCGACGACACGTCGTTCGATCTCACCGGGCGGCAGACGGTGAAAGCCGGCCTGCGTGCCCGGCGTGTGCACGCCAGCTTCAACTTTCTGGCCGACGAGTCTGCGCAGTTCGGCATTCTGCATTTCGGAACGCCGACCATCATTCATCGCGCGCTGGTCGCGAGCCCCTCGGGGAACGACGGATCTGTCTACGCGTCCGACCGGATCGCAATCCGGCCGAAATTTGTCGTGGAGCTCGGCGCGCGCGCCGATCGCCAGTCCTACACACCCGACGGCACGCATCTCAGCCCGCGCATCAATGCAGGGTGGGCGATGACGCCCTCGACGTCCGTCCGCGCCGCGTGGGGTCGCTTCGTGCAGCCGCAGGGCGTCGAGGAGTTGCAGGTCGAAGACGGGCTGACGAACTACTTCCCGGCCCAGGTCGCGATTCACACCGTGCTCGGCATCGATCACCGATTCGCGGGCGGATGGACGATGAGGGCCGAGGGGTACGAGAAGCGCCTGTCGCACGTGCGGCCGCGATTCGAGAATCTCCTCGACAGCCTGACGCTCTTTCCCGAGATTCGCCCGGATCGATTTCAGGTCTCGCCCTCGCGCGGAGTGGCGCGCGGCGCCGAGCTTCTCTTGCGCAAGGAAAGCGAAGGGCCGTGGAGCGGCTGGATGAGTTTCTCGCGCGCCTCGGTCCGTGACGAGATCGACGGTCGGATGGTGCCGCGAAGCTGGGATCAGAAGAACGCGCTCAGCTTCAGTGTGAACTACGGGCGTGCCGCGCGCTGGAACATCAACGTTGCCGGTGTCCTTCACAGCGGCTGGCCGACGACGAGCCTGACCGGGTTCGTGGTGCGCACATCGCCGACCTCCGGAGAGCTTCATCTCGTCCCGGGCCCGCTCAACGACGATCGTTTCGAGGCGTACAGCCGCATCGATCTCCGCGCCAGCCGCATGGTTCGTGCCGGCCGGGGAAGCCTCAACTTCTTCATCGAGGCGATGAACCTCCTCAATCATGCAAATGTCTCGCGGGTCGATCACTTCGATATCAGCGTCGCGGGGAACGGAACGGTGACCGCCGTTCGGCGGACCGAGTCCATCGTTCCTCTCATTCCATCATTCGGCGTCACCTGGGAGTTCTGATCATGAGAAGAATCCTCCTCGTCGTCTGTATCCTCGGGTTGCCATGGCTGGCGGTCGCGCGTCAGCGATCGGTGCGCGCGAGCACGCCGACATTCAGCAACGACGTCGTGCGCATCTTTCAGCAGAATTGCCAGACCTGCCATCATGCCGGCGGGATCGCGCCGTTCTCGCTCATGACTTACGCCGACGCGCTTCCCTACGCGCAGTCGATCAAGAGCCTCACGCGGCTGCGTCTCATGCCGCCGTGGAAAGCGGCTCTCGGCTGCGGCGACTTCGCGCAGGAGCGGCGCCTCAGCGAGCGAGAGATCGCAACTCTCGCTGCGTGGGCCGACGACGGCGCACCGGAGGGCGATCGGAAGCTCCTGCCCAAACCGCTGGAGTTCGACGGAGGCTGGAGCGCCGGATCACCCGATCTCGTGCTCGCGATGCCGAAGTCCTTCACGCCGCCGGCCGACCGCGACGAGTACCGCTGTTTTTCGATTCCCACGGGCATCGAGGCCGAGCAATGGTTGTCGGCGATCGACTTCCGCCCGGGAGACCCGACGACCGTTCATCACATCGTGGTGTTCCTCGACGCGAAGGGCGTTTCCGCATCGATGGACAAGGATGGAACCGGCTTTCAGTGCTTCGGCGGCGCGCTGTTCGACGGCGTGGAGTTGTTAGGCGCGTGGTCCCCCGGAGCGCGTCCCAATCCGCTTCCGGACGGGACGGCGGTGCGCATTCCCCGGCAGTCGCGCGTCGTGATGCAGGTTCACTATCACCCGCATGGATCGGCGCCGGCTCCCGATCGCACCGAGATGGCGTTGTACTACACGACCTGGAAGGTCCTGCATGCGATGCATTACGACGTCGTCCTCAACACCACGCTCGCCATTCCGCCGAATACGACAGGCTTTCACGTGAAGGGCAGCAGTACGGTCGGGCGTGCGATTCACATCGTCTCCATCTACCCCCACATGCACCTCCTCGGACGCTCGATGAACATCGACGCCTTGCTGCCGGACGGATCGAGCGCCTGTCTGATTCAGGTGCCGCAGTACGACTTCCAATGGCAGGGTGCGTATGTCTACAAGACGCCGCTCGCTCTTCCGGCCGGATCGCAGCTGCGCATCGATGCGATGTACGACAACTACGGAACTCGCACCGTGCGATGGGGCGAGGGCACGGAAGACGAGATGTGCGTCGCGATCTTCGGCTACACGGTGGACGAGGAGAGTGCGGCGGCTATCTCGTCACCGTCACGGTGACCGTGGCGCTCGCCGGCGTATTCGTGTTGTCGTAGCCGTCGACGCGGATCTGCGCCGAGACGCTGTTGAACAGGCGGTCGTCGGTGACCGACTTGCGCGGCGCGAAGTGGTAACGCAGCTCGCCATTGGCCGGCACGCTCGTCGGAAACCCCAGGTTCGCGATCTGCGTCGCGTTGTACGTCTCGTTCGCAACGTGAAGGCCGCCGAGGGCGTAGACGTCGGCGGAGACCTGACGGATCGTTACGGAGCGGCCGCCGGTCTCGCGCACGAGGACGTCGAACGGAAACTCATACGTGTCACCGCTCACTTTGTGCGCCACGACGGGATTGGGAACGATCTGCACGCTGATCGCGCCGTGCCCAGGCTCCGCGGTCGAGCGCATGGTTCCGGCGCGCGGAGTCGAACAGGCAGCAAGACAGAAAGCGAGAGCGGCGACCGCGAGGCGTTTCATCACCTCACGGATGCTGCATGTCACCTGCCATCAACTCGACGACGCCACACGCGATGCGCGGGCCCGCATTGCCTGCCGGCTGCGACGTGAGGTCGTCCGGATTGCCGTGCAGGACGACGGCGCGTCCCATGACGTAATTGGACTGATCGGCCTTGAGCGAAATCGAATGCGTCGTGAACTTCACGTGCACTTCGCCCTTGTCGTCCGCGGTCACGTTGCCGAAGTCACCGGCGTGATGCGAGGCGGCATCCGGTGCGCCGTGCGGCATCGAGCCCGGATTGAAGTGGCCGCCGGCGTTCGTGCCGTTTTCCCCGCAATCCCCTTTCTCGTGGACGTGAAAACCGTGAACGCCCGGCGGCACGCCGACGAGATCGGCCTGCACCTCGACACCTAGATCGCCGGCATCCTGAAAGTGGACCATACCGCGAGAGGTCTGGCTGCCAGCGGGATGCAGCATCGACATTCCCATCGGCTGTTTGGTGTGAGCGCACGCGGTGAGGGCCGCGATGGCAACGAGAACCAGAATCGTCTTTTTCATGCGGCGTATCGTACTACTGAGCCCACGCCGCGAGGCGTCTGCCCAGCCCGCCGAGCCATCCGTTCGCCACTTCCTGGTAATACCCGGCCGCAGCCTTCTGCACGGCGTCGGCGAGCGATGGATAGGGCGAGACGACCTGCGCGAGCTCGCTGATCCTCTCGCCCTTCTTTCGAGCGAGGACGATCTCTTCGATCACGGTGGACGCGTTCGAGCACATCGCGTGGGCGCCGAGGATGCGGCCTCTGGTGTCGCAAACGAATTTGATGAACCCCGCGGTCGTGCGATCGACGACGGCGCGATCCACGTCCGCCATCTCGACGCGATAGACCCGTACGTCGCCCATGGCCCGCGCCTCCTTCTCCGTCATGCCGATATGCGCCACCTCGGGATCGGTGTACAGCGCCCACGGGATGTGGTCGTAGGTCACCGGTGATTTACCGGGGAAGAGAATGTTGCGCACGAGCTTCACCGCCTCGTACGCCGCGACGTGTGTGAACTGCAGACCTCCGTGAACGTCTCCGCAGGCCCAGAGGCGCGGGACCGACGTCTGCAGATACTTGTCGACTGCGATGTAGGAGCGATTGAGCTTGACGCCGATGTTCTCGAGCCCGAGGTTCTCGATGTTGCCGCGGCGGCCGGAGGCGACGAAGATCTCGTCGCCGCGAACCTCGCGCACCTCGCCGGCTTTGCTCTCGATGCTCGCGATCTTCTTCCCGCCGTCGACGCGAACCGACTTCACCGTCCAGCCGGTGTGCAACTCGATGCCTTCATCGCGAAGGACGTGGCGGACGCGCTCGACGACGTCCGCGTCCTCCTTCGCCAGAATGTCGTCCGCCATCTCGACGACCGTTACCTGCGATCCGAACCGTCGCAGAAGCTGCGCAAACTCGATTCCGATCGAGCCGCCTCCGAGCATGATGACGGACGCCGGAAAGTCGTCGCGCTGTAGAAACGATGCGTGATCGACGAATCCGGCGGCAGCGAGACCCTCGACGGGTGGAACGGCGGTTCGTGAGCCGGTGGCGATGACGATGTCCTTCGCGATCAACTGCCGGCCGGCCACCGCGACGTCGCTTTCGGAGACGAGACGCGCTTCTCCTTCGATAACGTCGATCCCCAGTTTGCGGAACTTCTCGGGGTCGTCATGCTTCGACGTCACCGCGCGAACGCCGCGCATCGAGTCCATGATCGATTTCGCCGTGAAGCGCGGCGTGACGTCGTCGAAACCGTACGCGCTCGCGTTGCGCATCTGGTGCGCCAGCCTGGCGCTGGCGACGAGCGCTTTGGTCGGGACGCATCCGGTCCAGAGGCAATCGCCGCCTAACTTCTCGCGCTCGATGAGCGCGACGCGGCGGCCGAGGCGCGCGCAGCCGGAGGCGGTGACGAGACCCGCGGTGCCGCCGCCGATGACGACGACGTCGAATTTTTCTGCCATCAAATCCTCCCTCGTGTGTGAGCCTCGGCCTCTGTGTGTGGGCCGGCTCTAGCCGGCCAGACCGGCTGAAGCCGGTCCACACACAGAAGCCTCTACACTACGTACACCGTCACCGTGCGGGTGCGCGGCCCATCGAGCTCGATGAAGTAGATGCCCTGCCAGGTGCCGAAGACGAGTTTTCCGTTGCGGTACGGCCACGAAAGGGACGTGCCGATGATCATCGAGAGGAGATGCGCATCGGAGTTTCCTTCCCCATGTTTGAAGGGAATGTTGGGCACCATCGCCCGCAGCGCTTTCGTCAGATCCTCTGGTACGTCCGGGTCGGCGTTTTCGTTGACTGAGATCGCGCAGGTGGTGTGCGGTGTGACGATCGTGCAGATGCCGTCGCCTTTCGTCATTTCGCGCAGCGCCCGCTGCACTTCGTTCGTGATCAGGAGGACTTGTTCGCGCGCGGAGGTCTTGACAGTAAAGGTCTTATCGTTCACCCCGCCATCCTACCCAAGGGTGATTGCGCCTCCTCAAATAACCGTGTACCTTTCCAAGACTCCCAGGAGAGGTTCCCGAATATGCGCTTTAGAGTCGCGCTGGTGTGCGCGTTCGTGTCGTCTGCCGCGTTTGCGGCGGGCGATTTCCGTCCGCTGTCCTATGCGGAGCGGGCGGCGGTCCAGATTGCCGCAAACTACCTGAGCAGCGGTCCGCAGGCGGTTTACGACCAGTTGTCGTCGACGTCACCGCTGCGGAAGCTGGCGAAAAACGATGCGCTGCAGGAAATCGAAGTTCGCTTCGGTCCTCCGACTGGCGCAACGTGGGAGCTGCAGACCGTTGTTCCCGCGCTCAAGGACTCGACCGCGGTTTTCAACGTCAGCTATCCATCGGGCGCCGACGAGACGGTGGTTCTCAATCTCGAGGCGGAGAACGCGGACTTCAAGGTTCACGACCTGCGCATCCTCGCCGAGCCATCATCGACGGAGCCAATATTTCAGCCGATGGAGGCGAATGCGGCCGCGACGCCGGCGAATGACAATCCGAACCGGCTGCCGCTTCTGGCGGGAATCGTCGCGTGCGTGCTCGCCGCTTCGTCACTCCTGACGGCGACGCGCAAGGCTGCCGCAGCGCGACTCATGATCGCTGCGGGAATCGCGCTCGTCGGTGGCGGCGGTTACATCGCGTTCAATCAACTCCGCAAGAGTGAGGTGGATGCCGCCGCGCTGCAGATCGAAGCCGCGAACAAGGAATCGTTCCCGCGACTGGCCAAGCTTCTCCCGTTCCGTCGCGCCATCGCGGCGGGAACGGACGTCGCGTCGGCCGCCCCGCCGCTTGCGTTGAAAGGCGTTGCGTCCGACGTCGCGAAGCTCTGGAACGCTCAACTCGATCTCGAACAGATGCGCGTCGATCACGCCACACGCACGTTGAAGTCGGAAGCGGAGCCTTCGCAGACGCCGCTCACCGAGATCCTCCGCGGCCGGCTGGCGTTCCTGCAGGCGAAGGAGACCGACAGCGTCATCGCCTACGAGCATGCCGTGAATCTCGGGCCCGGCCGCGACGGTCTGTGGCTCGAGACCTCGCAGGCGCTGGACACGCTCGGTTTCAGCGATCGCGCCGAGACGTATCTGAAGCGGCTCTCGAAGATCGGGTCACGCGATGCGAACGTCTACTACTCGCTCGCGATCCTCGCTGCGTTTCACAATCATCAAGACGATGCCGCGACCGCGCTCAAGACCGCGTGGAATCTGCGGCCCATCGTTCGCGAGCAGCTTGTCGCGACGCCGGTGTTGTGGTCGATTCTCCGCAAGCCGGACGTCGTCACTTCGATCAAGCTGAGCGCGGCGGCGGAAGCGACGTTCGCGTCGCCGGTCGTCTCGACGCGTGCCATCCAATTGCCGCCGAACGCGCAGGCCCGCGTGTCGGGCGAATACCTGCACGTGCAGCTCGGCGACTCCGAGCTCTCGATCCCCGGCGGAGCGTGCCTCGCGCCGCAGGGAACTCCGGTCGTCGATGCGGGCGTCTGGTCGCGAACCGAAGATCAGAAGGCGCTCGCGGACTTCGCGCAGCTCTCGACGGTCGCGCGCAACGCGGGCTCGTACACGCAGCCGCAATTGCGACGCCGCATCGAGAAGGCGGCCGAATCGCTCGCGACGCACAATCGCTGGAACGATCTCATTCAGATGACTGACGGCCTGTCGCCGCGCTCCGAGCAGGTGCCCGCTGATCTGTTTTTCCTTCGCGATATGGCCCTGCAGCGCGTCAATCGAATCGAGGATGCGAAAGCGCTGCTCATGGAGATGACGCACAGCCCCTCGCTGAAGCGGCGCAACGATCCGCAGCAGTTCGTGGAGTTAGGCGGCATGCTCTCGCAGCTCGACCTTTTCGATCCTGCGATCAAGGTCCTCGATCACGCGGCGCAGATGAAACGGGACACCGCGTCGGGCATCGACGATCTGGTCGGCAAGATCTCCATGAACAAGCGTCTGGCGACGAAGTACCAGACGATCAAGACCACGCACTTCGAGATTCACTTTCCGGATGACGTATCGCCGGCATTCGCGCAGCAGATGGGCGACATCCTGGAGAAGGAGCTCAAGCGCGAACAGAAGTGGGTCTCCACGCCGAATTTCAAACCGGTGACGGTGAACGTGGTGTGGTGGCGCGACTTCCGTTCCGCCTACACCGGCAGCGACTTCATCCTCGGCTTTTACCAGGGCGGCAAGCTGACGATTCCCTTCGCCGGCATCCCGGGCTGGTACCCGGAGATCACCGCCATCATGTCGCACGAGCTCTGTCACGCCGTGATCGCGCAGGCGACGAACGATCAGGCGCCGCACTGGTTCCAGGAAGGCCTGGCCCAGCGCGTCGAGATGGTCCCGTACAAGGCAAACGCGTTCAACATGTACGACGACGACCGGCTGCTGTCGGTCTCGCTGCTCGACGCTGTGCTGCGCGGCTCGCCCGACCCGGAAATGATCGGCGAGGCGTACGTCGTGTCGCAGACGATCATCCGCTTCATCGAATCGGCGTACGGTCAGAAGGGCATCGACACGATGATCGGCGCCTATCGCGACGGCGCCACCACCGACGAGGCCATCCTGAAACTCTCTGGCCTCAGCGTGGCGGACTTTGACGCCAAGCTGCGCTCGTGGGGGCGCGGCAGCACGAAGGTCTTCGAAAATCACGACCTCATCGATTACTCGCAACAGCAGCAGGAAGACGGTCAGATGCGCTGGAGCGGCAGGCGCGGGAGCTCTCGATGACGAACATCCTTTCGACCATGCAGATCGCCGGTGTGCATCTACCGTGGCAGATGGTGCTGGCCGGCGTCGTGGCGGCGCAGTTTGCGATCATCGCGCTCATCACCGTGTTCGCTCCGATCCGGATGCGCAAGGCGCTCGCCGTCAGCACCGCGGTCTTCGCCGCCGGCTGGCTCTTCGCCTTCGACGCAAGCTCGCTGATGGGCAACAAGGCCACGACGGCCGACGCATCGACGATGGGCGTGACGAAACACCAGGGATCGTGTGCCTCGATTCAGAACGACATGAGCGCCGCCGAAGTCCGGCGGAGGCTGGGACAGCCCGACGAGACGCGCAACGACGAGATCGTCCGCGGCCCGGGAAGCGTGGTTCTCATCTACCGCGATTTGCGCTGTGCGGTTCACCTGTTTGATGAAAAGGTCGAGCTCGTTGATTAACCTATAATCAACGAACCGTCCAAGGTCATGGTCATGTTCTGCATCCACTGCAGGTCGGAGATCGATCCGAAGTTCAAAGCGTGTCCGTTCTGCGGCGAAGCGATCACTGACTTCCTGCGTCGCTTCGCGAACGAGCCCATCGACGGCAAGTACCAGCTCCTGTCGCGCCTCGGCGTCGGCGGCATGGGCGAGGTCTACAAGGCGCTGCACCTCCACCTGAACTCGATCCGCGTGATCAAGGTGATGCGGCCGCAGATCTCGAACGAAGAGGAAGCGCACGATCGCTTCCTTCGTGAGGCGCGGCTCGCCACGCGCATCCAGCATCCGAACGTCGCCACCCTGTTCGACTTCTCGACGCTCGACGACGGCTCGCGTTACATGGTCTGGGAGTACATCGAAGGCATCAACCTGCACGAGCTGATTCAGTCGCGCGGTCCGCTGTCGCCGCGGTACGCCGCGGATGTTGCGATCGAAGCGCTGCACGGGCTGGATGCGATTCATCGCGCGGGCATCGTGCATCGCGACATCAGTCCGGAAAATCTGATGGTCTCGCGCGGCGACGAAGGGCAGGAACGCGTCAAGATCATCGACCTCGGAATCGCCAAGGCGGGCATCGATGGCGAGGACAAGACCAAGACCGGCATGTTCGTCGGCAAGTGGAAGTACTGCTCTCCCGAACACCTCGGCCTGCTGCCCGAAGGGGAGCGCATCGACGGCCGCGCCGATCTCTATTCGTTCGGCATCGTGCTGTACGAGATGCTGACCGGCGTGCCGCCGTTTCAGGCCGACACGCCGCACAGCTATTTGATGATGCATTCGTCGGAGCGCCCGAAAGCGCTGCGCGATGTGAATCCGTCCATGGCGTCGGCGCCGCAGCTCGAAGCGCTGATGTTCCGTGCGCTGGAGAAGGATCGGAAGAATCGATTCGCAACGGCCCGCGAATTCGCGACGGCGATCGAGCAGATCAAATCGACGCTGTCAGCAGAAGCTTCTACGGCGACCACCGTTGCGTTGGGAACCGCCGCGCCGACGCAGATCATGACGTCGGATGGATCGGCGCCCACGCTCATCACGGCTGCTGTGGATGTGCCCGTTCCAACACCAAAACGCCGTTTCGGAATGATTGCTGCGGTTGCCGCCGCTGCGGCCGCCGCGGCGGCGATCGTAGCTGGAATGATGCGGACACCAGCGACGGTGCCGCCGTCGAAGCCTGTCGTTCGTGCGTCCATCGCTCAGCCGCCGCCTGCGATCGTCCCGAGGACCGAAAGCGCAGCCGCGCTGTCGTCGTCGGTGTCCGTCGTGGCGGAGAAGCGCGGACACCTCGGCGTCAACGCATTTCCGTGGGCCGAGGTGACGAAGATCCGCAACGTGCAGAGCGGCGATGACGTCGAGTTGCGCGCGCCGCTCGTGACGCCGGCACCGATCGATCTGCCGGCCGGGCGCTACGAGATCACGTTCTCGAATCCGGCGTTTGGCAAATCGATTCGGAAGACGGTGAACATCGCAGCCGGTCAGGAGCAGCTCATCACCGTCACCTTTGCGGATGCGACCTCCGCGGCGTTGCCTTCTCTCAGCGAGGACATTCAGTGAGGAAGCTGGCGATCGTCGCCGCGCTTCTCGTTGCGCTGCCTCTGGCGGCGGCGGAGAAGTGGTGGGATTTCTACAAGCGTGGCGTCGCCGCCGTGCAGGCCGGGAACTCGCAGGCCGGCATCGACGCGCTGCAGAAAGCGATCAGCGAGTCGCCGTCGGAAGCCGCGTCGGTTAGGCCGAAGAACGAGACGTTCGTCTATGTGCCGCACTACTGGCTCGGCGTCGCGAAGTTCCAGCTCGGCGATCCCGATGGCGCAGTGCGCGAATTCCGGGCGTCTGAAGAGCAGGGAGCGGTACAGAAAACGGCGTTCTATGCGCAGCTTCGCGACTGGGTCGGCAAGGCGCAGTCACAGAAGCAGCACGCGACGGACAGCGCTGCCGCGGATGTGAAGCGCGAGGCGAATGCGGCCGTCGGAAAGGCGGTGTCCGCACAGATGGATGCCGTCGCCGCGGGCGCGGATCGCAGCGATGCGTACCGTGCGGCCCAACGCAAGCTGCAGGAAGCGATGGATGCGGCGAACGGCAGCGATGCGCGCGCTTTCCGCCACGCGTCCGAGGCGGCGCTGCAGGCCAGGGACCTTTTTGCGGGCGCGGCGGAGGAAGCGAAGAAACTCAAGGCCTCGCGGCCGGTGATGGTCGCGCGGCAGCCGCCTCCACAGCCGCAGCCGCAGCCGAAGGTCGCGATTGTCGATCCGCCGAAGGAAGAGCCGAAGCCCGTGGCACCTGCTCCGGCGCCGGTGGTGATCAAAGCCGAGTTGCCGGCTCCCGCCGCCGCGGCGCCGCGCGACAACGACCTGCGCGATCAGTTGCAGGCCGCGTATCGCGCATTCGCCGCCGGCGATCTCACGAGCTCGGAACAACTGCTGAGCGGGATGTTGACTTCGTCCTCGACCGGCGAGGCGTATCTGCTTCGCGGCTGCGTGCGGTACACGCGTTCGATGCTCGGGCGTCAGCCGGACATGCGCGGCGCGGTCTCGGACTTTCGCGCCGCGCTGAAGGCGAACCGTGGGTTGCGGCTGGATCGCCGCGCCTTCTCGCCGAAGCTCGTCTCGTTCTTCGAGGACGTGAAGAAGAAGAGCTCGTAACCGAAGTAGCGGCGGCCTCCCTGGCCGCCGAAGTGTGGGGCCAGTCCTCCGACTGGCCAGGCCAGCCGGAGGGCTGGCCCCACACCTGGCTGGCGCCAGACTTGTCAGCGCTGAGTAGAAAGGGCCAGCCCGAAGGCTGGCCCACGAACAGCTAGTGCGCTTTGACTGCGACCGGCGTCGCGGCGTCTTCGCTCTGAATGCGCATTCCGTAGAACGAGCGATAGACGA
>JBBRMQ010000073.1:0-16811 GCA_038230775.1 Thermoanaerobaculia bacterium
TCTCGACGACGTGCGCGACGACGTCATCGGCGTGTACCAGCTGTTCTGCAAATGATCTCGAGGCACGTCTTTCGAACCGCCCGCCCACACCGGTCCCTCGCTACGCTCGGGATGACAAGGCTTGCGATCGATTGACGGCCATGTCATTCCGAGCGTAGCGAGGAACCGGTGTGGGTGGGCGGCAAGTTCATCATCCCACCACGTCGAACATCCGCCGCAGCGCGCGTTCCGCGGGAATGCGAATGTCCTCCGGCACCTCGATCTCGTAGCGGACGTATTTCAGCGAGTCGCGCACGTCTTCGAGCGAGGTCACCTTCATGAATGTGCAGAGCTTGCAGCCCTTGAGGAACGTCTTGTCGGGGACTTCCATCGCCAGCCGGTCGGAGAGGCCGCACTCGGTGACGACGAGAAACCGCGAGGCCGGCTTTTCCTTCGCGTACTTCACCATGCCCGACGTCGACAGGACGGCGTCGGCCAGTTTCGCTACATCGGCGCGGCATTCGGGATGAACGAGGATCACGAGATCGGGATCGCTCTCGCGGATGCGCGTGATCTCCTGCGGTGTGATCTGCTGATGCACGTAGCAGAAGCCTTCCCACGGGATGATGTTCTTCTCCGGCACCTGCTCCGCCACGTGATTGGCGAGATTGCGATCGGGCACGAAGAGGATGTTCTTGTTCGGCAGCGAACGGACCACGCGCGCGGCGTTGGCCGAGGTGCAGATGATGTCGGAGAGCGCTTTCACGGCGGCCGTCGTGTTCACGTAGCTGACGACCGCGAGATCGGGAAAATCCTTGCGCAGTTCCGCGATGCGAGCCGCGAGATCGGCGGGCGGCGCCGAATCGGCGAGCTGGCAGCCGGCCATCAGATTCGGCAGCAGCACGGTACGCGATGGATTGACGATCTTCGCCGTCTCCGCCATGAAGTGCACGCCGCAGAAGTCGATGATGTCCGCATCCTTGACATTCGACGCCATCAGCGCGAGCTCGAGCGAGTCGCCGACGAAATCGGCGATCTTCAGAATCTCGGGGCGGTAGTAGTTGTGCGCGACGATCACCGCGTTGCGCTCTTTCTTGAGCGCGCGGATCTCCTCATGAAGGGCCTCGAACTCGCGGACGTCCTCTTCCGTGTATTCGTAGGTCCTGACGCGGCTGAGTTCTTCGAACAGGGTGGACATTCAGCGTCACTCTAGCGAATTCAACGCCATTTCTCAGTCCTGGTCCTCAGTCCTCAGTCCTAAGTCCTTGAGCCTCACCAGAGTGGCCCCAAGATGCGCGTCGTCGCGAAAATCGAGGACGAAATCGAGCTCGCGCAGAAGCGATTGAACGTTTGCGCGCTGAACTCCCCGCCCGCGCCCATGGACCAGCCGCACCTCGCGAAATCCGCGCGCTCTCGCCTCGGTCAAATACGTGCGCGTGACATCGCGAACTTCCTGAGGCTGAAAGGCATGAAGGTCGAGCGCTGCCTCGATCGGGATCTCGATGGGCTCGTCATCCAAACGTGCGAAATTCTATGCGATACTCTTGCACTTCATGGTCCTGTTCAACCACGCGACGCGCGAGATGACCGCGAAGATCGTGTACTACGGTCCCGGTCTGTGCGGGAAGACCACGAACCTCATGGTCATCTTCGACAAGCTCGATCCCAAGCAGAAGGGAAAGATGCTGTCGCTGGCCACCAAGACCGACCGCACCCTTTTCTTCGACCTTCTGCCGGTTGACATCGGCAAGGTCGGCGCGTTCAACCTCAAGATGCAGCTGTACACGGTGCCCGGACAGGTCTTCTACAACGAGACGCGCAAGCTGGTGCTGAAGGGCGCCGATGCCGTCGTCTTCGTCGCCGATTCGCAGCCATCGATGGTGGACTCCACTCGCGAGAGCTTCGGCAATCTGATGGAGAACCTGAAGGACAACCAGATCGACCCGAACGACACGCCGATCATCATTCAATACAACAAACGCGACATCCCGGGGGTCCTGCCGATCGACAAACTGCAGCAGGCTCTGGGTCTCGAGGGCTATCCCTTCGCCGAGGCGTCGGCGATCAAAGGTGAAGGCGTGATGGAGACGTTCAAGCTCGTCTCCAAGATCACGGCCAAGCACCTGTACAACCGCCTCAAGGGAAAGAACGAGCCGATTGATCGCAGCAAGCCTCAGAAAGCGGCGCCCGCCGAAGCGAAAGCACCTGAGAAGGCCACGTCCAAAAAGGCTGCTCCCGCGCCGGAACCCGAGCCGGAGCCGATGAGCAATCCGTTCGGCGACTCGATGCCGTTTCCCGAATCCTCCCCGATCGATCAGGGCTACGAAAAAATGGAGGAAGTCTCGCTCGAGCAATTGCTCGAAGGACGCGAGCGGCCCGCAACGATCGGCGGCAGCATCCCCATTCCGATGGACGACATCGAAGAGCTCGACTCGGCGACCATGGTCGAAGAGCCCGCGGTCGCCGTCATGGAAGAGCCGAAGAAAGCACCTAAGCGCGCTGCCGCGCCGGCGGCAGACGGACGGGTGGGTGCGCTCGAGAAACAGGTGTCGCAGCTCGAACAGCAGGTTGCCAAAATGAAGGCCGATCACAAGTCGGCCCTTGAAGAGATCCTCAAAACCCTCAGTGACTTATCCAACCGCGTGCGCAGCCAGTTGTAGTTGCGCTACAATTCCCAACACAATCTTATTTGGAGGACCGAATGGGTCGCATTACACCGATCGTTTTGACCATCGCTGTCGCGCTTTCCGGCTGCAAGGCCAAGGAAGCATATGAACAGGCGAAGATTGCCAGTGACCTTGCCAAGAGCGGAAGCACGACCAAGCTGTTGAAGGAAGCGTCGGAGGACAAGTACGACGCTCCGCAGGACGGCAAGCTGACCGAGGCGCAGGTCCAGATGTACCTCAAGGTTCGCGATCACGAGAAGGCGATCGCGCAAGTCGCCAAACAGCAGCTCCAGGCGCACGGTGAGGCCGTGAAGAAAGCAGGCGACCAATCGCTCGCCGGGGTGGTTGAAGGCTTCAAAGGGCTCGGCTCGGTTGCCGATTTCCTCACCGCCGACATCCGCGCCGCCAAAGACCTCGGCTTCAACACCGCGGAGTATCAGTGGGTCAAAGGTCAGATCCTGGCAGCCAGCACCGCCGAGATGACGACCAAGATGGGCGAGGCGATGAACGCGCAGATGGACGCCTCGTACCAGCAGATGAAGAAGGCGTACGACGAAGCAAAGGACGACCAGACCAAGTCGATGTACAAGCAGACACTCGACAGCTTCGAGCAGCAGAAGAAGGACGCGGTCGCGAACAAGTCACAGGAAGATCCGGGCCTCTCCTACAACCGCCAGCTCCTTTCCAAGCACGAGAACGCGCTGAACGCGTTCGCGAACGAGATGGCGAAGTTCGAAGACAAGCCCGGTGATGCACAGAAGTCTATCGACGAGTTCTCGAAGAGCGTCGACAAGGCGAAGGCCGACGCCGCGGCCACGAAGACGCAGCAGTAAAACGGCGCGGCTTCGCCGCGCAACGCGACGCAGCAAAGATGCATATCGAATGCTCCGCGTGCCAGACACGCTTCGACGCCAACCAGCTTCTCAACCTCTGCCGCAACTGCGGCGGACCCCTGCTTGCGCAGTACGATCTCTCCCCCGCTCCCGCTCTTCGTAACGAGATCCGCCAGCGCGCGCCGAACATGTGGCGCTACGCGGAGGTGTTGCCGGACGCGGAGCCGGTGACGCTGGGTGAAGGCATCACACCGCTTCTCGCGTCGAACCGGCACGAGAACGTCTGGATCAAGGACGAATCGAAGAATCCGACGCGCTCCTTCAAGTCGCGCGGAATGGCGGCCGCCGTCACGATGGCGAAGAAGCTCGGCGCGAAGAGCCTCGCCGCGCCGACCGCAGGGAATGCCGGAGCCGCGCTCTCCGCGTACGGCGCTCGCGCCGGGCTGCCGGTGTTCGTCGCGATGCCACGCGATACGCCGAAGTCGATCATCGAGGAGTGCCGCAGCTACGGCGCCGAAGTGGAGCTCGTCGCCGGCGTCATCACCGATGCCGGTAAGCGCGTGCAGCAGTACCTGGCGGCCAACGGCGGCTTCGATCTCTCGACTCTGAAAGAACCGTATCGCGTCGAGGGAAAAAAGATCATGGGCTACGAGCTTCTCGAAGACCTCGGGCGCCTTCCCGACGTGATCCTCTACCCGACCGGCGGCGGAACGGGCCTCATCGGCATGTGGAAAGCCTTCGACGAAATGCAGCGCCTCGGCTGGATCGGCGCGGAGCGGCCGCGGATGTACTCCGTGCAATCCAGCGGATGCGCTCCGATCGTCCGCGCGTTCAACGACAAGCTCGAATCCGCGCCCGAATGGGAATCGCCGCAGACCACGGCATGGGGTCTTCGGGTCCCGCGCGCAATCGGCGACCGTCTGATGCTCGGCGCGCTTCGCGATTCAAAAGGTGGCGCGATCGCCGTCGAGGAATCGCAGATCGAAACCGCCGCCGCAGAGTTGCGCACGACCGAGGGAATCGATGCCGGCCCGGAGGCGGGCGCCGCGCTCCTGGCGCTGCGTCAGTTGATGGCGAGGGGCGACATCCGAAAGACCGATGTCGTCGTTCTCTTCAACACCGGCGGCAACAAGTATCACAATTAGCCGCACGTGACTCTCGCCGCTGGTTCCCGGATCGGAAAATACGAGATCCTCGCCCCGTTAGGCGCAGGCGGGATGGGCGAGGTCTATCGCGCGCTCGATCCGCACCTCCGGCGCGAAGTCGCGATCAAGATCCTTCATGCCGACGTTTTCACCGACCCGCTCCGCCGCAGACGTCTGGAACAGGAAGCGCGCACCGCTGGCGCGCTCAATCATCCGAATCTGCTGACGATCTACGACCTCGACGAGCACGACGGCGCGCCGTTCATCGTCTCGGAGTTGCTCATGGGTCAGACGCTGCGAGAGGCGATGACGGGCGGCGCACTGCCGCCGCGCAAAGCGATCGCGCTCGCTCTGCAGATCGCCGCGGGGCTGGAAGCCGCGCACGAGAAGGGAATCGTGCACCGCGATCTCAAGCCCGAAAACATCTTCGTCACGCCCGACGGACGCGTGAAGATCCTCGACTTCGGTCTGGCGAAGATCAGCGAGCCGATCGCCCACGACGACAGCACGCACACCGTGATGAAGACCGCTCCCGGCACGCTGATGGGAACGCTGGCCTACATGTCGCCGGAGCAGGTGCGCGCCGAAGCCGCCGATGAGCGCAGCGACATCTTCGCGTTCGGCAGCGTTCTGTACGAGATGTTGTGGGGACGTTTCGCGTTTCGAAAGGCCTCGGGGGGCGAGACCATCGCCGCCATCCTCACGGAAGATCCGATGACATCGGCACTGGTGGACGTGGCTCCGGGACTCGTTGCGATCGTGCAGCATTGTCTGGAGAAAGATCCCGACCGTCGTTTTCAGACCGCACATGACCTGGCCTTTGCGCTGCGCAGCGATCTGCCGCCATCGCCGTCGATTCCGATCGCGCCCTCCCGATCGAAACGCCGTGGCGTACTGGTGGCCGGGTTCGTGCTGGCCGCCGCGCTCCTCGCCGCTTTGATGCTTCCCATGCGACGCCTCTGGCCGCGCGAAGTCACGGAAACGCACAGTCTCAAGAGCAGTCCGCCAGTGAACGCAGCGGCGCGCGATGCGGTTCTGCGCGGCCGTTCGTACATCGTTCGCGGCGATCCGGAGAGCCTCAACCGCAGCCTTCTGTATTTCAAGCAAGCCGTGAAGAGCGATCCAAATTACGCGCCTGCGTACGCCGGAGTTGCCGATGCGTACGAAGAGCTCGCGACGTTCGGCGTGATGCTGCCGACAGAAGCATTCCCTCCAGCCAAAGAAGCCGCGCTCACCGCATTACGGCTCGATCCGAATCTGGCCGAGGCACATGCGTCGCTTGGGATGATCCAGACGAAGTACGACTGGGACTGGAAGGCGGCCGATGAGAGTTTCCGCCGCGCGATCGAGCTGAATCCTCAGTACGATCTCGCACACGAAGAGTACGCCCTCCTGCTCATGGTCACCGGACATGCGGATCAGGCGATCGCCCACTGCAAGCGCGCGTTCGAGCTCAGTCCGTTAGGCCGCCAGGCCATCGGCGAGCTGCCGTTCATGTTCTATCTCGCTCATCAATACGATGCGTCGATCGCGCAATATCGCAGGGCGATCGAGCTCGATCCCGAATCGCTCGAGGACCGGGAAGGCGCGGCGGACGCCTACGCGGCAGCAGGCCGCAACGCAGAAGCATTCGCGCAGTACCAGCAATGGGCGCACATGGCCAGATATCCGGAGCCCATCATCGACGACCTCGCCCGCTCCTACGCCTCGGCCGGCATGCCGGGTTACTGGCGCAAGCGCCTCCGGATGGAACAGATCGAGGAAGAGGAGACGCACGATGTGTTCACCTATCGCAGGGCGTCGCTGCATGCGCGGCTGCACCAGACGGACCAGTCGCTCGAGTGGCTGGAGCGCGCGTACGCCGAGCACAACGGCCGCCTCATCTACCTGCGCGTCGATCCCGTGTTCGACGCGCTGCACCGAGAGCCGCGCTTCGAGAATCTCGCGAAACGAATCGGCCTCCCCTGACACGATTCAGGTACCATTGCGGCACAGGGAGGTTTCCTCATGAAGCGGCTCGGCGTTTGGATTCTCGCGCTCTCGACCGTCGCAACGAGCGCCATCGCTTGCGGCGACAAGTACGTCGTCTTCGGCCAGGGCGTGCGCTTCCAGCGGGCGTATGCGGCGGCCCATCCGGCGACGATTCTCGTATATCTCAATCCCGAATCGAAGTGGTCTTCTCCCGACAACCGCGAGCGACTCCTGACCGCGTTGCGCATGGTCGGCCACCGCCCCGACGCCGTGACCACGACCGACGAGATGCGCACCGCCATGAGTACAAACAAGTACGACATCGTTCTCACCGAGTTCGCGACCATTGCGCAGGCCGCGGATGCGACCAGCGCCGCATCGGTTCACCCGACGATCATCCCGATGGTCTTCGAGCCGACGCGAGCGGAAATGGCCCGCATCGAAAAAGAAAACAACTGCGCCGTGCAGGTGTCGAAGCGAAGTCACGAGCTGCTCACCGTGATCAACACAGTCATGGATCAGCGCGCAAAAGGCGTGACCGAGGCTTGTCAGCGAAAGCACGCGTGAAGGTTGCGGCGGCGATCGTCGCGCTATCGATCGCGCCTTCGCTGCTCGGACAGGCCTGGATCGCACCCCGCGGCGAAACGAGCGTCTCCCTCACCTTTCAGCGCACGGAGTTTCAGGGACATTTCTACTTCGACAGCTCGAAGGTGCCGCACGGCGGATCCCATTCGCGATCGCTCGCTCTCGGCATCGAACACAGCCTGACGGACCGGCTCGCCATCTCGGCGTCGATCCCGTTCGTAGGTTCCGAAAACGGGATCGAGCCACAGCCGGTCCTCGGGCGCAGCGGCATCGATGACGGGAACTACCACTCCACGTGGCAGGACTTCCGTTTCGGCGCGCGGTACAACCTGTTCAACGGTCCGGTCGTGGTCACACCTTCACTGTCGCTTCGAATCCCGTCGCATCGATATCCAACGATCGGAGAGGCTGCGGTCGGCCCGCGGCTGCGCGAGACGACTCTCGGCGCTGATGTCGGCAAGGTCTTCTCGCCGGCAGGACTCGATTTCTACGCCGACGGCGCGGTCTCGTATTCGTGGGTTCAGAAGTTCGCCGGCATCGGCATGAATCGCAGCAACGAGGATCTTGACGTCGGCTACTTCGCGTCGCCGAAGCTGAACTTGCGCGCGGTCCTCTCCTGGCAGCAGAGCTACGGCGGCATCACCGCGGATCGGATTTTCAGTCCGGCCGGGCCGCCGGTGCGCAATCCGAATATTTCCGACGTGCTGTGGGTGAACCACGATCGCCTGCTCCGCGACGACTACTTTCGCGCGGGACTCGGCGCGACGATGTCGATCGCCGATCGCGCCGCCGTCTACGCGACGGCGATGAAGATGGTCTCCGGGACAAACTCACATTACGGCTACCTGTACGCGATCGGCGTATCGCGAACGTTCAACGGCGCACACGTCGGACGCGCACCGAGTTTGTGAACGTCGCCTCGAGCAGCCAGAGGTCTCCGTTTTTCGCGAACGTCCCGCCGGTGGGCGACCAGGGAAACGTTGATCGTTCAATGATCTCGACTCTGCCGTGGCGATCGATCCGTTTGACCGCGCGATTCGCGTAGTCGGCGACATACACGTTCTCGGACGGGTCGGTCCACACCCCCATAACCTGATGCTTCTCGCGCTTGCCGCTGAGATCGCGCGCGATCGTCGTCACCCTTCCGTCGGGAGTGATGCGAACGAGATCGACGACATCGATGAGGTAGAGCGTCCCGCCGGGAGTGACCGTCATCCAGCGGATGTCGTGAAATGGCGCGTGAGCGAAGACGACGCAAGGAGCGCCGCCCGCTTGGCGGCGGGACCGCCGCCGGCCCGGCGGCTCTTGTTCACGCCAGCGAGCCGCTGGCGGTCCGGCCGGCGAGGCCGCCGGCGCTACGCAACGCTCGATGACATTTTCGTCCCGCCGCGCGATGTACATGTTGCCCGCACCATCGCGCACGAAGCTGGTGTCCTCGTTGAATCCCGGATGCGACGGCACGACATCGACCACGTTTCCGTCCGGCGAGCGCTTCCACACCCGCGATCCCCACGTCTTCAGCGTCTCGCCGTTGTACCAGAGGTGCTCGCCGTAGAGGTTGTCCTGCGCATCGAGATAGAGCTCATGTGTGTGGACGTTCGGAGCGGCGATGCCCGTCGCACCGTTTGCCGCGATCCGCCAGACCTGTTCGAGGTCGGTGTAAAAGAGATTGCCGCGGGAATCGATCACGATTCCCACGCCCGGATGCGCGTGCGCGGACAGGGCGAGCATTGCAATGAGCAGCAGCCGTTTCATGGTTCCAATGTACGTAGAATCCGCGCCGCAGTTCGGAGGAGCGCATCACAGGCAAGCTCGCGGGCAGGGGAATCGTGGAGGTCACCGGCGCTGACGGAGCGAAGAAGCTCAACACGAAAGACGTCTTCAATACGGGCGGCAGCAAGTACCACGGCTAGCCTCCTGTGACCGGCGACACTAGCGCAAACGAGTGGCAGTGTGAACAATGGCAGCCGCATTGAGACTTCGCGGCGTCGTGCTCTTGTTCGTGCTTCTTGGCGGGCCGATTCTGCGCGCACAAAGCTCCTGCGCGCATCCGCAAGCGACACCGGTCAGCCCGGCGAATGGCGCCACAGGTGTGACCTCCCCTGTCACCTACTCGTGGGGCGCGGTGCCCGGCGCCATCGGTTATGAAGTGTGGGCATCCTACGACGCTTCGGAATTCATCGATGTCGGCGGAACGTCCGAGACGACGTTGAGCGATGACATTTCTCCGGGAACAGCGGTGGAATGGTACGTCGTCACCAATTTTTCCGATTGCAAGACCGAGTCGACGCACTTCAAGTTCACGATCGTCCCGTGCCCGACAGGCGTCACCCAGCTCCTGACCCCGGCGGACGGGGCGTCGAATCTGATGTCGCCGGTTACGTTCACGTGGACGCCCGTCGAGGACGCATCCCTGTATTACCTCTGGCTCTCCAAAGGCGATGCGGACTTTGAAGTGTGGGAACTGACCGACAAAACGTCTTCGACGATTCATCTGGAACCGGGCACGTACGATTGGTTCGTCGAGTCCGTCTTCGACAATTGCCCGTCGACGGAATCCGCCGTTTCGCGGTTCACCCTGCCGAGAGGAGCGAACTGTCCGACGGCCGGCGCCACGCTGCTGACTCCGTCCCAGGGCGGCACGTCGACCACCAGCGTTCACTTCACCTGGACGCCCGTCGCCGGCTCGATCAGCTATCAGATCTGGGCCGCGCTCGACGATGGCGACTTCGAGTTCGTCGACGAGACGACCGCCACCTCCACCGACGCGGAGCTCGGTCCAGGCGACGTGACGTGGGTCGTCATCGCGCAATTCAGCAACTGCGACGACGCGCTGTCAGCCTTTGGCGGGTTCGTGATCCCGTTCGATCCAGACTGCGACAACGCTTCACCCTTTCTGCTTTCCCCCGCCGATGGCGACACCGACGTTCCCCTCCGGGTCGATTTCATCTGGACGCCTGTCGACGGCGCCGTTTCGTATCGAGTATGGATCGGCTACGGCTCTGCCGACGCTCAGCCCGCCGGAACCACCACGACCAACCGCTTCTCGACCACTCTCTCAAGTGACGGTGAGGTCACCTGGTTCGTGGAGACCATCTTCGCGAACTGTCCGCACGATGTGTCGCCGTCGAATACGTTCACGGCATCGGCCTCGGCAGTCTGCAACCGTCCGGTTGCGCCGCTGGTGTACGTCGATTCCGAAGTGATGTCCGGACAGCCGTACATCTTCATCTGGAGCCCGGGTCTGAACACCTCTTCCTATGAAGTGCAGGAGGCGACGCAGGAGACCTTCTCCGACGCACGCACGATTCCGCTCACCGACATCCTGGTGACGTTCCAGCACGAGGTTACCGAGCCGACGCGCTACTTCTACCGCGTTCGCTCGATGAGCAGTTGCGGCCTGGGCTTCGGCCCGTTCTCCGACGCAGCGTCCATCGTCGTTCTGCCCACTACCACGACCGACTCCGCCGCCGCGTACGGTTCGCAGACCGTCGTGGTGCAGGTCGTTCACGTCCCGGGTGGATCGAGCCCGGCGGCGTTCACGGCCAGCGTCGACAAGCCGTGGTTGACCGTGTCCCCCGCTTCCGGAACGCTCCCGACGAGCGGTCTCGACTTCACGCTCGCCGCAAACCCGAAGGATCTTCCGATCGGGTCGAGCAGTGCGACGCTCCGGCTCAACATTCAGGGCGCAGGATTCGCCGCCTTGTCTCACCACACTCACGACGCGCCGCCGGCGGGATCGAGCGTTCCGATCTCGGTGAACCTCGTCACACCGGTGTCGCCGAACGCGAGCAATCCGCCGATCTCTTCATCGCTGATCATCCCGGTGCTCGCGCATACGCCCGCAGGCACAGGCCAACTGCAGTCGGACGTCCGCATCGCGAACCTCTCGGCGCAGACGATGAAGTACCAGCTCAACTTCACGCCCTCGGGGGTCGACGGGACGAAGGTCGGCCTGCAGGTCTCGATGCAGATCAACGCTGGAGAGACTGCCGCGCTGAATGATGTCCTCAAGAATTTCTTCGGCTATGCGGCGCTCTCCGACAACGCGACGGGCGTGCTGGAGATCCGGCCCATCACCTCCGGCCCTCCTTCGGCGGCGAGCATTACGACGACGATCGCCACTTGCCGGACCTATTCGACCGGCGCGGCGGGAAGCACCGGGACGTTCGTTCCCGCGCTCCCCCTCTCGCAGTTCATCAGCCGCAGCAAAGACGCGTTGAAGCCGTCGATCCTGAATCTGCCGCAGATCATGGAGACGGCAAAGTTTCATACGGCGATCGGATTGGTGGAAGCGGCAGGAGAGCGCGCGACGGTGCAGTTGAGCGTCTTCGGCCCGCACGGCGAATCGATGGGAACGTTCTCCGTCGACCTCAAGCCCGGCGAACAGCGGGAGATCGGCGACTTTTTCACTCAAAAGGGTCTGCAGATCGCGGACGGGCGCATCGAGGCCACCGTCACCAGCGCGACGGGAAAGGTGACCGTCTACGCGAATGTCACCGACAAGGCAACCGGCGCGCCGTTGCTCATCACGCCGACGACCACCTCGGCGGGCATGCGCGCGGTCCTTCCCGGCGTCGCGGACTTCACGAACGTGTACGCAAAGTGGCGCACCGACATCCGGCTCTTCAACGCCTCAAGCAGTCCGGCCGAGGTCTCGCTCACCTTCTATCCGCAGGACGGCGCGTCTCGCAGCACGACGGTTTCGCTCGCTCCATCCGAGGTGAGGGTGATTGCGAACGCGGTGCAGTCGGTGTTCTCGACGCAGAACGCCGGCGGACTGGTCGTGGTGTCGTCGAGCGGCTCCGTCGTGGCCAGCGCCCGCACGTACAGCCAGAACGACTCGGGAGGCTACGCGCAGTTCATCCCGGGCGTCACCGCTGCGGACGGCGTCGCCGCAGGCGGCCGCGCGCTGCAGCTCGTTCAGCTCGAGGAGTCGGAACGCTTCCGCAGCAACGTCGGCATCGCCGAAATCACGGGCAACGCCGCCACCGTGGAGATCAGCGCCGTCTCGTCCGACTCGAAGGTCGCGGTCAAGACGCAGGTTCCTCTGGCGGCGAACGGTTTCGTCCAGATCAATCGGATTCTTGCAAAGTTCGGTTTTTCGACGACGTACAACGCTCGCGTCACACTGAAGGTCGTGGGCGGCACCGGCACGATCGCAGCGTACGCATCCGTCGTCGACAACCGTACGCAGTCACCGACCTACATTCCTGCCCAGTAGCGCACCCTCGCCGCGGCGCAAAACAAAGTACGTATAATCCGCGCCGCAGTTCGGAGGACTCCTTGGCAGATCAGCAATACGACGTGGTGGTCATCGGCAGCGGACCCGGCGGATACGTCGCCGGCATTCGAGCCGGCCAGCTCGGACTCAAAGTCGCCGTCATCGAGAAAGACCCGTTTCTCGGCGGCACCTGTCTGCATCGCGGCTGCATCCCCACGAAGTCGCTTCTGGAGAACGCCGATATCTGGGCCAAGATCCAGAAATCGAAGGAGTTTGGCATCACGGTCGGCGATGTGAAGCTCGACTGGAGCGTCGTGCAGACTCGGAAGCAGGCCGTCGTCGACGCCAACGCCAAAGGCGTCGAGTTCCTCTTCAAGAAGAACAAAGTCGATCGGGTCACCGGCTTCGGCAAGCTCGCCGGCAAAGGCGTCATCGAAGTGACAGGCGCCGAAGGCGCGAAGAAACTCAACACCAAGAACATCATTCTGGCGATGGGGTCCGTGCCACGCGATCTGCCGCACATCAAGGCGGACGGCAAGCGCATCATCAACTCGGATCACATCCTGAAGCTGACCGAAGTGCCGAAGTCGATGCTGGTGATCGGAGCGGGTGCGGTCGGATGCGAGTTCGCGTCGATCTTCTCCCGCTTCGGCACAAAGGTCACGATCGTGGAAGTCATGCCGCAGCTCCTTCCGATCGAAGATGAAGAAGTCTCGAAAGAGTTCACGCGCCTCTTCAAGAAGAAGGGCATCGAGGTGCTCACCGACGCCAAAGTCGAGAGCGCAGAAGTCACCGCCAACGGCGTGAAGTGCGTCGTGTCTTCGAAGGGCAAGCAGCAGACGATTGAAACGGAGCTGGTGCTGTCGGCGACCGGCCGTCGCGCGGTTACCGAGAACTGCGGACTCGAGGGCACGAAAGTGGTCATCGAGCGCGGCTTCGTGAAGGTCGATCCGTTCATGCGGACCGGCGAGCCGAATGTCTACGCGATCGGCGACATCGTCCCGACGCCGGCCCTCGCCCACTGCGCATCAGCGGAAGGAATCCTCGCCGTCGAGCACATGAAGGGCCTGGAAGTGCGACCGATCAACTACGACCACGTTCCCAACGCCACCTCCAGCGACCCCGAAGTGGCATCGGTCGGCCTGACGGAGAAGAAAGCGAAAGAGCGCGGCTACGACGTGAAGACCGGCAAGTTCGTCTTCACCGCCAACGCCAAGGCGAAAATCCTCGGCGAATCGGGCGGCTTCGTGAAGATCGTCTCCGACACGAAGTACGACGAGCTTCTCGGCGTCCACATCGTCGGCCCCAAAGCGACGGAACTGATCGCTGAAGCGTGCACGGCGCTGGAGCTGGAGGCGACGAGCGAGTCGATCGCGCGAACCATTCATGCGCATCCGACGCTGTCCGAGGCGGTGATGGAAGCAGCCGAAGACCTCGCCGGCCACGCGATTCATCAATAGCCCGTGGCACTTTCCCGCGATCAGCTCCTGCAAATCGATTACTACCTGCGCCTCACACGGACGCTGGAGGAGCGCCTCGTCGCGCTCTTTCGTCAGGCGAAGGTGATCGGCGGTTTGTATCGGTCGTTAGGCCAGGAAGGTGAATCCGTTGCTGCGGCCTACGCGCTCGACTTCAAGCAGGGCGACGTCGTGCAGCCGCTCATCCGCAACATCGGATCGATTCTCGTCGCCGGCGCCAAACCGGCGGCCATCATCAAACAATATATGGCGAAGGGCGACGGCCCCACCCGCGGTCGCGAGCTGAACATCCATTTCGGCCATCCGGCAAAGGACGGCTTCATCGGACAAATCTCGATGTTAGGCGACATGATCCCGGTGATGGCCGGCGTCGCGCTCGCCGGCCGCATGCAGAAAAAGAACCTCGTGACGCTGGCGTTCATCGGTGACGGCGGTTCTTCCACCGGCGCGTTCTGGGAAGGAATGAACTTCGCGACCGTGCAGAAGCTGCCGATGGTCGTGATCGTCGAGGACAACGGTTACGCGTACTCGACACCGACCGCAAAACAGACCGCGGCGAAGACGCTCGCCGACAAAGCGTACGCATTCGGCTGCGCGGGAGAGACCGTGGACGGCAACGATGTCTTCGCGGTGTACGAGTCGACGAAGAAAGCGGTCGATCGCGCGCGGCGCGGCGAAGGCGTCACGCTGCTCGAAGTGAAAACCTTCCGCATGAAGGGTCACGCCGAGCACGACAACGCGTCGTACGTTCCGCCAGAATTGCTCGAGCAATGGAAGACAAAGGATCCACTTGCGAGATTCGAGCGGGCGCTGATGGAGCAAAAGACAGCGACACAGGCGGAGTTCGACGCAATCCAGAAGCGCGTGCGCGACGAAGTGGACCGCGCAACCGACGAAGCCGAGAAATCGCCGATGCCCCAACCGCACGAAGCCGCGCTTGGACTCTTCAAGGGCGACGGATATTGGGAGGCAAAGGACTGAGGACTGCGAACTGAGCCGCCTCAGTCCTCAGTCCTCAGTCCACAGTCCTCCTATGGAAACGACCTACATCGACGCGATTACGCAGGCCATGTCCGAGGAGATGGCGCGCGACGAGCGGGTGTTTCTGATCGGCGAGGACGTCGGCGCCTACGGCGGCGCTTTCCGAACGAGCGGCGGCCTGATCGAGAAGTTCGGAGCGGGTCGCGTGATCGACACGCCGATTTCTGAGATCGCCATCATCGGTGCGGCGTCCGGCGCTGCGATCATGGGCATGCGGCCGATTGCCGAGATGCAGTTCATTGACTTCATCACGTGCGGCTACGACATGCTCGTGAACTTCACGGCCACCAATCGCTATCTGTACGGCCGCGATTGTCCGATCGTCATTCGCGGTCCTGCCGGCGCGGGAACGCACGGCGGTCCATTTCATTCGCTCAGCCCTGAGGCCATGTTCATGAACCGGCCGGGATTGAAGATCGTCTCACCCGGCACCGCGTACGACGCGAAGGGATTGCTCAAGGCCGCGATCCGCGACGATGATCCCGTCCTCTACATCGAGCACAAGTTCCTGTACCGCCGCATCAAGGAAGATCTTCCGACCGAGGACTACGTCGTGCCCATCGGGAAGGCAAACGTCCGGCGCAAGGGCAAGGACCTCACGATCATCACCTGGGGCGCAATGATCTATGTCGCCGACGACGCGGCCGAAGAGCTGGCGAAAGACGGCGTCTCGGTTGAGGTCATCGATCTGCGCTCGATCATCCCGTTTGACGAAGAAGCGATCCTCGAGTCGGTCGCCAAAACAAATCGCGTAATCATCCTGCACGAGGCGCCGCTCACCGGTGGCGCGGGCGCGGAGTTCGCCGCGCGCATCGCGGAAAAAGCATTCGACTATCTCGATGCGCCCATCAAACGCGTCGCTTCGCTCGATGTGCCGACTCCGTACTCGCCGCCGCTCGAAGCCGCCTGGCTCCCGAACAAGGACAAGGTGATCGCCGCGGCGCGCGAGCTGCTCGCGTATTGAAACCGTCGCCGCGTTCGGAGTGGCCTGAATCACGTAGCCCCTCACCCGGCCTTCGGCCACCCTCTCCCCGCTTCACGGGGCGAGGGACTACAAACTTCGCTCAACGCGAGCAAAGCAACCTCAGGAGTCCTTCTCCCCGCGTACGGGGAGAAGGTGCCCGAAGGGCGGATGAGGGGACGTTGCTGTCACCGATCGTTGTTCCGCTGACACCGTTCGACACAACTTGTGACTGCAGCGAGAGGACTCGCTGCCATCTGGCGCCGCATCGTGTCAGCCATGCGATGCCTGGCCGTTCTCCTGCTCCTGTTCTACACGCCCTGGCTGTACGCGGCCGACCTCACGATCAAGAAGCTCGAAGGCTCGATCGTTCTCGACGGAGACCTTTCCGACTCCGGCTGGCAGCACGCACTCAAGGTCGAGGACTTCGTCGAGTTTGCGAAGACCGACAACACCACCCCGCCGGTGCACACGACCGCGTGGCTTGCGTACGACGATCGCTACTTCTACGTCGCCTACCAGAACGACGACCCGAACCCTTCCGCGATTCGCGCGCCGTTCGTCGATCGCGATCAGATCGGCGCCGACCAGGACTTCGACACGATTCTTCTCGACACCCAGCACGATCGCCGTTCCGCGCTGGAGTTCAAGATCAATCCGCGCGGAGTGCAGGCCGACGACATCTACAACGAGAGTACCGACTCGTACGACACGGCGCCCGACTTCTATTACGAGACCGCCGCGCGCATCACGTCACAGGGATGGACGGCGGAGATGCGCATCCCGCTCTCGTCGCTTCATTATCGCGAGGCCGACATCCAGAGCTGGGGCGTCATCCTCGTCCGCAACTACCCCCGCGATTTCCGCTATGTCATGGCTAGCAATCGCGTGCCGAAAGGACGCAGTTGCTATCTCTGCCATGCGTCCA
>JBBRMQ010000074.1:0-16631 GCA_038230775.1 Thermoanaerobaculia bacterium
AAGGATGCAGCGCCCGATCGTCGACTTGCCGGAGCCCGACTCGCCGACGAGGCCGAGGGTTTCGCCGCGGGAGATGCCGAAGCTGACGCCGTCGACCGCCTTCACATTGGCCACGACACGGGCCAGCACTCCCCTCTTCACCGGGAAATACTTCTTGAGGTCGCGCACGAGCAGCAGCGTTTCGCCCGCGCCTAACGGAATTTTCGGCGTCTCCTGCGACTCGCTTTTTGCGCCGCCGCCATGAACGGGCTTGAGCACCCGATCGGCTGGCGCGGTCTGATCGGCGGTGGTCGTCAGGCCGCCGGTGATCGCGAGAGCGACCTTGTCGTCGCCGGGGATGAACGGTTTATCGGGCATCCGCCCTCCCGCGAGGAATGTTGAACGTTGAATGTTGAATGTTGAATGAACCGGGAGCTGTCACCCTCGGTTCTGCATTCAACACTAAACATTCAACATTCAACATTCCCGTGTCCCTCTCCTTCACATCCGCTCCGGATCCGCCTGATCCCCATGCAGGTAACAGCGCGCATCATGCCCCTCACCAACGACCATGCGCGCCGGCTCGTTGCCAAGGCAGATTGGCATCACGTCGGGACATCGCGGGTTGAACTTGCACCCCGGCGGCAAACTGCCGATCGACGGCACCATGCCCTTGATCGTCGGAAGCCGCTGGCCGCCCGCGGTCAGACTGGGCAACGACTTCAGAAGGCCGCGCGTGTAAGGATGCGCCGGATTGGCGAAGAGATCGCGAACGCGCGCTTCCTCCACGATGCGGCCGGTGTACATCACGATCACGCGCTCGCAGAACTCTGCGACGACGCCGAGGTCGTGCGTGATGAGCAGAATCGCGAGGCCGAGCCGCTTCTGCAAGGACGCCAGCAGCTCCATGATCTGGGCCTGGATCGTGACGTCGAGCGCGGTCGTCGGCTCGTCCGCGATCAGCAGCTCGGGGTCGCACGACAGCGCGATCGCGATCATCACGCGCTGACGCATGCCGCCGGAGAGTTGATGCGGATAATCATCGAGCCGCTTGATCGGATCGGGAATGGCGACCAGCTCCAGCATGTCGCCCGCTTGTTTGCGTGCCTGTTTCCGCGACACCTTGCGATGGATGCGAATCGCCTCCGCCACCTGCTCGCCGATCTTGAATACCGGATTGAGCGACGTCATCGGCTCCTGAAAGACCATCGCGATGTCGTTGCCGCGCACGTGACGCATCTCACGCTCGGGCAGGTCGGCGAGGTTGCGGCCCTTGAATCGAATCTCGCCGCCGGTGATGCGTCCGGGCGATGCGACCAGCCGCATGATCGACATCGCCGTGACGGTCTTTCCGCAACCCGACTCGCCGACGAGCGCCAGCGCTTCGCCTTTGCGGACATTGAAGGAGACGTTGTCGACAGCGTGGACGAGACCGTCTTCCGTCGGAAACGACGTCCGGAGATTCTTCACCTCCAGAATCGCCTCGGCCGGATTGACGTCCAGGTCCGCCACGCGCGATCCGGAAAGGCCGGCGGGCTGCGATTCCACCGTCATCGCTTCGATCGTAGCAAGAACCGCCCCAGCGTGGCCTTCGATTCGGGAACGCCGAGGAGAAAGCTGGCGAGGAAGTAGGCCACGCCGAACGCGCCGGCCACCACGATCGCTTCGAGGATGTGCGGCACCGGAAGCGACTGCATCCGGGGATGTAACACGATGTCGATGGCGACGCCCACCGCGGCGCCGGCCAAGGCCGAGATCCACAATCGCGTGAGGAAGGAGGGCGCGAGATTCACTTTGCCGATGCGCCGCGTGAGTGCACGGCGAAGCATCATGAACTCCAGCCAGCCGGCCATCCCCGCCGAGGCTGTCAGCCCGATGGCACCGAACGGAAGCTCTCCATCAGCGCCGAAAGACGGAACCGGCAGATGCACGATCCGGATGAACGCGATGATCGCCGGCCGAAGCGGAAACGCGAACAGCACGCCGAGAACAGCGGTGAGACAGACGCGAAGCATGGCATAGCGCAGCGGCGTCTTCGGATCGCGCAACGCATAAAACGTGGACGAGTACAGACGCCCGAGCGTCACGGCGAGCAGGCCGACGGTCGATCCGGCCAGGATGTACCAGACGAGCAGCGTGTCGTCATTCTTGAACACGCCGGTCTGATAGAGCGCGGCGACGAGAACGCGTCCGATGAAGATGAATGCCACGATCGTCGGGATGACGAAGAACGCGATCTGGCGCAGTCCGCGCTCAAGCCGCTTCCGCAACTGGGCGTTGACCTCGTCCACGTTGCCCGTCGCGCCCGACATCTGCGGCAGCTCGGCCGCCGCGACCGACATGCCGAAGAGACTGATCGGCAGGAAGTAGATCGTCTGCGCATAGGCCAGCGCCGCAACGGTCGCCGGGTGCAGAAAGCTCGCAATCACCTGATCGATGTACCCCGACAGCTGAACAACTCCGCGCCCGACGACGACCGGCCCGAAGCTGCGGATCACTTCACGCACGGGCTCGAGCGACGTCTGCAGGGAGAGTCGGATTTTCGGCGCGTACTTCAGAACGAACGGGATCTGAATTCCGAACTGCAGCGCCGAGCCGAGGACCGTGCCCCAGGACAGCGCGATCGCCAGATTGAACTGCGAGGAACGATGTCCCCAGAAGATGAGGGCCGCGATCATCGCCGCGTTCCAGAATACCGGCGCGACATACGACAGGAAGAACTTGTGATGGCTGTTGAGAACACCGAGGCACCACGCGGACAGCACGAGGAGTCCGGTCGCTGGAAAAAGAATCTGCACGATGCGGATCGTCAGCGCGCGAACGTCACCGGTGAATCCCGGCGCGATCAGATCGATGATCCACGGCGTGACAAGGACGCAGACGAGAATGATCACGCCGACGACGAGACAGAGAAGCGAGACGATGACGCCCGCCACGCGGCCTGCCAACTCCTCGTCATCTTTGGCCAGCAGCCGCGCATAGACCGGGATGAACGACGCGGACAGCACGCCCTCACCGAAGAGGTTCTGGAGGAAGTTCGGGATCTTCAGGCCGGCTTTAAATGCGCCCGCCGCGGGAGAGTTGCCGAGGTAGTGCGCGAAGACGCGTTCGCGAATGAGACCGGCGACGCGGCTGAGAAGAATTCCGGCCGCGACCAGCACGGCAAAGCCCGCGCGTGCCCGCGGTTTCGCGGGCTTCGGTGCGTCCGTCGGCAATGCTTCAGCGGAATTCACGTTGGTATCAGAACGATAAGATGGCGCAGATGCAACCGAAACATCCGATACGCATTGCAGGGGCGGGGCCATCGGGACTGGCCGCGGCCATCGCGCTCGCCAAAGCGGGTCGCGGCGTCGAGGTCCATGAAGCGAAGAGCGACGTCGGCGCGCGCTTCATCGGCGACCTGCAGATCATCGAAGCGTCGTCGGAAGCGGAGCCTGTGCCCGATTTCCTGTCGCGAATCGGCATCGAGCGCAACTTCTACTTTCGGCCTGCCGACTGGGCCACGTTTTACGATCATCGCCGCGTCGCGCGCGTCATCCGCAGCAAGGAGCCGTTCGGATTTTTCATTCGGCGAGGCCCCGAGGAGGGCACGCTGGATCGGGGTCTGCTCGCGCAGGCGCGCGCCGCCGGAGCGACGGTGATATTCAACAGCCGGATCAGCGAGGCAGACATCGTGGCGACCGGACCCGCATCGCCCGACGGCCTGGCGCGTGAGATGACGTGGCACACCTCCGAGCCTGAGCGCATCGACGTGTACTTCAATCACAAGCTGGCGCCGGGCGGATATTCGTACCTCTTCATTCTCGACGGCCTGGCGACCTTCGGTTGTGCGATCGTCGCGAACTTCAAACGGATCGACGAATACTTCGATCACTCCCTTGCCGAAGCGCAGCGCATGCATCGATTCGAGATTCCCGCCCAGTCGCGCACCGGCTACTCGTACATGAACTTCCATCTGAAGCAGCAGGCCACCAATGGCGAAGCGCGTTACGTCGGTGAAGCCGCCGGATTCCAGGACTATCTCTTCGGCCTCGGTATCCGCTACGCGCTGACGAGCGGCAATCTCGCGGCGCGCAGCATCCTCGAACAGCGCGACTTCAATGAGTTGTGGCAAAGCGAGTTGGGCGAGAAACAGCAAACGAGCCTGATCAATCGATTCCTGTACGAGAGCGGCGGAAACTTCGGGCTGTCGATGTTCGTCTGGCAGGCCGGCCGCGCCCGCGATTTCAACGGCTACCTCCGCGGATGGCACAAGAGCCGGTGGTGGAAGTCGATGCTCTCGCCGCTGGTGCAGCGGATGTGGAAGCATGACGGACGATGCCTCCACAAACCGGGCGATCACTGGTGCCGCTCGCGCGACACCGAGATGAAGGTGCCGCCCCTCGGGCCGGTGTCATGAACGTCGGCGATGCTTACGCTTTCTGCCGCCGCATCGCCCACAAACACGGCGCGAACTTTTCCGTTGGCTTTCGATTTCTTCCGCGCGTGAAACGGCGTGCTGTGTACGCAGCGTACGCGTTCTGCCGCTGGGCGGATGACATTGCGGATGAAAGTGTCATCCCGAACGAAGTGAGGGACCCCCTGCGCAAGAACGAGGGGGATTCTTCGCCGTCTACGCGGCTCAGGATGACACGCTTAACAGAATGGCAGGGAGAACTGGACCTGGCGTACGCCGGCCAGCCCACGCACCCGATCACGATCGCGCTTGCCGACGCGCTCAAACACTTCGCCATTCCGAAATCCGCATTCATTGAGCTGATCGATGGTTGCCGGCAGGACATGGTGAAGACGCGCTACGAGACATTCGATGAGCTTCTGCAGTACTGCGTGCTCGTCGCGGCGTCGATCTCCGACATCTCGCTGGCGATCTTCGGGTACCGCACGCCTGCCGCGATCGAATACGGCCGCAATCTCTCGACCGCGCTGCAGCTCACGAACGTCACGCGCGACATCGGCGACGATCTCACGCGCGACCGCGTGTACGTCCCGCAGGACGAGCTGCGCCGATTCGGCCTCGCCGATCGCGATCTCTTCAAACGCGTGCAAAGCGACGCGATGCGGAAGTTCGTCGAGTTCCAGATGGATCGCGCGGAGTCGTACTTCCGCGCCGCGGAGCCTCTCCTCGACGAGCTGGCGTTCGACGCACGCTTCCCCGTCCTCCTGATGGGCGGCGTCTACGCCACCGTCCTCGGCCGCCTCCGCCGCGATCCGCTCATGGTGCTCCGCGAACGTCTCTCGCTCTCGACCGTCGAAAAGATAGCGGTGGTGTTGCGGCGGCTCGCGCATCCGCACTTCGTATGAGACGACTGCTTTGCGGACTGCTGTTGATCGCCGCCACGGCCCGGGCCGAGGATCCGCCGAGCGTCTCGGTGGTGGTGCCGGTGGTGGCCAGCACGATCGGACCGTTCGACACGCACTGGAAGACGGACATCATTCTTCGCAACGATTTGAAGACCGAGGCGACGGTCGCGCTCTCGCTGCCGACGGCAAAGGATCAGCCGATCATCCTGCTCACGATCCCGGGCGGCGGTGGGCAGCGCTTCACGGATGTCGTCGGCCAGGCTTTCGCCATGGACAACGTGATCTCCCCGCTCGTGGTCCAGACCCTCGGTCGTCATTCCATTCGCGTGACCGCAACCGCCTACGCCGTGCAGGGTGACAAGATCACGACGCCTCAACCGATCCCCATCACCGACGTCTCGTCGTTCCATCCCCTGCGGACGATCCAGGCGATCGTCTACACCGATTCCCGCCGCACCAACATCGGCCTCGTCAACCTCGGCGACCACGAAGCGGTGCTGACGGTGGCCCTGCGCTCGGCCAACGGCACGACCATCGGCGCCACCCGGTCCGTCCTGCCGCCGAATTCGATGTGGCACCTGGCCGTCCAACTCCTGTTTCCGGCCATGATCATGGGCGACGACTACTCACTTCTGGTGGAAACCGGCGCACATGACACCTATATCTACGCGTCCATCGTCGACAACAAGACGAACGAGGCGCAGTTCATCGGCCCCGTACCCGGCTCGCGGTGAAACGGTTGACCGTGGACAGTTCCCGGTCGGTCAAGGCTCGTCCGTCAACCGTCAACCGCTTTTTCGCGTTATCCTTTCGGCTCATGGACGAGCCGGAATATCTGATCTGTCTGCAGTGCGAGACACCGACTTATCAGTTCGAGTTCAACGCCGGAAAGGTCACCACGATCCTGTGCAGCACCTGCGGCAACGACGACCCCTCCGATTTCATGACTGAAGCCGAGCTCGAAGAACAGCAAGGGTGAAGACGCCGGTCCTCATCGGCATTGCGGGCGGCACCGGCTCCGGCAAGACGACGGTCGCTCGCGCCATCTACGATCGCGTTGGGAAGGATCGCATCGAGTGGATCTCCCACGATTCGTACTACCGCAACTTCGACGGCTACTCCCCCGAGCAGCGGCATCAGATCAACTTCGATCATCCCGACTCGCTCGAGACGGAGCTGCTGACGCGTCACCTCGACGTATTGAGCAAGGGGTCGTCGGTTGAGAGTCCGTTGTATGACTTCGCGACGCACTCGCGAAAGACCGACAAGACGCAGAAGGTCGAGCCGCGGAAGGTGATCATCGTCGAGGGGATCCTGGTTCTGGCCGAACCGGAGCTCCGCAAACGGATCGACATCAAATTGTTTGTCGACACGCCGGCGGACATTCGGTTTCTCCGCCGGCTGACACGCGACATCGAGACGCGAGGGCGTTCCATCCAATCGGTGGTGCACCAATACCTCACGACCGTCAGGCCGATGCACGAGGAGTTCGTCGAACCGTCGAAGCGCTATGCCGATCTGATCATCCCCGAGGGTGGCGAGAACCAGGTGGCGCTGGACGCGATCATCTCGCGGGTCGAACACCTGCTGGCCTAGGGCGCACGTTCATGCGCTAGCGGCGTGGCCATCCCTGGTCTATCTTGGTGACCAAAACGGAGGGAAGAATCATGAACAAGGTCGCCTGTTCGATCGTTGGGGGTCTCCTTCTCACAATCGCCGCGTACGGGATGGACGCAGGAACCGCCAGCGGATCGATGACCGTCGGGGGGAAGACCGCGCCGCTGAAGTACGCCGTCGCCAAGAAATCGAAAGATGGAGCGGTGGTCCTGCTGAGCAACGTGCCGGTGACGGTCGAGACGTTCGACGACATCGGAAAGATGATGGAGCTCGCGGACAGCGGCAAGCTGACGGGAGTCGAAGTGACGATCACCCCGGACAAGCACATCATCAGTGGACAGTTCTACAGCCCGGAGTTCAAGCTCCAGGGCAACAACTTCTCCGGTACCGGCATGCACGAGCTCGAGACGACGATCTTCAAGCCGGCTGAGATCGCGGGGAAGCTGTACACGTCGCACGAGTCGAGCTTCCACGACGTGAAGTATTCGTACTCCGCGAAATTCGACGCGAGAGTGCAGGCGCCGAAACCGGAAGCGCCGCCCGTGCTCAAAGGCACGAAACTCCCGCCAGGCGGTGGAGATCCGGGAAAGGCGTATCTCGCATTCGTGAAGAGCCTGACGAGCGGAGACATGAACGCCGTGAAGGCTGCAGCCAGCGCCTCGCGGGCGAAGCAGATGAATGACGCGCCGGAGTTCAAGGAGATGTTTCCGATGATTCAGGCGATGGAGCCGAAAAAAATCAAGATCACCGGGGGCGCCATCGACGGCGAGACCGCCACCCTCCTCGCGACTGGATCAAGCGACGGCGATCCGGCACACGGCGAGATCTCCATGGTGCGCGAAGGTGGCAAGTGGAAAGTGGAGAAGGAAAGCTGGAAGTCGAAACATCAATAGTGCGCAGCGGCTTGCGCCGCTACGCGTTGACGGTTGTCGGTTGACGGTTGTCAAAGGCTGTCTTTGGCAACCGATCACTGACGACTTCGCAGGTTCCTCGCTGCGCTACTCGTGTCATTCCGAGCCGCGAAGACGGCGAGGAATCCCCGGCGCAAGTTCGCGGGGGATCCCTCGCTGCGCTCGGGATGACACCGCGTCGTTTCCGAGCCGCGAAGAGGGCGCTCGCGATGACAGTTGTCGGTTGCCGACAGCCAGTCTTTGACAACCGATCACCGACAACCGACAACGCGGCGAAGCCGCTTATCTCAATTGCGACATCAGGAACGACAACGTCTCCGCCGAGTTGTTCACCTGCACATTCAACGGATCGCCGCCGGAGTGGCCGCCCGAGACGTGATAGCGGATCATCACCGGATTGTCGGACCCCGTTGAGGCCTGCATCAGCGCCGCCATCTTGCGGGCGTGCAGCGGCGCGACGCGCGTGTCGGCGTCGCCGGTGATGAACAGCATCGACGGATACTTCGTGCCCTTCACGACGTGCTGATAGGGCGAGTATGCATAGATCGTTTTGAACTGCGCAGGATCGTCCGCGGAGCCGTACTCCGGAACCCAGAACGGTCCGACCAGGAATTTGTGGTAGCGCAGCATGTCGACGAGCGGATAGCTCACGACCACCGCGTGGACCAGATCGGGATGCTGCGTCGTCAGCGCGGTGACCAGGAGTCCGCCGTTGCTGCCGCCGCTGATGCCGAGGTGACGGGAGGAGGTGTACTTCTCTTTGATGAGGTATTGCGCCGCGGCCGCGAAGTCGTCGAACACATTCTGCTTGTTCGCCTGCATCCCCGCCTCGTGCCACGCCTCGCCGAACTCTCCCCCGCCGCGAAGGTTGGGAAGCGCCCACACGCCGCCGTTTTCGGCCCACGTGATCGCGCTGGCGGAGAACCCCGGCTGTTGACTCAGATTGAATCCGCCGTAACCGGTGAGATACGTGGGATTCTTGCCGTTCTTCTGCAGGCCCTTCTTGTAAAACAGAAACATCGGGATCTTGGTGCCGTCCTTCGACGGATACCAGACCTGCTCCACCGTGAACTGTTCGGAATTCACCGGCACGTGGGTGGCGAAGAAGACGTCGGTCTTGCCGCTCGCGACGTCGAACGCATAGATCGTCGACGGCACCGCAAACGACGTGTAGCGATAAAACGCGACCGGCGAAGTCCAGGTGCCGCTCACGCCGCTGAGCGTTCCGATCGTGTCAAATTTGATCTCGCGCTCCTGCTTGCCGGCGAGGTCGTACTGAATCACTCGCGGCTTCACGTTTTCGAGATAGGTCGCGAAAAGCTTGCCGCCCGCGAGCGTGAACCCCTCCAGCGCGGCCTTCTTGTTCTCCGGAACGATCTCTTTCCAGTTCGCGCGGCCTGGATCGGACGCCGGCGCGGTCATGATCCGCTGATTCGGCGCGTTCCAGTTGGTCATGATCACCAGCGTGTCGCCGGCGGCGTCGATCGATTGCCGGGCGTCGAGATCGTTGGCGATGATCTGAATCGGCCCATCCGTCCGAAGGTCCTTGATGTAATCCTCAGTCTTCTTCGCCGCGGAACCGTAGTGGACTCCAATGAGCAGATAGCGACCGTCGTCGGTGATGGTCGTCCCGACGATCTTGTCGGATCCGTAGCCCTTCCCGAAAAGGTTCTCCTCATCGCCGCCGGAGATCGCCCGGCGATACACGTACTGCTCTTTGCCAAGGTATCGGGTGAAGTAGATGGTGTGAGCGTCGGGAGTGAGCGAGACGCCGAAGTAACGCGCGGTCGACAGGTTGGCGCCGGTGTCTTTGCGTGCGTCGACGTCGAAGAAGTGCACTTCGACTTCATCGGCGCCGCCGTGGCGCACGTAGTACGCCATCATCTTGCCGTCGCTCGTGACGTCCATCAGTCCGACGTTGGTCGTGTGCTTCGGATCCATCGGAGTGGGATCGATGAGGAGGATGTCCGATCCGGTCGCGCTCTCGCGCATGTAGATCGAGTACTGATCCTGGCCGACCATCCGCTTCGTGAAGAAGTAGCGGCCTCCTCGCACGAATGGCGTGCTCATCTGATCGACGTTCAGCATCGATTTGATGCGATCGGCGACCTTCGCCTTGTCCGGAAGCGAGTTGAGCATCGCATCGGTGTAGGCGTTCTGTCGCTCGATCCACGCCCGGGTCTCGGGGCTGTCCTGGTTCTCGAGCCAACGATAGGGATCCGTGACGGTTACGCCGTTCAGCGTCTCGGTGACAGCGTGCGCTTCGGTCGAAGGGACCTTGGGCTTCGCGACGGTCGTCTTGGCCGGCGCCTGTGCCGCAATCAACAGGAGAAATGAGAAAGAAACGATCATTTTTCGATTCATGGAGCGAAATTCTATGTTTTCTATGGCCCGGATCGGCTGGAAACTTATTGTGAAAGTGGTTTGAGGCTAACTCACGACCCGTCAGCGACTTCGGCGTCGCGGAATGAGGTTCGATCGGGGCCGGTTCACACTCGCATTGACCGCACCCAGTGCGGTTCTTAGAATGATCGGGCTGATCGGGGCCGATCAAGTTTCATGAAGAAGGGGGGGATTTGGAATGCCTCTGGTTCACGTCAAAGAAGACGAGACCTTTGAAAATGCGCTGCGCCGGTTCAAACGGACATGCGAGAAATCGGGAATCCTCTCCGAACTGAAGAAGCGCCAGCATTACGAGAAGCCCAGCACAAAACGGAAGAGAAAAGCGATTGCGGCACGGAAGAAAGTGCTTCGCAAGCTCGCTGAAGAGCGTCGCACGGGTTACTGAGTTCAACCACAGCTTTTCCATCTAGGGACTCGCGAGAAATCGCGAGTCCTTTCGTTTTTGCGCGGCTCACGCCGCGCGTTCTCGGTTCTCTGTTCTCGGTTCTCGGTTGTCAGAAGCGGCCTTTGACAACCGACGACTGACAGCCGACAACGCATCCCGCAGCGATGCCGCACTTACAATGTCCTGCATCGCCCCATGACATTGTCTCGTCTGCGAGTGCTGGTCGTCGCGGGATGCGTCGTCGCATCGCTCGCACGTGCGGAACGGCTTCCGCTCCGCAAGTTCACCATCAGTGACGGCCTGCCTCACGATTTCGTCAACCGCATCTTCTGCGATTCGCGCGGCGTGATGTGGTTCGCCACACGCGAAGGCCTGGCGCGATTCGATGGTAGCCGCTTCACCACGCTCGAGAACGCACCGCTGATCGCGGGGACGCGGGTGCGCGACATCATCGAGAAGCCGGCCGGCACGTATTGGATCGCGACCAACCGCGGCCTGATCCGATTCACGGCGGGAGCGAGCGTCGAGTTCGCGCGCATGCCGATCCCGGTCAACATATTCACGCTGCTGGCGGGCCAGAAATCCGTCTGGGCGTCGACAGACGCGGGGATCTATCGCATCGCAGACGGTGCCGCGCGTGCAGTGGCCTCCCCGCCTGATACGGCGAATGCGATGATCGAGTCCGGCAATGATCTCTGGATCGGAACGGAGCACGGTCTCTACCTCTTGCATGACGGCCGCGAGCTCGAGCAGTTGTCGAAAGAAAGCGTCAGCACTCTCGAGCGCGATCGTCTCGGTTTCATCTGGCTCGGTGCCGCAAGCGCCCTCACGCGATTTCGTCGCGATCCAAGAATCGATGCGGAACACTTCAACGAAGGTGTACACGGCCTGCCCATCGAATCGATCCTGGCCACGAGGGATGGTGTGCTCTGGGTCGGTACACCGTTAGGACTCGCCCGGGCCGATGAGTCCGACCATCCGACATTCCGTTCTTACGGCCTAGAGCAAGGCTTGAGCGATCGGGCGATCTTCGCGCTGGCCGAGGATGCGGAAGGCGATCTGTGGGCGGGGACCGAGAGCGGCGGCGTGCTCGAGATGCCACGCAGCGGCTTCACTTCGTTCACCGAGAAAGACGGTCTCGCCGATGAGCGCATCCGGCAGATCACGACCGACGCCAACGGCAGACTTCTCGTCGTGACCGGAAAGAATGTCCTCCATGCATTCGACGGGCGGCGCTTCGATCAGATCCATCCCCGCGTTCCTTCCACACTGAAGAGTTTCGGCTGGGGCTGGAACGAGATCGTCGCGCAAGCGCCGGACGGCGAGTGGTGGATGGCCACGGCCGAAGGCCTCGCTCGTTATCCCGCAACGAAGTCGATCGAAGAACTGAGCCGTGCGACGCCGCGCGTCTACACGGTTGGTGATGGAATGCCATCGAACGATGTGTTCCGCGTCTTCAGTGACACGCACGGCGACATCTGGGTCAGCGTGGTCCATCGCGGCGCTCCGCTCGTGCGTTTCAGCGCCGGATCGCGAACGATGCGCGTCTACACGACCGCCGACGGCATGCCTGGCGACCGCGCGCCCAGCATGTTCCGCGAGGATCGTCAGGGCAATCTCTGGATCGGACTATTCTTCGGCGGGGTCATGCGGTATCGCAATGGGCGCTTCGAGACCATCGTCGGGATTCCCGAGGGAACGGTCCGCGACATGCGCGTCGATCACGCAGGCCGCCTTTGGATCGCCACCGAAAGCGGTGGTGTCGCGCGCATCGATGACACCTCAGCGACGACGCCGATCATCCGCCGTTACACGAAAGAACAAGGCCTGCCGACCAATCAGGTCTACTCGATCGTCGAGGATCGCTTCGGCCGCATGTACTTCGGCACCAGCCGCGGCATCAGCCGGCTGGATCCCGATTCGGGGAACGTCAAGCGATACACGACCGCGGACGGATTACCGAACAACATGATCAACATCGCGGCCGCTGATCACGACGGAACGCTCTGGTTCGGCGCGTTGCAGGGACTGGCATCGCTTATCCCGAAGGAGGACGAACCGACCGGGCGGCCGCCGATCTGGATCACCGGCGTTCGAGTCAGTGGCGTCCCGCACACAATCCCTGCCCTCGGCACCAGCAGTGTCGGTCCTCTACGCCTGGAGCCGCATCAGAATCGCGTCGACCTCGACTTTGAGAGCGTCAGCCTGCGGCCTGGGGACCAGGTGCGCTATCAATATCGCGTCGGCAGCGACGAATGGAGCCGGCCGAGCGACCAGCGCAGCATCGCGCTCGCGAACCTTGCGCCGGGCACGTACGACGTCGAGGTGCGCGCGATGACGAGCGATGGCCACCCCAGCGAGCGTCCTGCGCTCATCCGCTTTACGATTCTTCCGCCGGTGTGGCGCCGGTGGTGGTTCACCGCGATCGCCGCACTCCTGACCGCAATGGCCGTGCACCTCTACTACCGCCAGCGGACCGCGCGGATGCTGGAGATGGAACGCGTCCGCGTGCGCATCGCCAGCGACCTTCACGATGACATCGGCGGCAGCCTCTCGCGCATCGCAATCCTCAGTGAAGCAGTCCGTCAACAGGTTGACCATCCGCGTGTAGGCTCCATGCTCTCCGACGTGGCAGAGTCGGCACGTAGCGCGGTCGAAGCGATGAGCGACATCGTCTGGTCGATCGATCCACGGCGCGACGACGTCGAGAGCCTCAACCGCCGCCTCCGCCAGTGCGCGGCCGAGACGCTCGATCCGGCGGGCATCACCTGGATTTTCGAGAGTGATCCGGGCGCGGATCGGATCAAGCTGGGTCCCGCCCAGCGCCGGCAGGTGTACCTCGTGGTGAAGGAAGCGCTCACCAACGCGGTTCGCCACTCGTCGTGCCGGCTGGTGACGATCACGCTGAAGTCCAGCGGCAACGTCGTCCACATCGACATCGCGGACAACGGCCGCGGCTTCGACCCCGGCCTCATCGATCACGGCCATGGCCTCGGCAGCATGCGCACCCGCCTCGCGGAGCTCGGCGGCGAAGTCACGCTCACGACCGCGGAAGGCGCAGGAACGAGGCTGCACGTCTCCCTTCTGCTGCGCGGCACAGCATGATCATGCGCTTGCACAGGCGGGGTTCTCGGCGGATGCTGCGCTGATGGCCGGAGACGGGATTCGCGTCGCAATTGTCGATGACGACCGCGCAATCCGCGAGGGCCTCACTCTCCTCATCGACGGCACGCCCGGTTTTCGCTGCGTCGGCAGTTACGGATCGGCGGAGGAGGGATTGCGGGCGCCGTCCGAGGAAGCGGCCGATGTCCTTCTGCTCGATGTGCATCTTCCGGGGATGCTAGGCTCGGAAGCTGTCCGGCTGTTTCAGAAGCATTCTCCTGCGACGCAGATCATGATGCTGAGCGTCTACAGCGATGACGACATCGTGTTCGAGTCGATCTGCAACGGAGCGTGCGGCTACATGTTGAAGAAGACGCCGCCGGCAAAATTGCTGGAATCGATTCGTGAAGCGCGCGACGGCGGCGCGCCGATGTCCCCGGAGGTCGCGCGCCGCGTGGTCGCGCTTTTCCGCCGCCTCGCGCCTCCCGCTGTGGTGAATGAACAACTCACGGCGCGCGAGACGGAGGTGCTGTCGCTTCTCGCCGACGGGTACAGCTACGAGAACGCTGCGGCGCGCATCGGTATCAGCGTCAACACGATCCGCAACTACGTCCGCAGCACGTACGAGAAGCTGCATGTGCATTCGAAGTCCGAGGCGGTGTCGAAGGCATTGCGCGCGGGACTACTCCATTAGGAAAGCTCTCTCGCAAGTAATGTTGCACTGCGCTGACAGGGCTTGCCACGTGTCATCCCGAGCGTAGCGAGGGACCGGTGTGGGCGGGCGGCTCGATGCCCGTGTTGCGCGCCGCCCTACCCACACCGCTCCCTCGCTACGCTCGGGATGACATTCACAGCGGATGACACCGCACAGCGCGCTCGCAACGGCGCGACCTGCGTCGAGCCTCCCTGACAGCACATTCATGCTCTGCCGCCGTGACCGCAGAGTCCTTATCTTGATCGCCATCCTCGAAAGGAGATCTCGATGAGGAAACTCTTCTCTGTCCTCGCATTATTTGCAGCAGCGCCGCTCATGGCGTTCAACCCGCAGCCCGAGCCGCCGGGGTTCGGATTCATCGGCATCGTCAGCAGTCAGACCGCGCGGCTCAACATTTCGTATTCCGCGCCTCCTGAGCCGGAGCACGGTTTTCCACCGGGCCCCTGCACCGGACTGCTGCAGCTTCGCTTTTACGGGCAGAGCGGCAACGTCGTCGCCGAGAAAACAACGCGCGTCGCTCTGGGAGGTTCAGAATCGCTCGACTTCACGACGAGCTTTCATGACATCGCGCCGACGTCGCGATCGGCGATCCGCGCCCAGGCATCGTGGGTGACCGTCCCGCCCGGCCCCTGTCGCGGCGCTGTGATCGGCCACGTCGAGGTATTCAGCAACGCGACCGGCGAAACGCAGTTTGTTCTGCAGGGCACCACCATGGTCTCGGCACAAGGAAACTAGGATTCGCTGACGCAGTGCAAGGGACCCGGGATTGAATCCGGGTCCCTTTTGCTTTTACGCTCCAGCGTGTCCAACTCTGATCTCCATGCGCTCGAGTTCGAGCGCATCCTTTCGCTCGTCGCTCTCGAAGCGAAGACCTCGCTCGGCAAGAGTCTGATCGCGCAACGCCGGCCGTTGCCGACGATCGCCAAGTGCGAGACCGCGCAGGCGGACCTGTGGGAGATGGTGCGCTTCTACCATTCCGAGGGATTGCTGCCGCTCGCCGGTCTGGTCGACGTGCAGCCATTCTTCACGCGCGAGACGGTGCTGGAACTGGAGGAATCGTGGCAGCTCGTGCGATCCGTACGCGCAACGCAGGCGATTCGCGAGACTCTCGTTCGCACCGATCGCTTTCCACGCCTGCGCGTCATCGCCGAACAGATCCCCGACGCCGGCGAGCTCGTCTCGAAGATCAACAAGTACTTCACGAAGGACGGCAAGCTTCGCGAAGACGCCTCGAACGAGCTGCGCTCGGTGCGGCAGCGCATCCAGCAGAAACGCAGCGCCATTCAGCGGACGCTCAACGACATCATGAATCGCCAGGCGGATTCGATTCAGGAGCCGCTGATCGTCATGCGCGGTGACCGCTACTGCGTGCCGGTGCGCACCGATCACCGCAACGCCATCCCCGGCATCCTTCATGAGCGAAGCGGCTCGGGTGCTTCCGTCTTCATCGAGCCGATGGCAGCGATCGAGCTGAACAACGATCTCGCGGAGCTCCTCATCCAGGAGCGCGAGGAGATCGCACGGATCACGCGGGTCATCTCGCAGCTCCTCTTCGACGATGAGGCAGAGATCCGGATCGGCGCCGAGGTGGCGGGCGAGTTCGATGCGATCCAGGCATGCGCGATCTTCGCCGACACCGTCGAGGCTTCGCGCCCCTCATTCAACAAAGATCATAGGCTGCTTCTCGTCGAGGCGCGCCACCCGTTGCTCGATGAACGGCTGGCGTCCGCGCGCGAGGAAGACGCATCCGAGCGCCGAGTGGTGCCGGTCACTGTGGAGCTCGACCGCGAGCACACCGCGCTCGTGATCAGCGGACCGAACGCCGGCGGCAAGACGGTGGCGTTGAAGACCACGGGCGTCGTCGTCGCGATGGCCATGAGCGGCCTTCCTGTTCCCGCCTCCGATGGAACGGTCATTCCGATCGTTGACGAGATCCACGTGCTGGTCGGCGACGATCAGAGCGTCCTCGAACATCTGTCGACGTTCTCCGCCTACCTCGTTCGATTGAAGCGCATCCTCGCGCACGTCACCGATCGATCGCTGGTGATGCTCGACGAGCTCGGGTCGGGAACGGATCCCGAAGAAGGCGCGGCGCTCGCGGCGGCGACGGTGGAGTTTCTCCTCGAACGCGGCGCCCTGCTGATGATCACGACGCACCTGTCGTCGCTCAAGAGCTTCGCGGTCGACAACAAGCAGATCGTCAACGCGTCGATGGAGT
>JBBRMQ010000075.1:0-16268 GCA_038230775.1 Thermoanaerobaculia bacterium
CACGTACCTGCTTCGATTCGGCGACCGCGAGCTCGTCATGCGCCGCCCGCCGTTCGGACCGGTGCCGCCTCGCGCGCACGACATGGCCCGCGAGTGCCGCCTGCTCGCCGCCGTGCATCCTTTTTTTCCGCTGGCGCCGCGCCCCTACATCCTGTGCGAGGATCTGTCGGTCGCGGGATTTGTCTTCTATGTCATGGAGCGGCGGAATGGAATCGTCGTTCGGGACGAAGAGCCTTCCGAAGTTCGCGACCGGATCGATCGACGCCGCAGCATCAGCGAGGCGGTGGTCGATACGCTCGCCGACCTTCACGCCATCGACATTGCGCGCCACGGCCTCGACACTCTCGGCAAGCCCGCGGGTTTCGTGGCGCGGCAGATCCGTGGATGGACGGAGCGATGGCATGGCGCGAAGACCAGCGATCTGCCGGAAATGGAGCAGCTCGCGGTGTGGCTGGAAGCGCGCATCCCGCCGGATCCGCCGCGGGCGACGCTGGTGCACGGCGACTACAAGCTCGACAACGTCATGCTCGATGCGAGTCAGCCGGAGAGACTCGTTGCGGTGCTCGACTGGGAGATGAGCGCCGTCGGCGATCCCCTCGTCGACCTGGGCATTCTGCTCTGCTACTGGGTCCACATTGCGGAAGAATCTCATGACGCGGTCGCAACCGTGACCACTCGCCCGGGATGGTTCACTCGCGACGAAATCCTCGAGCGCTACGCGGCGCGTGCAAAACGCCCTGTCGACGGCATCGACGACATCGCGCTCTACGAGGTCTTCGCCGTGTTCAAGCTCGCGGTCGTGCTGCAGCAGATCTACGCGCGGTACGTGCGAGGACAGACGGATGATCCACGCTTTGCCGCGCTCGGCGAGCGCGTTTCGATGCTGGCCCGAAAGGCAGCGTCTCTGGCGGAGGAGCTGCGATGAACGAGACGAACACACAGGTGCTTTTCAAGAGCCGGCCGGAAGGAATGCCGAGCGAATCCAACTTCGAGGTCGTGCGGACCGACGTGCCGAAAGCCGGCGACGGCGACGTGCTGCGCCGCACGATCTATCTCTCCGTCGATCCGTACATGCGCGGCCGGATGAGCACCGTGAAGTCGTACGCGGAGCCCGCGAAGCTCGGCGAGCCGATGGTCGGGCAGACGATCAGCGAGGTGATGGAATCAAAGAATCCCCGCTATAAGTCTGGCGATTTCGTGCTCGGCTTCGACGGCTGGCAGGCGTACGCCGTTTCCGACGGCAAGGGATTGCGCAAGCTCGATCCGGCCGAGGCGCCGCTCTCGTATGCGTTGGGCGTTCTCGGCATGACGGGACTGACGGCGTACGTCGCACTGCTCGACATCGGTCGTCCGAAGGCAGGGGAGACGGTGGTCGTTTCGGCCGCTGCGGGCGCGGTGGGCTCGATCGCCGGTCAGATCGCGAAGATCAAAGGCTGCCGCGTGGTGGGCACGGCGGGCTCGGATGAAAAATGCGCGTATGTCGTCAACGATCTCGGCTTCGACGTCTGCATCAACTACAAGCGCGAAGATCTGAAGGAGGCGTTGAAGGCGGCTTGTCCAGCCGGGATCGACGTCTACTTCGACAACGTTGGAGGCGCGGTTCTGGAGGCAGTGCTGAAACGGATCAATCTGCACGCGCGGATTCCGCTCGTCGGTCTCATCTCGCAGTACAACGACCAGAAGCTGGAACCCGGCCCCAACCTCGGCTCGCTCATTTCCAACCGCGCGCTGATCCAGGGAATGCTCGTCCTCGATCACACCGACCGCATGCCCGACTTTCTTCGCGACATGTCGCAGTGGTTGCGGGAAGGGAAGGTCCGCTACCGCGAGGACATCATCGAGGGTCTGGAGAACGCGCCTCGGGCCTTCATCGGACTCTTTGAGGGCGAGAACATCGGCAAGCGAGTCGTTCGGGTGTCGGCCGACCCGACGCGGAAGGAGAAGCGATGAGCGAAGTCCTTCTCGAGCGGCCCGTGGACGGGGTGGCCGTTGTTAGGCTGAACCGGCCGGAAGTTCGGAACGCACTCAATCTCAATGTGCGGCAACTGCTCGCCGATCACTTCCGCGATCTGGGAAATGACGACATCACGCGCTGCATCATTCTCACCGGCGGCGAGAAAGTGTTCGCGGCCGGCGCGGATCTTCGCGACATGGTCGATCGTACGGCGGTCGAGATGATGCTTCGCCGCAGCGAACGTCTCTGGGAGCCGATCGCGTCGTGTCCGAAACCGGTGGTGGCCGCCGTGAACGGTTACGCGCTGGGTGGCGGCTGCGAGCTGGCGATGCACGCCGACATCATCATCGCCGGCGAGGGAGCGAGCTTCGGACAACCGGAGGTGCGGGTCGGGATCATGCCCGGGGCGGGAGGGACGCAGCGGCTGACGCGTGCCGTGGGCAAGTTCGCCGCGATGAAGATGCTGCTGACCGGCGAACCTGTGAAGTCGAGAGACGCTCTGGCCATGGGCCTGGTGAGCGAGGTCGTCCCGGATGGAGAGGTGTTCGCTGCCGCGCTTCGCGTCGCGCAGACGATCGCCGCGCTGCCGCCGCTGGCGATCATGCAGATCAAGGAGGCGGTGCTGGCGGGTCAGGACGCGTCGCTCCAGACCGCGATCGTGCTGGAACGAAAAGCATTTCAACTCCTCTTCTCGACGGCGGACCAGAAGGAGGGCATGCGGGCCTTTCTGGAAAAGAGAAAGCCGGAGTTTCGCGGCCAATGAGAGATCGTTCGCGCACGGCCTACGCCTTGTCCGTCCTGTTTGCGATCAACGCGATGAACTTCTTCGACCGGCAGATCGGAGGCGCGCTGGCGGAGCCGATCCGGAAGGAGTGGAACCTGAGCGATGGCGCTCTCGGCGCGCTCGGTACGGCGTTCACGCTCCTTTACGCATTCGTGGGCATTCCGCTTGGCCGGTTGAGCGACCGCAACTCTCGCAAGCGCATTCTGAGCGTGGCCTTTGTGGTCTGGAGTCTTATGACCAGCCTCTCCGCGTTGACGCGGAGCTACTGGCAGATGTTTGCCACGCGACTCGGCGTCGGCGTCGGTGAGGCGGCGTGCGCTCCGGCGGCCACATCGCTGATCGGCGATCTCGTTCCTCCCGAGCGCCGAGCGCGCGCGATGTCGATCTTCATGCTCGGGCTTCCGATCGGGATCGCGTTGTCGTATCTGGTTAGCAGCTTGATCGCGCACACCTGGGGTTGGCGGGCGGCCTTCCTCATCGCGGGAGTGCCGGGGATCTTCTGCGCGATCGCGGCGATGTTCATTCACGAACCGGAGCGGCCCCTCACCCGGCCTTCAGCACAGGGCACATCGCGCGAAGCGCCGAATGAGCGGCCGTGGAGAACGCTGCTCTCGATCCCGACCCTGTGGTGGCTGATCCTCTCGGGCGCCCTGCTCAACTTCAACATGTATGCGCTCGGATCGTTTCTCGCACCGCTCCTGATGCGCTATCACGGAGCGACTCTGCGTCAGGCCGGCCTCATGGCGATGGCCAGTTACGGATTATCCGGAATCCCTGGACTCCTCATCGGCGGCGCACTTGCGGATCGTTTGTCACTGCAACGGAAGAACGGGCGCCTTCTCGTCGGCGCCTTTGCGATTCTGATTTCCGTTCCGCTGCTGCTTCTCGCTCTGAGCCGCCCTGCCCACCACGTAGTTTCGTTCGTTCTGCTGTCGGCGGGCGGCTGCATGGCGATGTACGTCTACTATTCCAGCGTCTACGCCACGCTTCACGATGTCGTCGAACCCGGACTCCGCGGCACGGCGATGGCGCTCTACTTCTTCGCCATGTACGTGTTAGGCGGGTCGTTCGGTCCGATCGTCACCGGTATGACCAGCGACTTCTTCACGCGGCGGGCGGCCGCGGGGGCCGCACTCGAACCGTTTCGCGGCGAAGGTCTGCATGCCGCCATGTACCTGATTCCTGTTCTCAGCGCGCTGCTGACGCTGGTGTTGTTTGCCGGATCGACAACGGTTGCTCGCGATATGGAGAAACAAATGTCATCCCGAGCGTAGCGAGGGATGACATCGAAGTACGGAGGACCTCAATGTTTTCGTTCGAACCGTCGGAAGAACAGCAGATGTTCATCGAAGCGGCGCGCAAGTTCGCTGCGAAGGAGCTTCGCGAGCACGCCCGCCGCGCTGACGAGGCGAGCGCGCTGGCTCCTGAAATTCTCGCGGGCGGGTGGGAGCTCGGGCTTCTGCCTGCCAGCATCCCTGAGAAGCACGGCGGTTTCGGTGAGCGCTCCGCGATCACCGGCGTGCTCGCAGCCGAAGAGCTGGCATGGGGCGATTTGTCGGGTGCGCTGGCGTTGTCGGCGCCGAATCTTGTCGCCTTTCCCGTTCTTCTCTGCGGCAGCGACGAGCAGAAGGCGGAGATCCTTCCGCACTTCTGCACCGACGCCTACGCGCCCGGATCCGCCGCGCTCATCGAGCCGCGGTACGACTTCGACAGCACTGCATTGAAGGCGACCGCCGTGCGATCGAACGGCAACTACGTCCTCAATGGCGTGAAATGCAATGTTCCGTATGCGGCAGAAGCGGAATGGATGATCGCGTATGCGGCGCTCGACGGCAGGACGGAGGGGTTTCTCGTAAAGAAGGGGACCGTTGGCGCGGTGGTGAAAGATCGGGAGCAGAACATGGGAATGAAGGCCCTTCCGCTCTACTCCGTCGACTTTCACGAATGCCGGATTCCCGCTTCGCAACGTCTGGGTGGCGACGGTGGCACCGACTTCACGCTCCTGTTGAACGGTTCGCGCGCCGCTCTCGCTGCGATGGCGGTGGGCGTCGCGCGCGGCGCGTACGAGTACGCCCTCGAATACGCGAAGAATCGAAAGGCATTCGGCGAGGCGATCGCGCAGCGTCAGTCGATCGCCTTCATGCTGGCGGAGATGTTCGTGGACATCGACGCCGCGCGGCTGATGATGTGGGAAGCAGCGTGGCTGCTCGATCAGAAGCGGGACGCCACGCGCGCCGCCTGCCTGGCAAAGAATTTCGCCGACGAGATGGCTCTCATGGTCACCGACCGCGCCGTCCAGATCCTCGGCGGCCACGGCTACATCCGCGACTACCCGGTTGAGATGTGGTTGCGCAACGCGCGCGGTTTCTCCGCGATGGAAGGGATTGCAATCGTATGATCAGCTTCGAGACACCACCCGAGATCGAGAAGCGGCTTCAGTTCGTTCGCCACATCGCGAAGGAGCAGATGCGCCCTCAGGCGCGGCACTTCGATGAGCATGAGCACGAAGTGCCGTGGGATTTCATCAACCTGATGTGGGACACGGTTCTCAAGACCGGCCAGAGTTTCCGATCGGGAGCTCCACGTCCCGACGGCCCGAGCATCGCATCGACCACGCTCATCCACGTCATCGAAGAGCTCTCCTTTGGCGATGCCGGCATCTATCTCTGCGGACCCGGTGCGGGGCTGGGCGGCGCCGCGATCGAGGCGACCGGCACCAAAGAGCAGAAGGAACGCTTCCTCGCGCGATACCGCGAGGGGAAACCGAAATGGGCGAGCATGGCCATGACGGAGCCCCAGTGCGGCTCCGACACGGCAGCGATTCGAACCACCGCGGTCCGCGACGGCGATCATTGGGTACTCAACGGCGAGAAGATCTTCGTCACCAGTGGCCACAAATCGCTGATCGATTCCGAGGGCCTCAGCGTCATCTGGGCGACGGTCGATCCGGCTGCGGGCCGTGCCGGCATCAAGCCGTTCGTGGTGGAGGCGGGCACACCCGGGCTCAAGGTCACGAAGCTCGAGCACAAGATGGGCATCCGCGCGAGCGACACCGCCTCGATCGTTCTGGAGGACTGCCGCATTCCGCTGGACAACGTGTTAGGCAGCGCCGAGGTCGTCGATCGCACGACGGGATTCAAGGGGGCGATGGCAACATTCGATGCCACGCGCCCTTCGGTGGCCGCCAGCGCGCTCGGCATCGCGCGGGCATCGATCGAATTGTTGAAGGACATTCTGGCCCAGGAAGGGATCACGATCGAATACCAGAAGCCGCGCAATCTTCTCTCGGCGATCGAGCGCGACGTGATCGACATGGAAGCGCAGCTTCGAGCGGCATGGCTGCTGACGTTGCGAGCGGCGTGGATGATGGACGAGCGCCGCGTCAACACCATCGAAGCCTCCGCCTGCAAAGTGAAGGCGGGCGACGTAGTCACGAAGGTCACGGCGAAAGCCGTCGAGCTGATGGGCCCTCTCGGCTACTCGCGAAAACTCCTGCTCGAGAAATGGATGCGCGACGCAAAGATCAACGACCTGTTCGAAGGCACGGGCCAGATCAACCGGCTGATCATCGCGCGCCGTCTGCTCGGCTACACCAGCGCGCAACTGAAATAGACCTCGGATCGCCAGCATGTCATACAAGACGTCCGGCTACTGGCTGTAGTCAATTCGACGTTATTATACGCAATGGCACTTTGGTATAATTACGACGTTGCTAATGATACTTCGGTATAGCCAGCAGGAATGGTGAAACGATCTGATTCTACTCGTGATGCGCTGGGGACGCTCGTCGATGTCGGTGGTGGGTATGTCGCGTTCATCGGCAACCCGCTACCTCCGAGCATCGGCTGGACCAGCGCGCTGGTTCAGGCCCTCTCCGCCGCCGATCGCGCAGTCGGTGAGCTTGCAGGAGTCGGTCGCACCCTGACGAATCCACACCTTCTCATCAGGCCTTTTCTGCAAAAGGAGGCAGTCCTTTCCAGCCGCATCGAAGGTACTCGCGCATCGCTTTTGGATCTTTTCCTCTTCGATGTTGAACCCGTGAGCGACGCCAAGATTTCGGACACGCGCGAAGTTCGAAACTATGTACTCGCCCTCGAGCATGGGCTCAAACGTCTGGAGTCTCTCCCGATCGGAACACGACTCATTTGCGAGCTTCACCAGATTCTGCTTGATGGCGTTCGCGGGGCATCCGGCGCCGGTGAACTGCGCCGGCTCCAGGTTCACGTCGGTCCTTCTTCGCGAATGTCGGACGCCACATTCATCCCCGCGACGGCGAATGAGATTCCTCGACTCCTCAGCCACCTCGAAAAATTCATCCACGCGAGCGATGACATCCCGACGCTTCTGCGGCTGGCGATGATCCACTACCAGTTCGAGGCCATTCATCCGTTCCATGACGGAAACGGTCGCATCGGAAGACTGCTCATCTCATTGCTGCTGTCCAGCGAGAACGTACTTCCCCAGCCGCTTCTGTATCTCAGCGCGTTTTTCGAACGCCACCGCGCGCAGTACTACGACAACCTTCTTCACGTGAGTACAAAAGGATCGTGGAATGACTGGTTTCTCTATTTTCTGGAGGCAATTCGAAAGCAATCACTGGATGCGATTGCTACCGCGAACCGGCTGACCGATCTCCGCGACAGCTTTCACTCCCGTCTGCACACCCCGCGCGCGACCAGCCTTCTGCACAAGCTCGTCGATGCGCTGTTCAACAGTCCTGCACTGACCATTTCGCAGGCCGCACAAATTCTGGGTGTGACCTATCGCTCGGCTCAGCAGAATGTGGATCGGCTCGTTACTGGAGGGATTCTTCGCGAAATGACGGGACAGAAACGCAACCGAGTTTTCATTTCTAAGGAGATCATCGACACGATCGAGGGTGGAGAAAGCGTTCCGCCTGCAAAGTGAAGGCGGGCGACGTGGTCACGAAGGTCACGGCGAAAGCAGTCGAGCTGATGGGCCCCTCGGCTACTCGCGAAAACTCCTGCTCGAGAAATGGATGCGCGACGCAAAGATCAACGACCTGTTCGAAGGCACGGGCCAGATCAACCGGCTGATCATCGCCCGCCGGCTGCTCGGCTACACCAGTGCGCAACTGAAGTAAATCGATTCACGTCGTGGCCGTTTCATCGCCTTCGACGCAGTCCTCGAGAGCCACGATCCGTATCCATGAATGGAATAGGTGATCCTGGTCGGGGTGATGCTGAGGGGAAAGACGCGAGCTGGCGCGTGCCGTCGCGGGCGCACATCGCACGCCGCTTGAGCTGGCGATTCGAATCCGATGTAAGAATCGACGGGGCCGAGAAGCGCGCAGATCCAAACCTGCACGCGCCCGAACCAGTGCGCGCTACTCTCCGCGATCCAGTACAACCGTCCGTCCTTCGCCACGGCGATGTCGGTAGGTTCTGGCTCACCCACATGCAGCACTCTTTGTGCGGCACCTTGCTCCTCCCTCCCGCAAACCTCCGGCGAAGGCACCTCGGTGTAGAAGATGACGGCCGCGCGCGCGTGAAGCTGAAAGCTACTTGACAACTCCATGCACGTCCGCGCCGGGGTAGAAAGCGTACCAGCCGAACCAATAGGCTGCATGCCCAGGAAGTCGCGATAATCGAATTGCACCGCCGGCCGCCACCAGTGCATCCTCGTCAATGGTGAATATTTCTCCCGAACGGGTATCGACGAGCGTCCCGGAAGTGCCCTGGCGAAACTGCCTCCCGAGCGAGGCGTAGGCTCGGACCGCCTCGCTCTCAGGGTCGGTGACGATCACGACGCTGGCCTGGTTCACCGCGTCATTGAGGACTGGGCTGTTGACGAGTGCTTTCATCGGATACGCCTTCTTGACGCCGTGAACATCGAGAACCCAGATCCAATCCTTCTGCTTCAGCGCGGCGCTTGATCTCTTCCACACGGGAAACATCGGGTCAGGACTAGCGAAGTACTCTCCATAGGCGGCGCCCGGGCGGTAGTCTCTCTGGTAGCCGGTATCGAGCGATAGAACCATCGTATCGGGGTGCCGGCCGCTCCATTCGCTCCACGTTGTAAGCGTCAGCGGGAGGATTGGCAGCCTCTTTCCTTTGCCGGCCAGAGGACCCATCACCGGCTCTCCGGTCAACTGACTCCAGAGCGTGTTCGTCTGGTGGTCGTACATCAGCTTGTTCGATCGGTAAAGGAGTCCGGACGAGCCGAACGTATATGTCTCGCCTGGCCCGAGCGTGGTTCCATACAGGATGCCCGACCCGCAGAGGGTGCAATAGGCGAGGGAGACGGCTTGGCCGCCGACGACATCGTTGGCCATTTCGTGCCAATCGAGAATGCGCAGGGGATAGGCGCGATGATCGCCTCGAATGGATACTCCAAAAACTTTTTCGCCCGGTGTCATGAACGCTGCTCGGATTGCGGAGACGAACCTGGGATTTCTGAGTGCTGGTATCCCATCTTTTCTGACGCCGCCGCTGACGATCTCCTCCGGCCGGATGGTCCTTGGAAAACGCTCCTGGAAAAAATTGGCAAATGCCGGGTCGATCTTCGAATAGAGCGTGGACTTGAAGGCGATATACCCGGGCTTCGGGATGATCTCTTCATGACGACCGATCGTCTCCATCCATTGCCGGTACTGCCGGCCATGTCGTTCGCCGAGGAGGCTCTCGAGAACGGCGGCGGCATCGTCGCGTCCTTGTGCACTGAAGAACAGGACCTCGAGAAGTGCTGGAGCGACGGATCGATCGTTTGCCTCAACGAGTTTTTCTCGCGCCTCCTGGCGGATGCGGGGGTTTGACGCCATGAGATTGCCGATCAGGCGGTAGGCCTCCCCGGACGACAGTTCTCGAGAAGATGGCGCTGGAGTGGCGACGACCACGAACGTCACAAGAAGGACCGCTCCAAACTTTGCCAGGTTTCGCGTCACATCGATTCGCGACATGGAGATCAGCGCGAGTGCAACGCGACCCCGATCGCGAGCTCGTCACCGATCGGTGTGTTTCGGCCACGGCTCATTCGATGTCGACCTACGGCGCGTGTCTGCATGGCTGATCGTCCCTGGCCTGGCGCTGATTCTGCCACAGGCTACGCTCAGTTCCGAACGCGCCGCACCGAGATCAGTGCGACCGGATTGTTCCAGTCGCGCAACGCAGGCTTCAGATCCTTACTCCATGGATGCCCTCGTGAACGCGTACGAATCCCTCACCGCCGCCCGGCGTGCCTCCCTTCCCGGGACCACCGCATTCAGCAAAGTTCGGTCCGGGAATCGAGGCGCACAACTCGTCGTTCCGCTCCGTCCCGGCGTCGTAGGCGAGAACGAGCACATCGAGTGTTGCCGTGCCGCGAGGGATGCACACTCCATTGAGGGCGACAAATGCGTCGTTCGTGGGAATGAGCATCGCCGCCACCGTAAGAAAGTCGGCGCGTTCGGCATTCACCTTCGTCGTCACCGACTTGCCAGGATCGAGCAGCCCTGGCACAGTCACGACCTGCTTGAAATCGGGGTTTGCCGAGAGCACCGCCATCAGCGGCGCGGTGTTCCCCTCTTCGGCCAGGGTTCGCAGCTCGCTGCTCGCCGGGCTCCCGAGCGTAAAGATCCGAGCGTTGCCCTTGTGGCTGGCCACGAGAAGCGGCGTGAACTGCTGTCCGCGAGTGAGGTTGACGACGGTGACTTCGTATTGGTCGGCAAAGATTTCTCCCGCTCCGGCAACCACGCACAGACTGAACGCAATCATGATGAGGCTCTTACGAGGCTGGGTCATCGATTTGCTCCTCTCTGTTGATGAACAGTTGGGAGTCGTCGAAAGGTTCCGCTGTCACAAACTCATCTCGTCATTACTGCCGTCCATCGCGGTGCTCGCACCCGCATACAACGAGGCGGCGACCTGCCGCGAGAGCGTTCGCGCGATGCTCGCTCTCCGCTACCCCAGCTACGAAGTCATCATCATCAATGACGGATCGAAGGACGACACGCTGCAGATCCTCATCGACGAATTTCGTCTCTATCGCTCGGGCCGTACTGCCGATGGAACGCTCGAATCGAAGGCCAGCCGCGCGATTTACGAGTCGCGCGACCCGCTGCAGCGCGCCGGTTCGGATCCGACGATGACCAGTTCGAGATTCAGTTTTACCCGCGCCTTGGCAGCAGGAGCTACGCCGATCTTGCCGTGGCGTACGCGCCGCACGCCGTTCTTTATCCGCGAGAGCGCCTCAATGCTGAGCTGTACCGCGCCGTCGGCAGAGGCTTCGAAGTCTCAGCGGGAGTGAGCCGCCTGGCCTTTCGTCAGGCCGGAGCGACGAACGTCTACACAGTTTCGCTCGGCAAGTATGCCGGCAACTGGCTGGTCGGGGCGCGCGTGTACAAGTCGGATGCAGACACTGCTTCGCAAGCGATGATGCGACGATTTTTCGGTGAACACGGCCAGTACGTGGAGTTGCGCTTGGGAAAAGGGACGACCCGCGACGCGATCCGCAGCGCAGCCGACATCGAATCGCTCGACGTGCGGGAGATCTCGGCGGAAGCGCTCCTCGCTCGCGGCCAGCACGGGATGTTCAAGCTGCGCGCCGCAGCCGGACGTACATCACTGCGCCAGGGTCGGTTCTCGCTCTCTGCGGCGCTGGGCTGGCGATTTTGATGGGAGCGGCTGCTCTGGTTTTTGGTGTCGTGCTTCACTAATCCTTGCCTGAGATCGCGGCGCCACCGCCGCCAGCCCCGGAGGGTCGAGGCGCTGGAGGGGTGGGTGCCTGCTTCGTTGCGCCTCCTCGACGATGTCCGCGTGACCAAGAGCCGCGCCCGTGGCAAATGGGTAACTCTCGGAGAGGTCGCCGCGATCTCGAGAGTTTGACCCATGGCTTTCGGACGTCAGGTCTGAGGCATTGGATCGGAGGACTGTCGCGCTTGGACGCTGAGCGCGAAGGAAATTCCTCTCGATCGTCCTTCACTTCGCTAGGCGACGGCGCTGACCTTCAGGTAGCGTTCATTCGGCCACGCGCCACCGGCGCCTCACAGCCAGCCCTTGTCCCGCGCGATCCGCGCCGCCTCGATCCGATTTCCGCCACCGAGCTTGGAGATCGCCTCGGAGAGGTAGTTGCGCACCGTACCTTCCGAGAGGTTGAGCGTCGATGCGATGTTGGCTGCCGCCTGACCTTCGCCCGCCATGCGCAGCACCTGGCGCTCGCGATCGGTCAACGGATCGGGATCGCTCCACGCTTCGGTGGCGAGTTGTGGATCGATCACCCGCCCGCCGGCACGCACGCGGCGGACCGCGTTCGCCAGATGCTCCGCCGGCGAATCCTTGAGAAGGTATCCAGACGCTCCCGCTTCCAGCGCGCGGCGCAGATACCCCGCGCGCGCGAAGGTGGTCAGAATGATGATCCTGGTGTTTAGCGCTTCGCGTTTCAGCGCGGACGCCACTTCGAGGCCCGTGATCTTCGGCATCTCGATATCAGTCAGAAGGACATCGGGCAGGTGTTGTCTGCAGAGGGCGATCGCTTCCTCGCCGTCGCGCGCGCGAGCGACGACTGTGATGTCGCCGTCGATCTCGAGCAGCGCCGCCAGCGCGCCGAGGATCATGGACTGATCTTCGGCGAGCACGACGCGGATCATGCGCCCCGCTCCATCCTCGAGACCACCGCCGGAGCCAGCGGTAGTTCGATGGTCAACGTGGTGCCGTGCGAACCGTCATGTGCGAGTGTTCCGCCGAGCGACTCCACACGCTCGCGCATGCCCACCAGGCCGAAGCCGTCGGTCGCGAATCCTCCACGGCCGTCGTCGGTGACGGTCAGCCGGCCGACGTCGCCGTCGCGCGCCAGCCGGATCGTGCATTGCTTCGCGCTGGCGTGACGGATGACGTTCGTGACCGCCTCGCGCACCGCGAGCGCGAGCACGACCTCCTGCGCAGGCGCGAGCGGCAGCGTCTCAGCGCAGCACCCGACGGTCAGGCCGGCGGTCTCGAGCGCTTCCTTCGCACTGGTCAGCTCGTTTTGCAATCCACCGCTGCGATAGCCGCTGATCGCGCTCCGCACCTCGGCCAGCGCCTCGCGCGAGATTCTCTCGACATCGCGGATCTCGTCGCGGGCGCGCGCGGGATCGCGATCGGCGAGCTTCGACGCCAGCTCCGACTTCAGGATAATGAGCGAGAGCGTGTGTCCGAGGAGGTCGTGCAGGTCGCGTGCAATGCGCTCCCGCTCGGCGACTTTGGCGAGATGTTCGACCTCGTCCTGCGCCAGGCGAAGACGCTCGTTCTGACGGTTGACTTGCGCGTAGTGAACGTTCACCGCGCCGATGATCAGCGTGAAGAGCGCGCCCCACCACCAGCGCCACACCATCAGGTCGAGCACTTTCACTTCGATGAGCAGGATGGCCAGGACGCCCGCGACCACCCACATGCCGCGGCGAGAGTCGCGCATGCCCCCGGCGTAGGCCGCTGCGTAGATGAAGAACGATGGCGCGCCGAGGTTGATGGGAGTGAAAATGATGCCCAGGACCGTGATCGCCGCGATCACGGCGAGCAGCTCGCGGCCGCGTAGCCAGTAACCGAGGAAGTAAAGGACCAGGAAGACCGCGCCGCCCGCCAGCGTCAGCGCGATGCGTGCGCGCGATGTCCCATTCGCAAACGGTTCGACGAAAAACGGGACGATGTAGATCAGCCAGACGTATGGCGTCCAGCCGTGATGTCGATCGTCGGGAAGGAGGCGCATTGGTATCAGTCTAATGCGCTACTTCAGGCGCACCTCATCAATCGTGAATTCGTTTTTCCCGACGCCGGCCCCGCCGAAGTGCACGGCCTGCACGTCCTTGCCGTCCACTCCGAAGTCCGACCACAGGACCGTGAACTCCGTCCAATCGTTGCCTGAGTGCACCGTCGTTTGCGCCGGAATCCGTCCAAGACGCGCCGCGAAGAGCATGACGCGCACGTCGGTGTTCCCTTTGGCGTAGAACGCGATGCCTTTCTTCGTTGACAGGTCCACCGCTTTCATCGGCTGCGATCCAAAGAACGTCATCGCTCCGGCCCACGGAAAGGCGAAGCCTTCGTTGAACTCGCTGACGATGTGCAGCGCCTTCGGCGTGCCTGCTGCCCCGCCGTCGACGACGCTCATCGTAGCGGTCGATTTCCCGCCGGCAAACTGATCGGTCGAGATCATCCAAGCGGAGCCGAACTCCACCTTCGCTTCGCCCGAATCGAAGTTGCTGATCAACCCCGACGCGAGCTTTTCGGGGGGGAGATTCTCGACTTCGCTCTGCGCGCTCGGCGCTTCCGGCTCGCGCGTGAGCCGTACGCCGTTTCGCCAGATTGCGGCGATGTTACGCGTGGCTACGATATTCGCGGTGGGATCGCCGTTGACCAGCACGAGATCTGCGCGAAGTCCTTTTGCAATGCGGCCGCGATCGTCGAGCTTGAAGACCTTCGCAGGGGTCGATGTCGCCGCAACCAACGCCTCGGTTGACGTTAGTCCGCCCTCGACAAGCAGCTCGAGCTCGCGATGCATGCTGGCGCCATGCGTGGTGCCCGGATTCGGCGCGTCGGTGCCGGCGAGGATCAGCACATGTGCGTCTTTGAGTTGCCGCAGCGCCGCTTTCGCATTGCCAAGATCCTCGCTCGGCGCTGCATGTTTCGGAAACGATCTCTTCAAATTGCTGATCTCGTCGCCGGTGAGATACGGCTTCAAGTGCGCGTCGGCGACCAGCGACGCCCCGCTGGCGATACCGGAAGCACTCTCGATCACCGTTAGGGTCGGAATGACGAAGGCGTGATGCGCCGCAACAAACTTGCCGAAGTCCGCGTCCGGGGGACGATCGCCGAGGATATGCACCAAACCGTCGGCGCCGGCGTCGATGGCCATCCGCGCGCCGGCGAGCGTCGTGATGTGCACTACCGCCATCTTTCGGCGTTTGTGTGCCGCCGCGATCAGTGCTTTCAGATCGGTGGCAGTCAGAGTCGGCAGATGACCGCCGAACGTTTCTCCTGTTTCTTCGATGAGCTTGATGTAGTCGGAGCCCTCGGCGATGCGCGCGTCGATGAATGCCTGCGGGTCGCTGCCGGGCGTATACGTCGGGATCGGGATGTACTCCGTGCCGTGGCCGCCCTTGACGGTCACCAGCGTGCCGGCTGAACGAATGTCGGCGCGGTTGGTGACGTTTCCAGCCGCCTGCTCCGCCCTCCATTGCTTGAGCGCCTCGACCGAGGTGAACATGTCGAGCTCGGTCGTCACGCCGAAGCGAAGCGCGCGCTCGAGCACCGGTCCGAAAGCGTGCGTATGCGAGTCGATGAGGCCGGGCATCAGAGTTTTCCCGCTGCCATCGATGACCTCGGCCCCGTCCGGAATCGCCAGGTGCGGTCCGACGGCAATGATGATGCCGTGATCGAAGACGACGTTCGCTTTCGGGATGACACGGACGCCATCGAAGAGCCGCACGTCGCGGATCACCGTCTCGGCGTTAGTGATGCCGATGATCGAGATTGAAATCAGAAGGGCGATGCCGAAGCGTTTCAATGTGTCCTCCGTTTAACCGTATGTCTTTCCTTCGTCACGGTGGTATCCGATCGCGGCGAGGACGAGGAAGAGTAGTGAGTACGATGCGAGCACCAGGATGTGCGACTGCGGCGAACCCCGCCCGGCGCCGATGACGCCGAGGGCCAGCTGTGAGAAATGGTAGGCCGGCAGGAACGCCGCGATCTTCTGGACCGTGTGAGGAAGAAAATCGATCGGCACCCACTGGCCGGAAAGGAATGCCATCGGCAGGAAGATGAGGTTCACGATCGGCGGCGCGGAATTGGGGCCGGCAAAGTAGCCGATGACCAGGCCGAGTGCGCAGAACGGCAGCGAGCCCGCGACGATGACCGCGAGCAACTTCGACCAGACGGGGAGTGCGAAGTGCACGTGCCCGAGCGTGATGCCGAGGATGAAAAGGACGAGCACGATGACGGTGCTGAAGACCAGCGCCATGGCGATCTTCGCGCCGAAGTAGGCCGACAGCGGCATCGGCGTCGTACGCTTGACCTGAAGCCATCCCTGTCCGCGCTCGGTGGCCACGCCGGCGCCGAGGCCGAAGAGCGACGCGCCGACGACGCCGAACGTGCAGTAGGTCGCGATCATGTATGCGGCCACAGTGACGCCGCCGGGTCCTGTCCCTTTGCCGAAGAGCAAGCCGAAAAATATGTAGAAGATCACCGGAAATGCGATCGTCGGGATCATGTACGCCGGAAGGCGAAGGAGTTTGATCAGCTCGTACTTCGCTTCGGTCAGATGAATGCGCAGCATCACGCCACCTCCTTCGATTGCGTCAATGCCAGGAACGCTTCCTCGAGTCCGGCGCTGGAGATCTCGAGATTGGCGAGGTTCGGATCGAGTGCCAGAAGCGCGCGGACAGTGACCTCGCCGTTGGTGGTGGCGATGTCCGTCATCGAGCGTTCGCGGGCGACCGATGTAACGCCGGCGAGCGACTCGATCGCGTTGACAGCGATCGACGTTGTGCAGCGGATGCGTTTGCCGGCCGCGCGCGATTTGATCTCGTTCGGAGTGCCCGCCACCACCACCGCCCCTCGATCGATG
>JBBRMQ010000076.1:0-16118 GCA_038230775.1 Thermoanaerobaculia bacterium
GATTCGACCCCGCTTCGCGTGCGCGTTCTCTTCGACGGCAAGCCGATGGCTTCCGCTCTGGTCACCGCACTGAATCGTGATGACTCTTTGCTTCACGTCGCCGTCCGCAGCGACGCCGCGGGGCGCGCGACCCTCGCGCTGCCGAAGCACGGCGTGTGGCTCGTCAAATGTGTCGCACTCGTTCCGCCGAAGAGCGGAGCGGAGTGGGAGACCCTTTGGGCATCGCTCACCTTCGAACGATAGTCGCGCTCTCGCTGCTGGCTGCCTGCAGCGCGCAGGCGCACGAGATCGGCACGATGCGTATCAGCGCGCGGTTCCAGCGCGACCACACCTACGTGATCGACGTGGCCACGTCGCAGGATTCACTCACGCGACGCCATGCCACGCCGGCGATGCTCGCCGAAGCCATCGAAGTTCGTTTCAGCAACGCGCGCGTCAACCCGCGGATCACGATGCTGCCCGGCCCGGTCATCCGGTTGCAGGGCAAGATTCCGCCACGCGCGAGCGCGTTCACCTGGCGCTACGGCATGACGTTCGCGGCCTACGCGCTCACGGCAGTCAACGAAGGCGACGCGCCGCAGACGCAGTGGGTCAGCGCCGATGAAGTCAGCAAGCCGTTTCCGCTCTCGCATGCGGTGATCACACCCACGCGCCTCGACGTGATCCGCCAATATCTCGTTCTGGGTTTCACCCATATCGTCCCCAAGGGCTTCGATCACATCCTCTTCGTCCTCGGCCTCTTCCTGCTGTCGACCAGGCTGAAGGACGTCCTCGCACAAGTGTCCGCGTTCACCATCGCGCACTCGATCACACTCGGCCTCACGATCTACGGCGTCGTCTCGCTGCCGCCGCGCATCGTGGAGCCCATGATTGCGCTGTCGATCGCCTACGTGGCCATCGAAAACATATTCACGACCAAATTGCACGGGTGGCGCGTCGCCGTGGTGTTCTGCTTCGGCCTGCTTCACGGGATGGGATTCGCGGGCGTGCTGAAGGAGCTCGGTCTGCCGCGATCGCAGTTCCTCACCGCGCTCGTGGCATTCAACGTCGGCGTGGAGGCGGGACAACTAAGCGTGATCGCCGCAGCGTTCCTGTTGTTCGCGTACTGGCATCAACACAAGACGTGGTTTCGCTACCGATTCCTGGTGCCGGCCTCGCTCGTGATCGCCATGACGGGCATCTTCTGGACGTTTCAGCGGATTCTGACGTGATGCAGGGAGGGTACGTCAGTGCTCCACGCACATACGAATGGCCTGCACGAGCTCATGGATGTCGAATGGCTTCCTGAGCTTCGCGCAGATGTTCTCCTCGCCAATGGTGTCGATCGCTGCCTGCGAGGTCGCCGAGATGACGATGACGAATTTCTCTCCCGGACGCTGGACCTTCATCTCATCGAGGACGTCCTGCCCGTTCCCTGGCCCCATCATCAAGTCGAGGACGAGAGCGTCATACCGCTTGGCCCGCATTCGCTCGATCGTCTCCAGACCGTTGCCAGCCTCGTCGACATCGAACTTCTCCAGTCGCAACAGCGTGCTCACCAGTCCGCGAATCGCTTTGTCGTCATCCGCGATCAGAATCGACTGGTCATGCATGGCGGAAGTATGGCCGCTTCCTGGCATGTGGACCGTAGGAATGATCCTACAGGTGGTGGCGCAGACGGGATTAATGAACCTCGGACCACGTGACCAGCCCGCGGTCCAGAGCGTAGCGGAGCAGCTCGAAGCTTCCGTTCAGTTTCAGTTTCCGCAGCGTTCGCTGGCGATGGGTGGCAACGGTCTTCACACTGAGACCGAGCTTGAACGCGATTTCCTTCTGCGGAACGCCACGGACCATCATCGACATGATCTCGTTTTCGCGGTCGCTGAGTTGCTGATCTCTCCCCGTCTGCTGCACCGCTGCCGAAAACGGAGTCGCTGTCCTGCCAATCCGGTGCTGGAGCGAGAGCAACAGGCTGTACCCGGCGCCGGCGAAGCTCGCCATACTCGTGAGCACTCGTGCATCCTCGCGATCGAACTTGCGCCGCTCGTCATGGGCCACCAGCCACAGCGTTCCCACCGGCACGTCGTGGATCGAAAACGGCACCAGCAGGGCCTCGACGATCTCGGGCTGCACAGCCTGGAAATAGGTGAAGAACCGGCCGGGCCGCTCGAACAGTTGTGAGGTTCCGCGATCCAGCGTCGTGCCGCATGGCCCGAACTCGCGGCGGGTCATGCCACCGAGGTGCGACGCGAATCCGCCGGCAATGGCGCGCCACCGGAAGATCGGCCCTGCGTCGTCTTTGTCGAGGATGCTGATTCCGGCCGTGTCGGCGTCACAGACGTCGAGAGCGACCTCGCATAGAGTCTGAAGAATCAATTCGGGATGCTCGCTGAGAGCCTGCGAGAGCCGCCCTAGACCCCGGCTCTCCGCGGCCGGACGGGCCGGGCGGGGGATCCGGCGATTGAGTTGCGCAGTGGTGATGACGCGCTCGAGTCCGTCGGGTGCCCGTGATACGGATGCTCGAGCTTCGCTGGCCATGGACGCAGAACCTCGCTTCGGTGAGGCGACATCAGTGGCGACGCTTTTCCATGCACCCCTCTGGTCATGGAATTTCACAACGACGTCAGCTTATCGCGCTATGAATGCGATGGCTGACCAATTCAGCGCGTCTTGCGCTGTAGGATTTTTCCTACATCGCCGGGGGACGTGTCATCGAGCGTAGCGAGGGACCGGTGTGGGTGGGTGGCATGGTCGACGAGCCGCCCGCCCACACCGGTTCCTCGCTACGCTCGGAATGACACACTCGCTCTCGTAGCGCCACCGGCCCGGTGGCGGGACCGCCGCCGGCTAGGCGGCCGTAATGGCCGAGCGCGTTTCGTCCTCACAAGTTGCGCGAGGAGAAAACGCGATTTCGTAAGTTTCGCGTGGGGCGACTGCAATGTGGCTGCACATCTGCAATTGCCCCAGAGAAATCCGACAGTGATGGTGGGACGTATTGATGGAAAAGCACGGGATTTGAACATCAGGACAGAGGGAAATGCTCGAGATTCTCATTGCAGACGATCACCCGGTAATTCGCAGCGGCGTCAGAAACCTCCTACGCAATGACTCGTCGATGCGGGTGGCGGCCGAGGCCGGCAGCGCAGCCGATGTCATTCGTCAGGCTGGCGCGCGGAAATTCGACGCGATCCTCCTCGACCTCTCCTTCACCGACGGCACGGGTCTCGATGTTCTTCCTCTCCTTCGTTCACGCCATCCCGACGTGCCGGTGATCGTGTTCACCAATGCTGCTGAGATGGCCGGCCAGTGTCTCGAAGCGGGCGCGGCCGCGTTCGTGGCCAAAGATGCAAGCGGTGAGGAGCTGAAATTCGCCGTGGAGTCGGCAATCCGCGGACGGAAGTACGTCGCGTCCTCGAGACAGACTCACATGAATGGTGATGCCTCTTCCGCGGATGTGATGCCTCACCTTCGTCTGTCGAAGCGGGAGGCGGAGATCATGCAGCATCTCGTGGATGGAAAGCCTGCGAAGAACATCGCGTTCGAGCTCTCCATCAGCGAGAAGACGGTCGCCACACACCGCGCCCGGATCCTGAAGAAGCTGAGCGTGACGGATACGCGTGGACTGCTCCTCTACGCGCTGCGAGCCGGACTGACCGACTGGTCCGCATGAGCGCTCTTCAGAAGGACGTCGAGGCCATCGGGCGCATCGACTCTGTGGACACCGCGCTCCAACTGCTGCGGCAGACGACCGGTCTGCGCATCGCACTCGTGGCGCGCGTGACGCCCGATTCCTGGACCGCGTGCGCGATTCTGGACGACGTCGGATTCGGCTTGAAGCCGGGCGACCACCTCGAGCTCAACGACACGTATTGAAGCGTCGTCGGCGGCGCGGTCGCGCCGCTTCTCATCACCCACGCCAGCCGCGACGTTCGTTTTCGCAATCACCCCGGCCTGGCGAAATACGGCATCGAGAGCTACATCGCCGTTCCGCTGACGCGGCGCGACGGCTCGTATTTCGGAACCCTGTGTGCGCTCGATCCCAAGCCAACGAGTCTTACCGAAGAGCACTTGATGACGTTCCGACTGGTGGCGACGCTGATCGCCTTCGAGCTGGAGGCCGCGGAGGAACAGGAACGCTCTGAAACAGAATTGCAAGCGCGCGAGACGCTGATGGGGATCCTCGGCCACGACCTGCGAACACCTCTCACGGCGATCGCGCTTGCGGCGGAAGGCCTCCTTCGCCACTCGCCCACCGCACAACCGGAGGCCCTCGGCATCCTCGCCAGCGCCCGCAGGGCGACGAGGATGGTGCGCGACCTTCTCGACTTCACGCGCACGCGTTGGACCGGCACGATTCCGATCGAGCGATCGGAGGTCGACTTCCGCCGCGTCGCTGAGAAAGTGGTCTCGGAGATCCGCCTCGGAGTCCCCGAGCGCGACATCGCTTTCCACGCGACAGGAGACTGCGTCGGAGAATGGGACGCCGATCGCGTGGCACAGGTCGTCGCCAATCTGGCGGCGAACGCCGTCAAGTACGGCAAGCCCGACGCTCCCGTCGACATCGTCATCGAAGGCAACCACGACCGCGTGAAGCTCGAGGTGAAAAATCTTACCGATGCACGGCACGCGGCGCTCGAAGAGCTCTTTCAACCGTTCCGCCGCGGACATCGCGGCGGCGAAGGTCTCGGCCTTGGCCTCTACATCGTGCGCGAGATCATGAACGCGCATGGCGGCAACGTGGAAGCGACCCGCGATGGCGAGGCGATGACGTTCTCCACGACGTGGCCCAAAGCTTCGCGATGTTGAGCGAGCGCCGGTGGAAAAAAGCGCTCGCGGAACACGAAGTCCTCGTGCACGATTGTGCCGCCCAGTGCGAGCGAGTCTTGCCGGCCGACTGGCACCGTGCTCCGTCACCCGACAAATGGAGTCCCGCCGCGATCATGCTCCACATCTGCCAGTCCTACGAAATCGGCCGGGACGCCGTGCTGGAAGGGCGCAGCATGCGTCTGCGGGTCAAGCCCTCCACGGCGTGGTTGTGGCGCGTTTTTCTCCTGCCGGTCATTCTCTGGACCAGGCGTTTCCCCCGCGGGGCGAAGGCGCCGCGCGAAGTGGTTCCGGACGCGATGGAATCCGATGGCCTAACACAAGACGCAGCGGTCGCGCGGTTGACGCGCGTGTCAGCCGAGGCGGCGATCGCGCTTCGGCACGCCGCCGGCCAGCGTCCCGCTCCCTCGATGACGCACGCCTACTTCGGCCCCCTCGCACCGCTGACCACCATGCGGCTGCTCAACGCCCACACGCGACATCACACACAGTCGCTTGGGCGGCTGGCCGGCGAGATCGCCCCGGCCTAACTCATCGCTCGTCGGGAAACTCCTACACCTGAACGGCTTCCTTGGTGATCCTCTTGCGGAGCACGTCCTCGAGAAATGACCTGCCCTTCAAGGGCTCGTCGAAACCACGGAGGAGAAAGATGAATCGATCCCGCATCACGCTACTTTTTTTGTGTTCCGCCCTGCTGGCGTTTTCTGCCAGTGCTTCGTCCCATAAGGAAGCGCCACTCATCAAAGGCGATCCTCAGGTTGACGCAACCGACCTCTACGTGTTTCGCAGCCCCGACGCTCCGAGCACCGTAACGATCGTTGCGAACTACATCCCGATCGAAGAGCCGGCCGGTGGCCCGAACTTCGACAGCTTCAGCGACACCGCGTTGTACGAGATTCACATCGACAACAACGGCGACGCCAAAGAGGACATCACCTATCAGTTCCGTTTCCGCAATGACGTCCGGAACCCGATGACGTTCCTCTACAACACCGGCCCGGTCATGACTCTGGACTCCGCGAGCCTCAACCAGCGGCAGTTCTATACGGTCACGCGCGTGACCGGCAATCGCCGCACGGGCACCTCGACCGACATGGGAAGCAACTATCAGGTCGCACCGGCGAGCATCGGCCCGAAATCGACTCCGGATTACGCGTCTCTCGCCAATGCAGCGATCGGAACACTTCCGAACGGCGGCGGCAAAGTTTTCGCCGGCCCGCGTGACGATCCGTTCTTCGTCGACCTCGGTTCCGTGTTCGATCTGCTGACCCTTCGTCCGCTGCAGCAGCTACACCTCCTCCCGCCGACCAAAGCATCGGCGCCGGGAATCAACACCCTCACTGGCTACAACGTCCACACCATCGCGATTCAGGTGCCCATCAGCACAGTGACCGCCAACTCCGCAGCACCGACGGGCATCACCGATCCGAACGCCATCATCGGCGTGTGGACGACCGCGAGCCGCTCGCGCGTCGAGATCCGCAACACCGGCCTGACGAACCTTCGCCAGAACCTCGCCGGCTTCACGCAGGTTTCCCGCCTCGGCATGCCACTGGTCAACGAAGTCATCCTGCCGCTCGCATTCAAGGACATCTTCAACGGCTCCGAGCCCAGCGGCGACAAGCCGTTGTTCGACGCGAACGCCGACTTCCGCAACCGCGTTCTCGATCCGGAAGTGCCGAAGCTGTACAAGCTTCTCTACAACATCGACAGCCCCGCCTCCCCGCGTAACGATCTCGTGCAGGTGTTTCTCACCGGCCTGCCGAACGTGAACATGCCGGCGAACGTGGTTCCTGCCGAAATGCTTCGCGTCAACCTCGCCGTACCGGTCACCGCATCGCCGAACCGCATGGGCGCTCTGGCCGCTGATTCTCAGGGCTTCCCGAACGGCCGCCGTCTGACCGACGACATCGTCGACATCACGCTGCAGGTTGCTGCCGGCGTTCTCGTGACCGGCTTCAACAAGTCTCCGAACAATGCACTCACCGACGGCGTTGACGCCAACGAACTGCCGTTCCTTTCGACTTTCCCGTACGTCGCACTGCCGAATCAGGGCTACGACCACGCACATCATCCGGCGGCCCAGCAGTAGCCAAGGGTTGAACCCTGACGAGGAGAAAACATGAAGACACTCACAAAATGCATTCTGGTCCTGACGCTCTGCATCACCGGCGTCGCCAGCGCGAATACGTTGTCGAGTTTCTATGTCATTCCGTTCGCGAATCACATTCCGCGCGGAACCGACGTTGAAGCCAGCGACGTCGCGATCGCCAACTACCAGGCCGTTCCGGTCCACGTCAACCTGACGCTGATCTCCTACGGCCTTCACAACACGTCGAACAACGTGTTCCCGATCAACGGCGCGACCGTTCCCGCGTACGGCAGCGTCCTGATCACCGACGTGCTCAAGGATTACCAGGGCGAGTTCGCCAGCGTCGGCGCAAGCCTCGGTGCGATCCTCGCCTCCAGCGATGATGGGCGCGCATTCGCCATCACCAGCCGTTCGTACCTCAAGCATGCGGATGGATCGACGGTCGGTTACACCGTGCCGGCGACCTCCGACTTCCTGAAGGCCGCGACCACTACGGCGTCCGGTCCGATCACCACGATCATCCCCGGCGTTCGCAACAACGGTCAGTACCGAACGCAGATCGGATTCGTCATCGCGAACGCTGAAGGCGTTCCCACGCTCGTCACGCTCGCTCTTCGCGACGCAGCGGGTCTGGTGCTGGGCACCACGCAGTTCTTCGTCTCGGCCGGCCTCTTCGCCGAGGACGAGATCCCCAGCACGCTGATCGCTGACAAGACGTTCGACATCGCATCCGTCGAAGTCCGGATCCAGGGTGGAGGCGCAGTCGTGGCCTACGCCAAGGTGATCGACAAGACGACCCAGGACGCCAGCTTGATCCTGGCCGATACACCCACCAGCACTTCGAATCAGTTCGGCAAGAAGTCGCCGTTCGAGGTTCTGATGGACCGCAACCGCTTTTAGCCAGTAACGCAATGATGGAGGGGCGGGCTTCGGCCCGCCCCCTTTCGGCACAGCGGCGCATGGTGCAGGTGAAGTGGACTCTGTGTGAGGGCCCGGCTTCAGCCGGCCTCATGACCGGCTGAAGCCGGTCCACACACAGAAGCCCCGCCCCTTTTCACAACAGCGTCCCGCGCAGGATCAACAGCGCGACGGTGAAGTAGATGACCAGTCCCGTCACATCCACCAGCGTGGCGACAAACGGCGCCGAGCTCGTCGCCGGATCGAAACCCAGGCGCCGCAGGACGAACGGAAGCATGCTGCCGGCGATCGTGCCGAACGTCACCACTCCGATCAGCGCCAGCCATACGGTGCACGCCACCAGGATGTAGTGCGGACCGTAGTCGGTGAAATGGATCTTCTCCCACAACACGATGCGGATGAATCCGATCGAGCCGAGCATCGTGCCCAGCGTCAGGCCGGAGAGGACCTCCCGGCGGAAGACCAGAAACCAGTCGCGCAGCCGCAGCTCGCGCAGTGCCAGCGAACGGATGATCAGCGACGTGGCCTGCGATCCGGAATTGCCGCCGCTGCTGATGATGAGCGGGACGAACAGCGCCAGCACCACCGCATGCGCGATCTCCCCTTCGAAGAAACTCATCGCGGTGGCCGTGAGCATCTCGCCCACGAACAGGATCGCCAGCCAACCCGCGCGCTTCCGGATCATGGCCCACACACCGACGTCGAGGTAGGGCGCATCGAGCGCTTCCATGCCTCCCAGTTTCTGGATGTCTTCGGTCGCTTCCTGCTCGGCGACGTCGAGAACATCGTCCACCGTGATGATGCCGAGCATGTGACCTTCGTTGGCGGTCACAGGCAACGCGAGCCGATCGTCGCGCTCGAAGGCCTTCGCCACCTCTTCGCGATCGTCGGTCGCGCGCAGCGAGACGAGAGGCGGATCCTGAATGTCCGTCACCTTCGTCTGCGGATCGGCGAGCACCAGCGACGCCAGGCGGAGGTCCTCGACCAGTTTTCCCTTCGCGTCGACAATGTAAACCACGTTGACAGTCTCGGATCCGCGGCCGGTCTTGCGAATGTGATCGATCGCTTCCCCGGCGGTCATCTCCGGCTGGATCGTCACGTATTTCGGCGTCATGTAACGGCCGGCCGTCTCCTCCGGATAGCCGAGAAGCCAGCGGACGTTCTTGAGGTCCTCGGGCGCCAGCGTCGTGAGAAGACGCCGGGTGACCTCGGCCGGCATCTCTTCGAGGAGGCGCGTGCGATCGTCGGGGGTCATCGACTGCAACACCGACCGCACCTGTTCGTTGGTCAGCGACTCGATCAGCTCTTCCTGATGCGGCGGCGGCAGGTACGAGAACACCTCGGCCGCCTGCTCGCGCGGCAGCGAGCGGAACACGAACGCCTCTTCTTCGCCCGGCAGCGCGATGATCAACTCCGCGACGTCGGACGGATGCATCTCGGTAATCCGCTCGCGGAGCAGCTGCCAGTTTTTCTGCTGGATGAGTTCCCGGAGGGCCTCCATCGGACGAGAATAAACGATGTCGCCGTGTCATCCCGAGCGAAGCGAGGGACCCCCTGCGCACATAGGCCGGGGATTCCTCGTCTGCTTCGCGACTCGGAATGACACGGTTTACCTGCGATAATCCCTAAAGATGGCATTGCTTCGTATCGAACTGCTCGGCGATCTGCAGATGCGCTCGGAGACCGGATCGCTCGTCAACGTCTCCGCCAAGAAGTCGCAGGCGCTTCTCGCGTACCTCGGCGTCAAGCCATCCCAGCGGGCCTCGCGGGAGAAGATCGCGTCGCTCTTGTGGAGCAGCACCGGCCCCGATCAGGCGCGCCAGAGCCTGCGGCAGACCCTCTCCACCCTTCGTAAGGAGTTGGCGCAGGTCGCCCCTGACGAGAAGCTCCTGATCGAGGAGAGCGACCTCCTCGGATTGAACGAATCGGTCGTCGAGTGCGACGTTGCTTCGTTCGAGACGCTCGTCGCCACCGGAACCGAGGAGGCGTTGTCGAAGGCGGCGGAGTTGTATCGCGGCGATTTTCTCGACGGATTCACGATCAACGAAGAGCGCTTCGACCAGTGGGTTCTCGGCGAGCGTGACCGCCTCCATCGCATGGCTCTGCGCGGGCACATGGCACTGCTCGAGATGCAGTCGCGGCGCGGCGGAATCGATGACGCGATCGCCACCGGACAGCATTCGCTTCGCATCGATGTCCTGCAGGAGCCGGTGCACCGCGCGCTCATGCGCCTGTACGTGCAGAGCGGCGACCTGGTGAACGCGCTGCAGCAGTACGAGCTGTGCGCGAAGGTTCTCAAGCGCGAGTTGCGCGTGGACCCCGACGCCGAGACGAAGAACGTGCACCGCGAGATCGTCGCGCTGCGATCGAAGATCAACGAAGCGGGCCAGGCGGACGCAGCCGACGCGCAGAAGAAGATCCTCATCGTCGAGGACAACGTCCTCATTCGCGAGCTGACGACCGCCGTGCTGAAGCAGGCGGGCTACAACATCGTGGTGGCCAAAGATGGAGCGGACGCTCTGATGCACATCGGCCGCGACCACGTCGATCTGATCCTTCTCGACGTCGACCTCCCGTACATCGACGGCCACAACCTCCTGAAGGCCGTGCGCGAAAGCGGCAACGAAGTCCCGGCCATCTTCATGTCGGGACTTCCCGGCGAAGAGGTCGAGCTCAAGGCGTTCGAGGTCGGCGCGGCGGACTTCATCCGCAAGCCGGTGAAGAACAACGTGCTCCTCGCGCGCGTGCAGAAAGTGCTCAAAGAAAACGGCTGAGCTTGTCGGTCCGTTTCTTGCTCCTTACGATGTCTGCATGAGACGAGACGAGAAGCTGCTCATCGTTGAAGACAATCCGATGATCACCGCCGCCCTCGAGAAGGCCGGAGAGCAACTCAACCTCCAGGTCGACTTTGCGACCGACGGCTGGGACGCAATCGAGAAGCTGCGGACCGAAAAGTACGCGGGGATCATCGTCGATACCGATCTCGCCCGCCACAGCGGCTACGGCGTCCTCACCTACTTGCGCCAGGAACATGGCGACGACTTCGGCAACGTGGTCGTGATGACGAGCGGCGACGGCGAACTGGTGCGGCAGCGCGTCAGCACCACCCTGCACATCATCTCCAAGAGCGAGCACGTCGACGAGATGGCCGCGGCGATGAGCGGCGCCTTTCCGCTCGAAGACTAAGCCGGCGGCTGCGGCAACGGGTTCTTCTTCGTGATCAGCCGGATCTGAATCTGCACGTCATCTCCGACGAACGCAGGATCGACGCTGTGCTTCCACGACACGCCGTAGTCCTGCCGGTTCAACGGCGTTTGCGCCGCGAATCCGGCGATGATCGTGTTGTTAATGTCCGGATACTTGTCGACGGCGAAGAAATCAGCCGTGCGAAGGTGCTTGTCGCGGTCGGCGATGCCGGTGTCGACGCTCGCGGCGTGGATAACGGCCTTGACGCGGCTGTTTTCGAGATGCTCCTCATCGAACACCACGTCTACCGCGAAATCCGTGAACTTCCCTTCCACCTCGGACATCCCCCCGAGGATGGGAACGCGAAAGGAGATCGTGGAGTGGTTCATGTCCCACTTCTGCAGCGGAATGGGCGCCGCAACGGCGGACAACGTGAACGCGAAGGTAAGCAGAGTTCGCTTCATGGACGGATTGTAGCGCCGGCGGTCCCGCCGTTGCCCAGAGTAGCGCCGGCGGCCCGCCGGGGGGCCGCCGCCGGCTCGGCGGCTGGATTGACGCGATCGTGCCGGCGAGCCGCCGGCGGTCCCGCCGCCGAGCCGGCGGCGTTACCCGATGCTGCGCAGAATCGCAGCGGCCGAGCGCTCCACGTCCTCTTCCGTCGTCGCCCAGTTCGACACCGAGATCCGCATCGCGGCCATGTTGTGCCACGTCGTGCCGGCGAGCCAGCACGTGCCGTCCTGCTGCACACGCGTCACGGTTTGCCGCGTCACGTCGTCCGAATCGCCGAAGCGCACCAGCACCTGATTGAGCACCACGTCGTTGAGCACCTTCACGCGCGGATCGCGTCGCAGGATCTCCGCAAACTGACGCGCGCGCGCACAGAGCCGATCGACGAGCGATTCCACGCCGCGGCGGCCGAGGTGACGGAGGGCGGCGTAGACGGTGAAGCCGCGCGCGCGGCGTGAAAACTCAGGAACCCAGTCGACGGAATCCCGTTCCACGCCAGCCGTCTGCTCGAGATAGGCCGCGGTTACCGTCATGGCCGCGCGATGCGCAGCCGTGTCGCGAACGAAGACGATGCCGTTGTCGTACGGAACGTTGAGCCACTTGTGCGCGTCGGTGGCCCAGGAGTCCGCGAGGTCGACGCCATCGAGCAGCGCGCGCCGGTCACGGCTCGCGCGTCCCCACAATCCGAACGCACCGTCGACGTGTACCCAGCCCTGCCGCTCGTGCGCGATGTCGCAGATCTCGCGGATGGGATCGAACGAACCGGTGTTCACGTTCCCCGCCTGCGCGCAGACGATCGCCGGTCCGCGCACGTCGGCCATGGCCTTGCGTAGTTCGGAAGCGATCATCCTCCCCTGATCATCGGTCGGCACGAGCTTCACCGACTTCGTCCCGAAGCCCAGCATCCGGAGCGACGAATAGATCGTGATGTGAGCCTCGGCGCTGAGGATCAGCGCCACCGGCGGCGCGCCCGGCAGGCCGTGGTCTTCGACGTTCCAGCCGGCTCGTCGCAGGACGCCGTGTCTGGCCGCGGCGAGACCCGTGAAGTTCGCCATCTGTCCGCCGGTGACGAAGCCGAAGCTGGTCTGCGGCGGCAGCCCGAAGAGATCGAGCAGCCATTCGCGCGTGATGTCTTCGACGACGGAAGCGGCGGGCGATGCGGCGTAGATGCCCGCGTTCTGATCCCACGCCGTCGTCAGCCAGTCGGCAGCGACGGTGACCGGGATCGCGCCGCCGATCACGAAGCCGAAGAAACGCGCGCCCGCCGTGCCCATGAGGCCGGGCTCCGCGCCACGAGCCAGCGCATCGATGACGGCGCCGGCCTCTTCTCCCTCGTCGGACAGCGGAACGCGCAGCGCGGCCAGCAATTCGTCGCGGCGCGCGGTCGGGCGCACGGGACGGTCTGGCAGAGTGCGAAGGAAGCGCACCGCATGATCGCGTGCGCGGTCGAGAATCGATTCATCGAGAAGCTTCATACTCTTTCCATGTACACAATTCATACGGATAAGTCGAGGATGGATGTCGATCGGATCCATCGGTATCTCAGCGAAGAATCGTACTGGGCCAGGAACATCCCGCGGGAAGTCGTGGCCCGCTCCATCGAGCACTCCCTCTGCTTCGCCGCGTTCGCCGGCGAGGAGTTTGCCGGATTCGCGCGAGTCGTCACGGACTATGGGACAGTCGGTTATGTGGCCGACGTTTTCGTTCTGCCGGCCCATCGCGGCCGCGGCGCCGGCAGAGCCTTGATGCGCGCGATCCGCGAGCATCCTTCGCTGGCCGGGCTTCGCCGCTGGCATCTCGTCACACGCGACGCACACGGCCTTTACGAGAAGTTCGGATTCCGCGCGTTGTCGAAACCCGATCGCCACATGGAGATCGTGGTCGAGAACCCCTACTGAGGCGCGGCCAGCATGTTGGCGAGGACGGCCTGCAGCGCGTCGAACTTGACCGGCTTTCGTAACAGCTCATCGGGTTTGATGCCTTGGGCCGCGGACTCGTTGGAGTAGTCGCCGCTCATCAGAACGACCTTCGTCGCCGTGGTTTCTTCGTTCGATTTCAACAGGCGGCAGAGCTCGCGGCCGTCCATCTTCGGCATCTGTGCGTCGGCGATGACGACGGCCGGCTTTTGCGCCGTCGCCATGCGCAGCCCGTCCAGCCCGTCGACCGCGGTGATGACGTCGTATCCGTTCTTGTGCAGCTGATCGCGCCACATCGTTCGCATGTTGGGATCGTGATGGACGAAGAGAATCAACGCGCGGCGCGTGTCGCGCGGAGTGGGGATGGTGCCGGATGCGGTCCGCTTGAGCACCGCGTGCGCCTGCTCCGCGATCTCGAGCACGTCCGCGCGGGCCCGCTGTTCATCGTCGATGGGCGACGATTCGCCGAATGGTGACAGGAACGGAGCCGGCGTCGGCACGGCCACGGCGGGAAAGGGATCGGATTCCGGCGCCGATGGTGGAGGCGCAACAGCGGCTGGTGGAGGCGTGGAAGCGGACGCCTCGCGCATCGTCTGCAGCTCCCGCTGCGCGTCGTTTGCTTTGGCCGTAAGGGTCTCGCGGAGGTTGTTCCACTTCTCCTGGGCCGTCGTGAACAACTGACGATCACGATCGATCTGCTGCTGCAGATTCGTCACCCTCATCGTGAGCGTCCGCACCTCGGCGCGCGCTTCCTGTTTCTCCTCCAGCGCCTTCCCGATGTCCGCTTCGTGATCGGACGCCAGGTGCGTCACGATCGTCTGCAGCTTCTCGCTCCATTCCGTCTCGAGCCTGGCGCGCACCGCGGTTTCGTCGACGACGTGGGTCTTCGCGTCCTCCAACTGCCGCTGCAGCTCATGAACCTTGTTCGTCAGATGACGCACCTCGGCCCGCGCCCCCTCGCGCTCCATCATGGCGTCGCCGATGTCGTTCTCATGATCCGCGGCGATGCCGCCGACGATTTTCTGCAGCTTGTCGTTCCACTCCGACTCGAGCTGGGCGCGCGTGGCGCGCTCGGCTTCGATCATCCGCTGCATTTCGGCGACGGTTCGCTCGACGGTCGCGCCATGCTCGGCGCCGAGGTGTTGCAGGCGCTCGTTCCATTCCGTTTCGCTCTGGGTCCGCGTGGCGTGTTCGCTCTCGATCCGGTCCTGCAGCTCGGTGAACTTGTCGGTGAGCATCCGGGATTCGGCCCGCGCAGCCTCGCGCTCTTCGATCGCGCGTCCGATGTCGCTCTCGTGATCCGAGGCCATCCCGGAGACGATCGTTTTAAGCTTCTGATTCCAATCGTTCTCGTGCTGCTCGCGCGCCGCGCGCTCACTCTCGAGCCGTTGCTGCAGCTCGACGGCGCGCGCTTCGAGCGTCCGCGCCTCGGCGCGCGCGTTTTCGCGCTCCTCGAGCGCGGTGCCGAGGTCCTGCTTGTGGCCCGATTCGCGTTCGTCATGCGCCGCGCGCTGGCTGTCGATGGTGTGCTGCATCTCCGCGAGGCGCGTCTCATGGTTCCGGGCGTGCCCTGCAACGGTCGATTCCCGTTCGGCGCGTTCCATCTGGATCGTCTGCTCCAGCTCCGCAATGCGCCCTTCGAGGTTTCGTGCATGGTCCGTTGCAGCGGATTCACGCTCGCCGCGCGCCGCGCGTTCTCCGTCGATGGTCTGCTGCAGTCCGGCGGCATGCTGTTCCGCTGCCTGCACTTTTTCGGCAGCACTTGCCCGTTCGCGCTCCACCAGCTGCTGCAACTCGGCGACGCGTTTCTCCAGGCCCTGCGCGTGCTCGCCGGCGGCGGCATCGCGTTCCGCGCGCGACGCGCGTTCGGTCTCCAGGGTGCGCTGGAGCTCCTTCAGGCGCATCTCGACTCCGCGCAACTCCGCCCGGGCCGCTTCGCGTTCTTCGATCACGGTGCCGATGGCATTTTCGTGATCGGAGGACAGGCTGGCGGAGCGCTCCCGCGACGACGACTCCAGCTCCGCGATTCGCGCGGCGGTCGTGGCCATCTGTGCTTCCGCACGCTCGCGTGCGGCGCGTTCACGATCGAGCGCGCCGTGCACGTCGCCTTGCGCCGCGGCGGTCTGATTGAGCTGCTGCTGAAGCTCGCGGGCAAGCGCGGCGACCTGCTCGCGGATTCCGCGCTCGTTTTCCAGCGCACGCTGCAAATCGTTGTGGCGCGCCTCGTGCGCGGCAGTCTCGCGCTGCCTTTTCTCGTTCCACTCGCGCTCGCGCTGCGTCCCGTCGGCGCGGAGCTTGTCCGCGCCGGTCCGCGCCGAGGAAAGCTCGGCGTTCAGCTCCGCGACGATCGCGTCGGCGCGCGCCGCCTGCTGGCTGGCTTCGGCCTGCTTGCCGGCGAGGTCCTTGCGCATCGATGCGATCGTCTGCGCCAGCTCGTCGCTCTTGCGTGTAAGCACCGTTCGCGCTTCTTCCGACAGCGCCAGGTCCTGCCGGATGCGCTTCACGGCGTCGGCAGACTTCGCGACTTCGCCCGTCCACCGGCTTCGCTCTTCCTCACGCGCCTGCGCGATGCGCGCCTCGTCGACGACGATCACGCGTTCGGCCGGGAACGTCGATGAAAGCGCGGTCAATAGCGGTGCTGAGGTAGCGGGCTCGATCGCGCGCCGAGGCGGACGCAGGAGCACGAACGTGACGAC
>JBBRMQ010000077.1:0-16006 GCA_038230775.1 Thermoanaerobaculia bacterium
AAGGTGTTCGTCTGCGCGTCGCCTGCGATGTAGTGATCGTGTGCGTGCTTCGCCGCCGCCTCGCGGTCGTCTGGGTGGACGATGGTGAGCCAGAAGTTGGGGATCGAAAGCCATTCCTCAACGGTGTACCCGAGCATCCGCGCGACGTGATCGCTCACGAAGTTGATGCGCTGCGACGACTCATCCGGCTCGCCCCACGCTTCCCACACCACGCCGGGAACATTCGACACCACGCCGATCAGGCGCTCCCGTTCGCTGGTGATCTCGCGCGCGAGGCGGTTCTGCTCGGCCAACTGCCGAACGTCGCTGCGCTCCTGCTCGCGGATGCGACGTTGTCGCAAGCTCGCGAACCATGACACGGCGACGCCGGTGATGGCGAAGAGGACGACCTGCGCCGGCTGCGGAGACATCAGCCACGCCGTGAGACTCGCAGAGACGACGGTGGCCACGATCGCCGGTCCGAAGCCACACACGATCGCCGCGACGAACACGGTAACGAAAAAGAGGAAGAACGGGATGCCGGCGAAGAAGGGCCGCACTGCAACCTGAATGGCGATCGCCGCGGCTGCCATCGCCACGGCTGCTGCATATCGGGCGAAGGAGGTCTTCATGCGAAGCACGGTGAGTGTAGCAGTGTGTTCGCGTACCCTTGCGGGATGAGCCCGGCAAACCACGACACGCCGTCGTACTCCTGGTACGCGCTGGCGGTCCTCACAGCCGTATACGTTCTCAATTTTCTCGATCGAACGCTCATCTACATTCTCTTTACGCCGATCAAGAAGGAGATGGCGTTCAGCGATCTCCAACTGGCGCTGTTGGGCACCACGTCCTTCGTCATCTTCTACACACGTTGCTCGGCATTCCGTTCGCAGACTGCATGACCATGCGTTCGATTCGAAAGCTGTACCCGGCGATCAGCGATGACATCGGCGATCTCCGGACGCAGCGGCCGCTGCCGAATGAGGAGATCGAACAGGTCGATCCGTTCCTCTTCCTGAATCATCACGGGCCGCAGGTGTATCCGCCGCGGAACCACGGCTTGCCGTTCGGTCCGCATCCGCATCGCGGATTCGAGACGGTGACCTTCATCGTTGACGGCTCGCTGATGCATCGCGACACCGGCGGACATGAGAGTGAGATTCGCGCCGGCGGCGTCCAGTGGATGACCGCCGGCCGCGGGCTCGAGCATGCGGAGCTTTCGCCGGAGAGCTTCCTTCGCCACGGCGGGCCGCTCGAGATCCTGCAGCTGTGGGTCAACCTTCCATCGCGATTGAAGATGACCGAGCCGAACTACGTCGGTCTGCAGCAGAACGAGATCCCGAAGTTCGACAACGTGTCGTTGATCTCGGGCCACTGGAACGGACATCGCGGCCCGATCGAGTCGCTGACGGGAATCACGATGATGACGGTGGCCTTCGACGCTGCGTATCCGCGATGGCGCGCCGACGTTCCCCTCGATCACAACATTTTCTTCTACGTGGTTCGCGGGGAGGTTCGCGTCTCCGGACAGGAGGTGCACGCGTTTCATCTCGCGGACTTCAAGCACGACGGAGACGCGATCGAAGTGCAAGCCACAGGCGACGCGCTCATTCTCTTCGGGCACGCTGCGCCGATCGGCGAGCCGGTCGTGGCGCACGGGCCGTTCGTGATGAATTCGCGCGAGGAGATCATGCAGGCAATCCGCGACTATCAGGCCGGTGCGTTCAAGTAACGCTTTGTGATGTGGTTCCACGCGCAGCGGCGTGATTCGCGACGAACTATCAAGTTGTCATTCCGAGCGTAGCGAGGAACCGGTGTGGAGGGAGGTTCGACGTGCCGCCCGCCCACACCGGTCCCTCGCTACGCTCGGGATGACATTCAGGGCTACTTCGCGCATGGGGCGCGGGGCGTGTGGATTCGCGCGTTGGATTGTGCAGGTGATTCGCGACGAACGATCAAGTTGTCATTCCGAGCGTAGCGAGGAAGCGGTGTGGGAGGGAGGTTCGACGCGCCGCCCAACCACACCGTCGCTCGCTTCTACGCGAACAACGGTTTGCCGGTGAGCGAAAGGACGGTGATCTTCATGTTCAGGCCCACGACCTTGAACAGGTCCGCGACCTCGGCCGAGATGTGCATCTTCGAGAACATGATCACCGCGAACATGTCGCCCGAGGCCAGGATGCCTCCGAAGCCGAGGACGGATTCGATCCCGTAGGGGACGACGAATTCTTTCTGGGCCACGATGTGCGGGCTGCCGAGAGCGCGCGGAACGTGGAAAACGTTGTACGCGCTGTCCGCCTGATTGAGCAGCAGCCCCGGCTGCGGCTGCACCACGCTGCGGATCGAAAGGCCTGATTGCTTGATCAGTTGCGCGATCATCGGCGCCTGCTCGACCATCTCGACGCTGTGCAGCGGAATCGCTTTGTGTCCTTTCGATGCGCTGCGCGAGTTCCACTCCGGTTCGATTCCTTTGGTGGCCATGAGCGTCAGACAGCGCACGGCGTTCCCGTCGACGCCCGCCGGCATCATCGCGGTGGCAAACGCTCGCGACTCCGGATCGAGGTCGCGGTAGAGATGGGTCTTGAAAAAGCGGACCAGCGCGCACGCGGGCTGGCCGTCGTCATCGACCAGCTCGTCGTGGAAAAAATCGACGATTCTCTGTGTGCCCTCGGCGAACGTGGCCGGGTCATCGTCCATGAAGAGCGATCGCACGCGCGTGCGGCACTCCATCATGTCGTTGAACTTGAATCGCGTCAGCGGGTAGGGCATTCGGCGGGCAGTTTACTTGCGAATGGTGCGCTCGAGGTATGACTTGACGTGCGCGTGGGTACGCGGATCGGCCCACACTTTCGCGGCCTCGCGGTCGAGGTCGTCGCGCATCTTCGCCGCGCGGAGAAACGGCTCGCGGAGATGCGCTTTCGTCAGGCGGAAGGCGTCCGCCGGGATCGAGGCCAGACGTTCCGCCATCGCGTTGGCGCGCGTCATCAGTTGATCGGGCTCCACGATCTCGTCAACGAGACCGCGCGCTTTCGCGTCCTGCGCCGGCAGAACTTCGCCCGAAGTCGCGAGGCGGTGGGCGCGCTCGCCTGTCGCGAAGCGAAGCACCTCGATTGCGATGGCCGGAAACGGCACGCCGACCGAAAGCTCCGGCACGCCGATCGTGCCGCCGCTCATCAGACGGTAATCGGCGGTGGCGGCCATGAGGCATCCGCCGGCGATGGCGTGACCGTTGATCGCGGCGACCATCGGCCGCGGAAACGCGAGCATCGCGGTCAGCGCCTCGACGAGCGCCGGGAAGAATCGATCGATGTAGGCCGCGTCTTCATTCGTCAGGCGAATGAGATCCACTCCGGCGGAGAAGATCGATTTCGTTCCCGTGACGATCACCGCTCTGGCTTGCGACGCCTCGCGCAGTGCCGAGCTGATCGCCTGACACAACTCGACATCCATCGCGTTCGCTTTTCCGTGCGCGAGGCGCAGCGTGACGATTCCATCGGCTTCTTCGCGTTCGATCATTCGATCCTTCCAATCCGCATCGCGATGGGCCAGCAAACGGCACGACTCGCTTCGCCCCACGCCTTGCGGATGTCCCGCTCGAACGGCGCCGTGTCGACTCCGCGCACGCCCGACCAGGTGTCAACGTATCCGAGAAGCTGCTCCACGATCCAGTGGGCGCGTATGAAGAGCCGCGGCGCCTGCATCTCGTGAAACGGAAAAGAGAGCGACGCATATCCGTTTTCCACCAGCCGGCGTTCCGGCGGCCAGTCGAGCGACCGATAGAAGGTCTGCACCCGTGCGTCGATGTCGTCATTCACTTCCAGAAGGTCGTAGGTTACGAGCGCGACCACTCCGCCCGTGCGGACCACGCGTCGCACCTCGCGGTAGAACCGCGGCAAATCGAACCAGTGCGCCGCCTGCGCCGCGACCGCGAGATCGACGCTCTCCGCCGCGATGCCGCTGTTCTCCGCTGGCGCCGCGCGATATTCAACGCGAGGATGGGCTGTGGCGTGCGCGATCTGTTCGGCGCTCGCATCGGTCGCGATCACGCGATCGAACCTCGCGGCGAGCGGCACCGACAATTGTCCCGATCCGCATCCGGCGTCCCACGCCGTCAACGGATGAACATCGGGGAATTGAGCGGCGAGATATTCGACCAGCTCGGGCGGATACACCGGCCGGTTCGACGCGTAACCGGGCGCGCGATCGGAGAAGTGATCCTTGAACACCAAACGATTCAACCATGGATACACTGGCGGCATGAGGATGCCCGCGATCTTCTTCGGCCACGGAAACCCGATGAACGCCATCGAACGGAATCGGTACACCGAGGCGTGGGCGGAGATCGGAGCGACGATGCCGCGACCGAAGGCAATCGTCTGCGTCTCGGCACACTGGTACTTGCCAGACACGCTTGTCACCGGCGTTGCAAAGCCGCGCACGATTCACGATTTCGGCGGCTTTCCGCGCCCGCTGTACGAGGTCCAGTATCCGGCGCCAGGCCACGTCCCGCTCGCGAAGAAACTGTCCTCGATCCTCGGCGCCGGGCTCGATGAACAATGGGGATTCGATCACGGCACGTGGTCGGTGCTTTGTCACGTGTTTCCAGAGGCCGACATCCCGATCGTGCAGTTGAGCATCGACGAAAACCAGCCTCCTCAATTTCACTACGACCTGGGCCGCAAACTCTCTGCACTGCGCGACGAAGGGATCCTCGTTGCGGGGAGCGGTAATCTGATCCACAACCTGCATGCGTACGCCTGGGGGCGCCATCCGGTCGAGCCCTTCGACTGGGCGCTGCGGTTCGAAGCGAAGGCGCGCGAGTTGATGCAGGCCGGCGATCATCAGCCGCTGATCGATTATGAGGAGTTAGGCCGCGACGCGATGCTGTCCGCTCCGACTCCCGACCATTACCTTCCGTTGCTCTATGTTCTGGGCGCTGCGGAGAAGGGCGAGCCGGTACGTTTTCCGGTCGAGGGCATCGACGGCGGCTCGGTGTCGATGCTCACGGTTCAGATCGGCTGACGCTGTGGAACGGAAGCGCCAGGCCGCTCGTCAGCGTCGCTTGGTCAGGGCCGGTGTACCCGGGCACTCCGATCGAGAGGGTCTCCTGCGGCACATCGAGCAGCAATGTGCCATGCACGCCGTCCCACCAGTTCAGAATGCTCGAGTAGTTCGAACGGCTGTGCGCGTTCACCTGCGAATGGTGAATGCCATGCATGCGCGGCGTCACGATCCATCGAACGAGTCGCGCCTCGGTCGATTCCGGAAGGCGCAGGTTCGAGTGATGAAACAGGATCGATGCGAACAGGATGGTCTGCCACAGCCAGAGCGCGTTCGGCGAAGGTCGGAGTATGCCGACCTGCAAGCGACGATAGATCAGCGAAAGCAGTTGCTCGCCGAAGTGAAAGCGAAACGCCGTCGATGCGTCCATGTCGCGATCGATGTGGTGCACGAGGTGGAAGCGCCAGAGCGCCGTCCATTCGTGATTGGCGCGATGCCACCACCAGAGCGAGTAGTCGAGCAGGATGAGGTCGGACGGCAAGTTGAGGAGCCAGCGCTTCTTCGTCGCAGGCCAGCCGGAGGGCTGGCCCCACACGGTTCCGATCAGTGCGATCGCTCCCATCGCGATGTTTCGCGCCGCGCGAGGAAGCGTCGCGGTGGTCCGCCGGCGTAGGGGATGCCTGCGTTCGGCGTAGGTCAGGAGCGCGAATCCGCCCGCAACCACCGCGGCGGTGACCATCGTTTGGGTGCGGCGTTTCATCTTGGCGCGATTCTAGCCAAGAAATTGTCGATCCGATGACCACACGAATCCAGACCAGTACCGAGGAACTGTTTCGACTCGTCATTGATGAGGCGGGAGACGTAGCGATTTTTCTCCTCGACACCACCGGTCACATCACCACCTGGAACGAAGGCGCCAAGCGCATCTTCGGCTGGTCTGAGGATGAGGTCCTGCAGCAAGACTTCGCGATGCTCTTCACCGAGGCGGATCGTGCATTGGGAGTGCCGGAGCGCGAGTTGCAGAGCGCCCGGAGCACCGGTCGCGGCACCGATACGCGCTGGCACGTCCGCAACGACGGCCGCATGTTCTTCGCCGATGGCGTGACCACACCGCTTCGCGATCAGGCGTCGCAGATCATCGGGTTCTCGAAGTTCGCGCGCGACATCACCGATCGATATCTCACCGAGAGACGCCTGGCGACACAGCTCGCGTTGACGAACGTCCTGAACGCCGATCTGCCGCTGGAGAGCGCCGCGCGCCGTATCATGCAAACCATCAGCGAAAACCTCGGCTGGGACATCGGCGCGCTCTGGCAAGCGGATGGCGACGTCCTTCGTCCGGTCGACACCTGGGTCGGGGCCGCGGTTTCGAACACGGCAGTCGACGCGGTGACCTCCGTCGGCGTGATCGCTCGCGGTACCGGACTTCCCGGCCGCGTTCTGGGATCGGGCGAGCCGGCGTGGATCACCGACGTACGCAAGCATCCGGACCTCCCGCGCTCGGCATTGCTCACGGGTCTCGGCATGCGCTCGGCGCTGGCGTTCCCGATCACGAACCAGGGTATGACGACCGGCGTGATGGAGTTCTTCAGCCGCGAGCTCCGCGAGCCCGAGCAATCGCTGATGCCGATCATGTCTCTGATCGGCGCGCAGATCGGCGACTACTTCGATCGGCGCCGGACCTCCGAGGCGCTTCGCCTCAGCGAGGAGAGGTATCGCGTGATCTCGGAGACCGCGCAGGACGCGATCTTCACGATCGACCGCGACAGCACGATCCTCTTCGCCAACACTGCTGTGCGGAAAATGTTCGGCTATGAGCCGTCGGAGATTGTCGGCAAGCAGCTCAGCATCATCATTCCCGAGAGGTTGCGCGGGGCGCACCATCACGGGATCGAGCGTTATCTTCGGACGCGGCAGAAGCACATCCCGTGGACGGGCGTCGAGCTTCCCGGCCTGCATCGCGACGGCCACGAGTTTCCCGTCGAGCTGTCGTTCGGCGAGTTTCACGGCCAGTCGGGCACGATCTTCAGCGGATTCGCGCGCGACGTCACCGACCGCAGGCGCGACCGCGACAACCTGGAGCAACTACTGGCGAAAGAGCAGGCCGCGCGCGCGGAAGCGGAGGCGGCGAGGGCGCAGCTCGAACGTCGGACCGACGAAGAGGTCTCGTTCCGCCATCTGGCCAGTGCGCTCAGCGGCGCCGTGGAGATGGAGGACGTGCTGCACGAGGTCACCAGCCGCGCGACGATGGTCACGCGCGCCGACGGCGTCTACGTCGAGCGCATCGTGGCGCCGAACGGCGAAGTGGAAGTCGTATCCGCATTCGGCCGCGGCACGCCGGCCCGTGGAACGCGCGTCGAGTATCCGGGCTCGCTGACCGAGGAGATCATGAAGGGGAAGATGCCGGTCATCATGGCCGACATGCGCACCTTCGGCCGCGCGATGGCGCCGTATCTCGCCGAACGCTGCTCCGACTGTGAAGTCCTCGTCACGCCGCTCATCGCCGACGATCAGGCGCTTGGCGCGCTCGTGCTTCTCAACAGCCGCGTGTCCGGCCGCCACTTCACCGAAGACGATCTCGGGCGCTCGAAAACGCTTGGCGATCTGGCATCGCTCGCGCTGCGCCGTGTTCGGTTGATGGAGGACGAGCGCGAGGCGAAGGTGAAGGCCGAAACCGCGGTCCGCGTCCGCGATGAGACCCTCGGGATCGTTTCGCACGATCTGCGCAATCCGCTGACCACGATCGCGCTCAGCGCGGCGTTGCTCAAAGACGCGACGGACGAGGAGCAGCGCGAGCACATCGTGACGATCGAGAGCGCGGCGAAATCGATGCAGCGGCTCATTCAGGATCTGCTCGATGTCGCGCGCGTCGAGTCGGGACGGTTATCGATTCTGAAGGCGATGGTCGACCCCGCGGAAATCGCGCGACGTGCGTGCGACTCGCACGCGTCGATCGCCGAGTCAAAGAAGATCCAGCTCACCTGCCAGATTCCCGAACTGCCGCGCGTGAGTGCGGATCGAGACCGCCTGCTGCAGGTCTTCGGCAATCTGATCGGCAACGCGCTCAAGTTCACGCCGGCCGGCGGATGCATCACGGTGACCGCCTCGCAGGATCAGAAGTCCGTGATCTTTCAGGTGCACGACACCGGACCCGGAATTCCAGACTCCGATCTCAAGAAAGTCTTCCGTCCCTACTGGCAGGCGAAGAAGACTGCGCACATGGGCGCGGGCCTGGGACTGGCGATCGTGCGCGGCATCATCGACGCGCACGACGGGACCGTTTCGGCGAAAAATGCCGCCGACGGCGGCGCGTTGTTCACGTTCACGGTTCCGAAGAAGTGAGGGACGGTTCTGTGTGCGGACCGGCTTTAGCCGGTCATGATCGCTCGTAGGGTGACCGGCTGAAGCCGGTCCACACACAGAAGCCGGTCCACACACAGAAGCCGGTTCCACACACAGAAGCCGGACCACACACAGAAGCCGGTCCACACAAAAGACGCAGCTCCCTAAGCCCTCACCGGCAACGTCACCGTGAACGTCGCGCCCTTGCCCGGTCCATCACTCTCGGCCTTGACCCGTCCGCCGTGGAACTGCACGAGGTGCTGTACGATCGACAGTCCGAGGCCGAGGCCGGAGTGGGTGCGGGAGTCGCCCATGCTTCCCTGGCGGAACCGTTCGAACACGTGCGGCAGAAAATCGGCGCCAATGCCGATTCCGGTGTCGGTCACCGTGATGTCCGCCTCCGCACCGCGCCGATGGACGGCGGCGACGACGCTTCCGCCCGCGGATGTGAACTTGATCGCGTTCGTCACGAGATTGGTGATGATCTGATGAAGCCGCGCGGGATCGGCATCGATGTCGATGCAGCACGGAGCGTCGACTTCCAGTGTCACACCTTTCGTTTCTGCCGAAAGCCGGAGCGGCTCGGTTGCCACGCGAACGATCTCCGTCAACTCGCCCGGGACCTTTTCCATGTGCAGCTTGCCGGTGACGATGCGCGAGACGTCGAGCAGGTCGTCGATGAGGCGCGCCTGCGTGGTGGCGCTCGTTCGCAGCGAGTCGATCGCGAAACGGATCGAGTCGTCCGCGCCGTCGTACGACATCTTCAGCAGATCAGCCCAGCCGAGGACGGTGGTGAGAGGAGTGCGGAGCTCGTGGGAGAGGATGGCGAGGAACTCGTCCTTCGCGCGGCTGGCCTTCTCCGCTTCCTCGCGCGCGTCGCGCTCGCTCTCGAACAGACGCGCGCGCTCCAGCGCCTGCGCCGTCTGGCGCGCCATGCTGAGGATGAAGGTGCGCACGTCCGGCGGGAACGCCTGCTCCTTCGCGAAGCTGAGGCCGAGGGCGCCGATCGCGCGGCCGGTGACCATCAGCGGCACCGCCGCCCACGCTTTGCTCGTGGTTTCGATCTCGCGGAACAATGACGAGTGACTCAGAGCCTCGTCGCGCGTTCCGAGCCAGACCGCTTCTCCGTTGCGAATGGCGGCGGTCAGAGGAAGCTTCGTCTCGAGCGCGATCCACGGATAGTGCGCGGCCGTTTCCTTGGGCACGCCTGCCGTTCGAAGAACATCGAGCCGCTCTCCGTCCGCGTTCACCAGTCCGATGACGACCACGTGCGCGCCGACCAGTTCGCGCATCTCGCGGATCACGGCATCGCAGGTGTCGGCCGTGGTGAGCGCGGTAGCCAGCGCCTCGCTCAGCGTCTGCAGGTGTTCGAGCCGTTCGCGTTGAAGGTGTTCCGACGTGTACAGCCGGCTGCGTTCGATCGCCCCCGCCGCGCGCCGCCCGATCTCCTCGGCCGCGATCACTTCGTAGTCGTCGAAGGGAAGGTTCTCGTCAGTGCGCGCGAACAGGATCGTGCCGAAGGCCTGCTGCCCGCTTTTCATCGCAGCCGCCACCAGCCAGCGCACGCCGATGGCATCGACCAGTTGGCGCCGTTCGGGATCGTCGATCGAGGCGCGCGCGTCGTGGCTGATCAATCCTGTTACCCACGGTTTGCCGGAGCGTGCGACCTCGAGGAGAGGCGCGTCGGCGGCTCGATACTCCGTCCATAACTGTTCGATCGCCTTCTCGCGTGTCGGGTCGGCGGTGGCGATCACCTGGCGCTGCAACTCGCCGGCGGGATCGACCAGGTGCACCACGACGATATCGGCAAAGCTGGGGATCGCGCTGTGCGCGATGCGCTGCAGAGTCTGTTCGAAGTCCAGCGACTCCGCCACCACTGCGCTCGCATTGGCGAGCGTCTCCAGCGCCTCCTGTCGTCTCGTCACGCGCCGCGAGTGTAGCTGTTTTGATATCGTGCAATCCGATGATGAACAAAGTCGTCGCCTCCGCGGATGAGGCCGTGAAGGACATCGGCGACGGCTCGCTTCTGGTCGTCGGCGGCTTCGGCTTGTGCGGCATTCCGGAGAACCTCATCAACGCTCTGGTGAAGCTGAAGGTGCGCGACCTGACCTGCGTCTCCCACAATGCGGGCGTCGATGACTGGGGCCTCGGACTCCTCCTGCAGACGAAGCAGATTCGCAAGATGGTGTCCTCGTACGTCGGCGAGAACGCGGAGTTCGAGCGCCAGTTTCTCGCGGGCGAGCTGGAGGTGGAGTTCGCTCCGCAGGGAACGCTCGCGGAGCGCATGCGCGCCGGCGGCGCCGGAATCCCCGCGTTTTTCACGCCGGCCGGATTCGGCACCGTCGTGGCCGATGGGAAAGAGGCGCGCGAGTTCGACGGCAAGATGTACGTGATGGAGCGCGGCATCGTCGGCGACTTCTCGCTCGTCGCCGCGTGGCGCGGAGATCGTCTCGGCAATCTTCAGTATCGAAAGACGGCGCGCAACTTCAATCCGATGGCAGCGACCGCGGGGAAGATCTGCATCGCGGAGGTCGAGGAGCTCGTCGAGCCAGGCGCACTCGATCCGGACTGCATTCACACGCCGGGCATCTTCGTGCATCGCATGATCGTGGCGAAGCGCGTGAAACGCATCGAGCAACGAACCGTGAGGAAGGGTTAGCGATGCCGCCGCTCAATCGCGATCAGATCGTACGCCGGGCCGCGCAGGAGCTGCGCGATGGTTTCTACGTGAACCTCGGCATCGGGATGCCGACGCTGGTGGCGAACAACATTCCGAAGGGCATGGAAGTCATCCTTCAATCGGAGAACGGCATCCTCGGTCTGGGGCCGTTTCCGGCGGATGCCGACGTGGACGCGGATCTGATCAACGCCGGGAAGCAGACCGTGACCGTTCTCCCGGGCGCGTCGTTTTTCTCCTCGGCGGATTCGTTCGGCATGATCCGTGGCGGCAAGATCGACATCTCGATTCTCGGCGCGATGCAGGTGTCGGAGTCGGGCGACATCGCCAACTGGATGGTGCCGGGCGCGATGGTCAAAGGGATGGGCGGCGCGATGGATCTCGTCGCGTCGGCCAAGCGGCTGATCGTGACGATGGAGCACGTGACGAAAAAAGGGGAGAAAAAGATTCTGAACCAGTGCTCTCTGCCTTTAACGGGCGTGCGATGCGTCGACCGCATCATCACCGACTACTGCGTCATCGACGTGACGGACAAGGGGCTGAAGCTGATCGAGCTCGCGCCCGGAGTCACGGCCGATGAAGTGCAGGCGCTCACCGAGCCGAGGCTGATCATTGGTGACGGGAAGGGCGAAGTGAAGGAGATGTCGACCTGAGATCGCTGCGCCCCTGGGCGCTGGCGACGGCGCTGGTGATCGCTGCCGGTGCATTCGAGCCGTTCTATCTCCGCATCTTCACGATCGATCGGGCGCAGTTGCGCGCGAGCCTGATCGAGCTTCCGTATCGCAAGCTGCCGGGATTGCGCGCGCTGCTCGTGGAGACGCGCGCGCGGACGCGAGACGGCGACGTCATCGCGATCGTCGCGCCGTACGCGTGGGACAACGGCTACGAGTACGTGTATGCGCGATCGCTGTACACACTCGCGGGGCGGCGGGTGGTGACGCAGAAGGATGTCGCGAAGGCGGACTGGATTGCGGAGTACGGCCCGAGACCGAGAGTGGTGAGTCGCGCCGGCGTCTCGCCGGCGGTGGAGGGCCGTGAGGCTTCTGTGGGTGGACCGGCTTCAGCCGGTCGGCGTGACCGGCTGAAGCCGGTCCTCACACAGAGTCTTCTTGGCCCCGCCGCCGAGACGGCGGCGTTACTGCTGTTCCTGATTGGAGGCTTTGCGCTGGCCCTCATCGTCGATCGCCGCGCCGCGGGCGCGCTACTGGCGGCCGAGTCGCTGCTCCTCGGCGTCGCGCTCTACAGCGCCATGCTGATGGTTCTGCCGTGGTCGCGGTGGATCCTGATCCTGCCAATCGTCCTCTACGCGATCGCCATCCGAGTGAATCGAAACCCGGACGACATCGACGCGCAGTCTTCAATCATCGGTCCGTTGCTGACGATCGGGACTCTGGTTCTCGTGACCGGCTACGCACTCTTCGCCACCGCCGCCCCGGTGTGGGAATTCGATTTCCTCGTCGACTGGGGTTTGAAAGCGCGCGACTTCTTCGGCGTGCGCCGCATCGACTGGGCGTTTCTCGAAGCGGCGTGGTATCGCGGCTCGCACCCAGACTATCCGCCGCTGCTTCCGCTCGCGTTCGACGCCGTCGCCGTGGTCCGCGGCTCGTGGAGCGATCGCTACCTGGGAGTGTTCAACGTGGCGTTCGCCAGTGGGCTGCTTCTCGCGTTGTATCGCTTCGCCGAGGAGGATCTGCGGTCGAAGGATGCGGCGGCGTTTGTCGCGCTGGCGATGGTGCCGCTCGCTGCGACACCATGGATCGGGCTGGCGGAAGCGCCTTTCGTTGCGTACGTGACCGTCGCGCTGCTGCTGATTCGGAAGGACGCCATCACGGCGGGTGCGATCATGCTCGGCTGCGCGGCGCTGACGAAGAACGAAGGCGCCTCTTTGATCGTGGCGGTGGCGATCGCGTTGATCGTCGCGCGGCGGGGGAGAGAGATCGTGAAGCTATGGCCGGCGCTTGCGATCCCGCTTCCGTGGTGGCTGATGCGGGCCGCCCACCATCTGCCGACTGACATCACGAGCGGCAACGTCTTCGCGCGCGTTGCGCAGCACCTCGGCGATCCGGCCGTGTTCGTAGCGCTGGCGCATTACTCGCTCGGCAAGCCGCTGTTCTGGATCGGCATCGCCGCCGGAATCGCGCTCGCGTTCCGGAAGCTCGATCGCTTCGTCGTCACGGCGCTGGCAGTGCAACTGCTCTTCTACATCGGGGCGTATCTGGCGACGCCGCACGATGTCGCGTGGCATGTGCAGTGGTCGTGGGAGCGTCTGATCGCGCATCTCACGCCGTCGCTGACGTTTGCGGTTCTGACGTCGCTCCTTGACAATCGCCGGCTGTTGTAGCGTGTTAGGGGCCGCGATGCGTCAGAACAAGCTAGCCGGAGGCGACTCCGCGACGACGGAGTGATGGTTGCCAATCGCGGCCGGACGCACCACATTGAGACGCATGACGAACGTCACGTGGGCAGGCCGCGCCGTGCCGCCTGCGCTTCTGCTGTTTCTGGCCGGCTGCGCGACGGTCGCGCATGGGACGCACCAGCGCATTCCGGTACAGTCCGATCCTTCCGGCGCGCGCGTTCAGGTCGATTGCGGGGATGCTCCGCACCACGCTGGCTTCACGCCCGTCACCGTCGAATTGCCCCGCAAGGCGGAATTCTGCGGGCTGACTCTGATGAAAGCTGGCTTCCTCGACGCGCACGTCGTATTCGAGCGCATCCCTTCCGGCGCAACGGCTGGCAACCACGTCGCTGGTGTCGCCGCCGGCGTCGCGGTGGGCGTTCTCGGTGCGGTGATCGGCGCGCTGAAAGGCGGGCAGACCGGCCTCGATATCGGCGGCGAGATCGGCTATGAAGCCGGCACCGCAGCCGGTTCGGGAGCGGCGAATGGAATCGATCAGCGTACCGGTGCGGCGTTCAAGTACGTTCCTTCTTCTGTGCTGGTGAAGCTCGAGGTCGCGGCACAACAGGGGGATGTGAAGCTGTCGCCTACGCCCCGCTGACCGCAACCTGCTCTTCGGGCTTGCGCCGCATGTCCAGGAAGAGCAACCCGATGCCGATGCAGATCGCGGAATCCGCGACGTTGAAGGCTGGCCAGTGGCGGGCCTGTCCGCCGACGTTCACGTAGACATCGAGAAAGTCGACGACGTAGCCGAGGCGGAAGCGATCGATCAGATTGCCGATGGCGCCGCCGAGAATCAGGTGCAGGGCGATCTGCAGCAGTCGATCCGTCACGGCGGTCCGCATCGCATACGCCACGACCACGAAGAACACCGCGATGGCACCGCAGTTCAGCAGGATCGGAACGATGCGCGACTCGGCGTTTGCGCCGATGCCGAACGCCGCGCCCGTGTTGCGCACGTGCACGAGCTGAAACAGATTTGGCACCAGCGAGATCGCCTCGTGCATCTCGATGTGTGTGCTGACGAGCCACTTGGTCCACGTGTCGAGAACGATGACTGCAAGCGCCAGCAGGAGGTAGGGGATCCGTTTGTTCAGGCCGCGCCTCGCTGGGCGATGAGTTTGTCGAGCTCCGTCCGCAGGCGCCCGAGGATCTCCTCATACGTGTAGTGGCCGAGGGATTCGGTTCCCTTCTTCAGGTTGACGTAGGAGGGGGCGCACCACATGCCGAGGTCCGCATCATCCGTCTCGCCAGGTCCATTGACGCGGCAGCCCATCACGGCAATGGTGATGTCATGCTCTTTCGCGTACTGCGTCATTTCTTTAACATTTTGCGCAAGGTCGATGAACGCTTCGTTCTCGACGCGTGAACACGACGGGCAACTGATGATGTTCATGCCCTTGTGCTCGAATCGCGGAACCGAGCGGAAGCGGCCGTTCTGGATGTCGTCCAGGATCTGGCGGCCGACGGTGATCTCCTCGCCTTTGCGCTCAAAGGGGAGCGTCAGGGAGACGCGCAGCGTGTCGCCGATGCCGCGCGTCAGCAACTGCTCGAATGCGATCCGCGTTTTGATGATCCCGTCCGGCGGCATCCCCGCCTCGGTCACACCGAGATGCAGCGGAACGTCGGGACGCGCTTCGGCGAACAGGATGTTCGCGTCGATGACCTTGTTCGGATCGGAGTCCTTGATCGACACCACGTACTGATCGAAGCCGAGGTCGTCGAGCATCGCGCAGTGTTCGAGGGCGGATTCGACCATCGGGGTAATCGAGTCGTCTTTCGGATATTTGTCGAGCTTCTCCGGATCGACCGAGCCCGCGTTCACGCCGATGCGCATTGCATTGCCGTTCGCGCGCGCGACGTCGACGAGATAACGCACCTTCTCGCGAACGGATTTCTCGCGCTCGAGATGGTAGAGATGCCCCGGGTTGTAGCGGAGCTTCTGGACGTACGGAGCGACCTTTTCGGCGAGGCGATAGTTCTCCTGCAGGTCGATGACGAGGTTCGCGTTCGGGCGGGCCTGGCGGATCGTGGCCAGCGCGACAACGTCTTTCGGATTGTCGACCGCGATGCGAATGACGTCCGCCCCGGCGGCCTCGAGCAGCTCGACCTGGCGGATGGTGGCGTCGATGTCCTGTGTACGGGTCGCGGTCATCGACTGCACCGCAATGGGGTTATTGCCGCCGATCTTGATGTTGCCGATGCGGATTTCCCGCGAAGTTCTCGCTGTCACGCCGTGTTTTCAACGCTCCGGCGGGCGAAAGATTCCGTTGGATCGGCTAAACTGACTGCCTGCCGCATCTGAGGCGGAGAGAGGGAGTGGTCCTCATGGCGGGAAACGGATCGCCGCGTCGGAAGGCGCCGGCGCGCCGGATGCTCGTCGGCGTCGCACGGGTGGCGGCGCTGCTCTTGATCGTCATCGGCGTGAGCGCTGTGCTCGCTCCCGATTTGACGCGCCGTCCCCTTTTCTACGTGGTGGCGCTCGCGTTTGCGGTCGTCACGTTCGTGCTCCTGCGTCCGCCTCGGCGCGCGATCGAGCCCGCTACCTCAGCACCGCTATTGACCGCGCTTTCATCGACGTTCCCGGCCGAACGCGTGATCGTCGTCGACGA
>JBBRMQ010000078.1:0-16001 GCA_038230775.1 Thermoanaerobaculia bacterium
CTCGTCATTCACACCGTATGGTGGGAACAGACCGGCCAGGGCGAAGTCGCTCGCTACGCGCTCGTCGCGGTCGACAAAGGCGCCGTGGCGAACGTCGAGATGCACGACATGGCCGAGTTCACACCTGCCGGCAACGACGCCGTTCCCGATCCCGACTTCAACAAAGACATCCTCAAGCATCCCGCAATCATCGATACCGGTATCGCCGATTCGGTGGATATCCTGTTCGGCGACTTGAAATCGAACGCCCTCAATCGCGTGCGCCTGCGCCCGATCGCGGACGGCCGCATTCACATCCCCATCGGTCATGGCGGTGGCGGCGATCGCCTCGGCATTCCGAAGTCGTTTACGGGCGACTGGTCCGGCCAGGTCTCGGCAGTCGTCGCCGGACACGATGACGGAACGATCCTGCTCTACAACGTGGGAGCGACGAGCCTCAACTTCGTCCTCTACACGAACGGAGCCTGGGCCGCGGTCAAGAGCGTGCCGCTTAACGACAAGTTCTCGGCCGACGCCGCGATCGGTGCAGTCAGCCGCATGCTGAACCAGCAGTAGCGCCCTGCGCGCTCCTGCTGCTGCTACACCTGCGGCTTCGACTTGCTAACCGACGTAATCACGGCCACGCCGAGCAGTGCGAGCGCGCCGATTGCGATCCAGATCACGGGCGCGTGCATCATGTAGGCAGCGATCGCGATTGCCGAGATCAGGATGATCCAGCCGACGAGTGCGAGATTGAACCAGTTCAATGGGGATACCTCCGTACAGGAGGCTCAGCAATGGGCGTGCCCTGAACGTGCCCTACGGGCGTTGACGGTTGACGGTTGACGGGAAATTCGCTTCCCATCAACCGTCAACTGTCAACGCAAACGGCCCGGGGAACCCGGGCCGTTTGCACGTCAGCTACTTCGCTCCCATGACGAGGTACGCGATGATGAGCGCGTAAATGACGAGCGACTCAATCAGTGCGAGACCGATGATCATCGCCAGCCGGATCGGACCGGCGGCCGTCGGATTCCGTGCGATGCCTTCGCACGCCGCTGCGATGGCGCGCGACTGACCGATCGCGCCCGCTGCTGCGGCGATGCCGAGCAGGAACGCGGCTGAGACGAGATTCCACCGAACGCCCGGCGACATGGTCGACGTGGTCGTTGCGGTGTCCTGCGCAAACGCGGAGATAGCGAGCAGCATGATCACCGCCGCCATCAGGATTGTCTTTCGATTCACTCCGTTCTCCTCCTTTCCTCGAATACGAAACTTGAAATCAATGCTCTTCCGCTGCGGTGGCGGCACTGATGTACACCATCGTCAGCATGATGAAAACAAATGTCTGCAGGAACGCTCCGAAGATGCCGAGAGCCATCATCGGCCATGGAACGATCACAGGAACCAGTCCCATGAAGATGCCCGTCGCCGTGTGCTCGCCGAAGATGTTGCCGAAGAGACGCATGCTCAGCGACAGGATGCGGGCGAAGTTGCCGATCATCTCGATCGGGAACATCAACGGAAAAAGCCACCACACCGGCCCGCCGAAATGCTTCAGATAATGCACGATGCCCTGTGTCTTGATGCCCTGATAGTTGTAGTACAGAAACGCAGAGATCGAGAGCGCAAACGTCGTGTTGGGATTGCTCGTCGGGGGGGCGAGGAAATAGAAGAGTCCAAACGTGTTCGCGATGAAGATGAACACAGCGAAGGCCGCGATGATGGTCAGGAACTTCTCTCCGCCGTGCCCGACGATGTCTGCCAGCATGTCCTTGAGCCCCTGAATCGCCATCTCGAGCAGATGCTGCAGGGGACCGGGGTTGTCGCGACTGATGTTTCGCGAGGCCAGCGGAAAAACGACTGAACAGATCACGAGAACGAGGGCCGACATGATCACGTGATCCGGGATGTCCCACACGTACGCGTGCTGCACCGTGTGCCACAGCGCATTGACCGGACCGTAAAGAATTGAAGTCTCGTGTTCCATCAGAAGCTTTTCACCGTTGAGTACAGAGCTTCACCGATGATTCCCACCACCACGATCGAGAATCCGAGCAGCACACTCACTGAGTTAAACCGGGCGACAATGATGGTGACCCACAGCGCCACACCAAGCACACCGAAGCGCGCAATCGTGCGCATCGTCAGTAACTTGGCGCGGAGAGGGGACGTTGGCTGGAAGAGCGAACCAATGATCTCCTCCATCCAAAGGAAGCTGATCATAGTGACCGCTGCACTGCAAGTCAATCCAAGGACGGCGCGAAATCCGGCAGTGAAAATGATGATCGCCGCGAAGAGAAAAAAGGCTCCGGCACTCATCCATTTGATGCGTCCGAGAACGGCGTGAGTCTCATCCTCCATCGCTGCCCGAGCCCGCGCGGAACAGCTGCACGAACGCCGCCGCGATCCCCACGATGGTGAAGATGATCGTCATCCATGGCCTGCTGTGGAAGACATGATCCAGGCCGTATCCGATCCCGAATCCGACGACGATGGCGACCGGGAACACGAACCCGAGCGTGGCGGCTTCGTACCACTGCCCCGCTTCCTTTTTCTTTTCGTTATCGTCCGGCATTCGCGACGATGAAGCGCGAGGAGTCGACCGCCTGGTCGATGAGTGGCGTCGGAAGGACGCCGAACGCCAGCGTCACGATGAGACAGACGATCGCGACGAAACGCAGACCAGGCGTGATGAGGACTTCCGCGTCTTTCCCTTCCTTCAGATACATCGCAACGACGAGCCGCAGGTAGTAGAACATCGAGACCGCCGACATCAACACGGCGATGATCGCCAGCCAGCCGAATCCCGACTGCACTGCTGCGGCGAAGAGGAAGTACTTGCCGATGAAGCCCGCGGTCGGCGGGATGCCGCCCAGTGAGAGGAGGAACACGACCATCGCAAACGCGGCGAACGGTTGCCGCCGATGCAGCCCGTCGAAGTCATCGATGCGCTCGCCGGCGTACTCGTGGCGGCGGAGCATCAGCACCGTCGACCAGATGCCGAGGTTCGCGAAGACGTAGACGAGCGTGTAGATCAACACCCCGCGAAGCCCCATGGCGTTCAGCGAGATGATGCCGAGCAGGCCGTAGCCGGCATGGCTGATCGACGAGTAGGCCAGCATGCGCTTCACGTTGTCCTGCGTGATCGCGGCGAAGTTGCCGAGGATCATCGAGAGCGCGGAGATCGTGGCCAGCACGTTGCTCCAGTCCAGCTGGAAGGTGTGAAACCCGGTGTAGAAGATGCGGGCGAAGATCGAGAAGGCCGCCGCCTTCGACGCCGTCGACAGGAACGCGGTAATCGGCGTCGGCGCTCCCTCGTAGACGTCGGGCGTCCACACATGGAACGGGACCGCGGCAATCTTGAAACAGAGTCCGGCGCCGAGCAACATGATGCCGAACATCAGCGCGTCGTTGGTGATGATCGTGGACATTGCGCGCGCAATGTCGAACAGGTTGAGCGATCCGCAGACGCCGTAGATGAGCGAGATTCCGTAGAGCAGGATGCCGGAGCTCACCGCCCCCAGCACGAAGTACTTCATCGCCGCCTCGGTCGACTTCTGCTCGTTCTTGAAGTAGCCCGCGAGGATGTAGCTCGAGAGCGACATGAGCTCCAGCCCGATGTAGATGGCGATGAGATGCGTACCCGAGACCATGAACATCATGCCGAGCAGCGCAAACGCGAGAAGCGAGTAGTACTCCCACATCGAGTAACGCGCCTCGCGGAGGAAGTCGTCCGACAGCAGCGTCACCATGGCGATCGCCGCGATGAACAGGAGCTTGAAGAAGATCGAGAACGCGTCGAGCGCGAACATGTTTGCAAAGCCGCGCGACGGCGTGAGGTCCACGACCGCGTGCGAGCAGGCGATCACCGAGCCCGCAGTGATCGCCAGCAGCGCGATCATCGACCACTTCGCGGACGGCACGTTCTCCCGCAGACCGAGAACCGGCATGATCAGCAGCACCGAGGCGCCGATGGCGAGGATGATCTCCGGCAGCAGGAAGACGAGATCGTTCCAGTTCATCGTTTGTCAGCGACCTTCGGAGGCTCGGGAAGCAAGGCTGGATTGAAGTACGACGGATCGACCTTGCGCACGATGTAGTTCACGGGCTCTTCGATCTTGTCGAAGAAGGTCGAGGGAAAGAGCCCGATCCAGAGCATCACCGCGACGAGCGCGAACATCATGCCGCGTTCCCGCCGGTTGAGATCAGGAACGTTCTGATTGGCGGGATTGTCGAGCGGTCCCCAGAACACGCGTTGATACATCCACAGCAGATACGCGGCGCCGAGGACGATGCCGATCGCGGCAAAGACTGCCCACCAGATGTTGCGGTTCGCGACGCCGAGCAGGATCGTGAACTCGCCGATGAAACCGTTCAGCGCGGGCAGGCCCATGGACGAGAGCGCGGCGATGAGAAAGAGAGTGGCGAACATCGGCATCTGCTTCGCCAGTCCGCCGTAATCGGCAATGAGACGCGTGTGGCGCCGCTCGTAGATGATGCCGATGAGAAGGAAGAGCGCGCCGGTCGAGATGCCGTGGTTGATCATCTGGATCACGGAACCTTTGATCCCCATGGGGTTGAGCGCGAACATCCCGAGCATGACGAAGCCGAGGTGCGAGACCGAGGAGTACGCGATCAGCTTCTTCATGTCCTTCTGCACCAGCGTGACGAGCGCGCCGTAAATGATTCCGATGATCGCCAGAGCGACGATCCAGGGCAGGCACTGTTTCGTGCCGTCGGGAAGGATTGGCAGCGCAAACCGCACGAAGCCGTAGGTTCCCATCTTCAAGAGAACCGCCGCCAGAATGATCGAGCCCGCTGTCGGCGCCTCGGTATGTGCATCCGGAAGCCAGGTGTGGAACGGAAACATCGGCACCTTGATGGCGAAGCCGAAGAAAAATCCGAGGAAGATCCAGAACTGCAGTTGGGGCGGGATGAGGTGTCCGATCTCGTGATACTGCAGCACCGAGAACGAAAGGCCGTTGCCGAGCCCGCGGATGTGCAGCAGCGGGATGCCGCCGTCGTTGAAGAAATACAGCGCCAGGATCGAGAGCAGCATCAGGACCGATCCGGCGAGCGTGTACAGAAAGAACTTGATCGCGGCGTAGAGCTTTCGGGACCCGCCGAAGATGCCGATGATGAAGTACATCGGCACCAGCATGATTTCCCAGAAGACGTAGAAGAGGAAAAAGTCGAGCGCGCAGAACGTGCCGATCATGCCCGTCTGCAGGAGAAGCAGCAGGATGTAGTACTCCTTCTGCCGGCTGGTGACCGCCGTGAACGACGAGACGATCGCGATGATGCCCACGAAGGTCGTCAGGACGATCAGGAGAAGAGCGATGCCGTCGATGCCGAAGTCGTACTTCACGCCGAGGGAAGGGATCCAGTCGTAGGTCTCGCGGAACTGCCACATCGCGCTGCCGCTGGCCTTGGCGTCGAAGCCGATCCAGAGGCCGAGCGAGAGGACGAAATCAAGAACGGCGATGAACGTGGCCGTGATCCGTATCCAGCGATCGTTCTCTCCTCGAATGAAGAAGAGAATGATCAGCGCGCCTAACAGCGGCGTGTACGTGACGATGTTGAGCAACCCCATTCACTCTCCTCGTTGCATGTCATTCCGAGCGTAGCGAGGAACCGGTGTGGGCGGGAGGCGCGAAGATCGTCCCTCCCACCCACACCGGTCCCTCGCTACGCTCGGGATGACATCTCATGGCTTCAGAAATAGATACACCGCGGCGATCAGCACGATGCCGCTTCCCATCACCAGAGCGTAGTTCTGCACGAACCCGCTCTGCATCTTGCGCAACGTTCTCGAGGTGCTGCCGGCCAGTGACGCCAGCCCGTTCACCGCGCCGTCGACCACATAGCGATCGAAGAGCGAGGAGCCGTGGCCGAGGGGGTAGACCGTGATGTGACGCGTGAGGTTGACCGCGCCGTCGATGATGTTCACGTCGAACCACGCGAGAAAGCGGCTGAAGACGAGCGTGCCGTAGATGACCGTCGCGTTGTAGAACTCGTCCACGTAGTACTTGTTCGTGAGGACCTTGTGCCCAAAGGCAAGGTTCTGTGAGAGGCGCGTCGCGCGGACGAACGCTCGGTCTTTGCAGTAGAGAAAGTACGCCAGTGCCCAGCCGATCGTGGCGACCGCAACGGACGACAGAATCAGCACGAATTCCTGCGCCCGGCTGGCCTCTGCAAATTCGTACCGTTCCTCGCCGAGAGGCAGGAGGATTGGAGCCAGCCAGCGTTGGAAGAGCGTCGGATGCCCGCCGCCTAACATCTCCGGAACACCGACCACGCCGCCGAGGACTGCGAGGATCGCGAGAATCCACAACACCGTCGTCATGCTGGCCGGCGATTCGTGTGGCGCGTGCGCGTGGTCGTGATGGCCGTGTGCTTTGTCTGAGTGCGCGTCACCCTGGTCGAGATGCGCATCGCCGGGAATCAGCACGTGCCCCGCATGCTCGGGTTCGGACTCCGGATGTCCCTCGACGTGCGCCGCGCGGTACTCGCCGCTGAACGTCATGAAGTAGAGGCGGAACATGTAAAACGAAGTGCAGGTCGCCGCCAACATGCCGAGGAACCAGAGAAAGCCGTGGTGCTCGTAAGCGGTGGAGAGGATCTCGTCCTTCGAGAAAAAGCCGGCGAGCGGCGGAAAGCCGGCGATCGCGATGCAGGCGATCAGCATCGTCATGCGTGTCTTCGGCATGGACTTCCGCAGGCCGCCCATCTTTCGCATGTCCTGCTCGCCGCCGCATCCATGAATCACTGACCCGGCGCCGAGGAAGAGACAGGCCTTGAAGAACGCGTGGGTCATCACGTGGAAGATCGCGGCCGTGAAGGCGCCGACGCCCGCCGCGAGGAACATGAAGCCGAGCTGCGACACCGTGGAGTACGCGAGGACTTTCTTGATGTCGTACTGCGTGAGGCCGATGGTGGCGGCGAAGATTGCGGTCACCGCTCCGATCGTCGCGACGACCAGCATCGCGTCCGGCGACATGCGGAACAGCACGTTCGAACGGACGACCATGTAGACGCCGGCGGTCACCATCGTCGCCGCGTGGATCAATGCCGAAACCGGCGTGGGACCTGCCATCGCGTCCGGTAGCCAGACATACAGTGGAATCTGCGCAGACTTGCCGCACGCGCCGACAAACAGAAGCAGGCAGATCGCGGTCGACACACCGGTGTATGCGGCGGGGTTGGCGCTGGCCTGCGCAAATACGCGCGCGTAATCGGCGGTCCCGAAATAGTTGAAGATCAGGAAGATGCCAAGGATGAAGCCGAAGTCACCGATGCGGTTGGCGATGAATGCCTTCTTGCCCGCGTCGGCGGCAAAGTTCTTGTCGTAGTAGAAGCCGATCAGCAGGTACGAGCAGAGGCCCACTCCCTCCCAGCCGACGAACATCACGAGATAGTTCGCGCCGAGGACGAGGAGAAGCATCATGAACATGAAGAGGTTGAGATACGCAAAGAAGCGCGTGTATCCCTTCTCGTGCGACATGTAGCCCGTCGCGTAGACGTGGATGAGGAATCCAATCCACGTGACGATCATCAGCATCGTCGATGACAGGTGATCGATGCGGAACGCAAAGTCGACTGCGAAGTTCGACGTGTAGTTTCCGACGTGCCCGATCCCGGAGGGGATCCATGTGTAATACGTGTGCTGCCAGCCATCCCCTGCCGTCGCGACGATGTACGTCGCGATGAGCGCGGAAAGGAACGTCGTGCCGAGCGCGAACGCGTTCGTGATGCCGCGGTTTTTCGGCGTGAGCGGATTGGCGAACGCACGCGCACCGTTCACCAGCGCGCCGAGCGCTGGAAGGAGCGGGACGAGTAAGAGGAGTGTCTCGTTCATCTAGTCTTTTTTTTAGTTGATGCCGAGCGCAGCGAGGCATCTTTGGAGCGGCTGCGACGATCCCACGTTCCTCGCGGTTGCTCCGAAGATCCCTCGCTGCGCGCGGGATAAAATAAGAGTCCTATCCATTCAGCGATCGAGCCTCATCCACGTTGATCGTGCTCCTCAGCCGGTACAGTTGAATGATGATCGCCAGTCCCACCGCGGCTTCACCCGCGGCGACGGTGATGACGAAGATCGAGAAGATCTGTCCCTCCAGCGAGGACAGGCGGTGCGAGAACGCCACGAGGTTGATGTTCACCGCGTTGAGCATCAGCTCGATGCACATCAACACCGTGATCATGTTTCGGCGCACGATGACACCGATGAGTCCGACCGCAAAAAGGGTCGCGGAGAGCATGAGATAGGCGTCAGTATCCGGCACTCACTGCCTCCTTCACTTCGCGTTCTTGCTCCACCCGCCGCGTCATGTAATCCGGCGTCGTCTCTTCTTCCGACGAAGACAGCTCGCGTTTGCCGATGACGATCGCGCCGATCATCGCCACCAGCAGGAACAGCGACGCCACTTCGAACGGCACCAGATAGTCGCGATACAGCGCCATGCCCACCGCTTCCGAATTGCCGACCACGGTCCCGCGACGGACGCGGCGGCGCACCACCGTTCCGTCGGGCTGCGTCACCTTGTGATGGCCGTGGGTGTACGTGGTGCGCAGCGCGTTCTCGTTGTTCACCGCGTCGTGATACGCGCCCGGCCGGACGACCATGGCGAACAACACGAAGATCGCCACGCCCACGCCGATGCCGCCGAGCCAGTACTTCGACGTCAGCCGCTCGTCGGGCAGATGCCGGTGATTGATGAGCATCACGACGAAGAGGAACAACACCATGATGCCGCCCGCATACACGAGCACCTGCACCGCGGCCACGAACTCCGCGGCCTTCATCACGAAGAGAATCGCCACGCAGAGAAACGTGAGCAGCAGAAAGAGCGCGGAGTGCACCGGATTGCGCATGGCCACGACCAGAATCGACGCCGCGACCGCGATCGTTCCGATGACGTAGAAGACTGCCAGTGCGGGCGTCATCCGTGCAGCAACCTCTGCGGGTCTTCGATTCGCTTGGGGTCGTCCTCATCCGGCGGCAGGCCGGCATATTCGGGACGGTGCTCCCAGTACTCGAGCTCCTGCATATTGAAGTACAGGTCGTTGCGATCGTACGTCGCGAGCTCGTAGGTCTTCGTCGTCAGCCAGATCGATTTCGGCTTGGTAGGGCACGCTTCTTCGCAGAGCGAGCAGAACATGCAGCGCTTCACGTCGATGTCGTAACGGTCGAGGACCTTAATCTTCTTCATCTTCCCATCCACTTCGCGCTGCTCGTCGTGGACGTCGATGTAGATGATGTCGATCGGACACGCCACCGCGCACAGCTTGCACGCGATGCAGCGGTCATACGAGAACCGAAACATCCCTCGGAACCGGTTCGCCGGCTCGAGGCGCTCTTCCGGATAGCGGATCGTCACCTTCGGCTTGAAGAGCTCACGAAACGTGGTCTTCAAGCCCTCGAACATGTCGAGGAGAAGGAACTTGTCCGTCCAGCTATGCTTGGGATACTCGACTTGCATGAACCACCTTTGCCGGTTTGGGGCGAAGCAGGTACAGCGTGTACGCGATGATCAGCGCTCCCGCGATGGAGAGCGCGATCTCTCCTCCGGTGGGAACGGCGAGCACCACGATGCCGGTGACGAAGATGTTTGCCAGGGCCAGGGGACTCATCCACTTCCATCCCAGATCCATCCATTGATCGAAGCGGAAGCGCGGGAACGTGGCGCGGAACCAGATGTAGATCATCATGAAGGTCATCACCTTCGTGACGAAGATCGCCAGACCGAGAATGCCGCCGAAGACGCCCATGCCGCGCAGCACGGCGGTGGTCAGACCGTGGCCGCCAATCGCCAGCGTCCAGCCGCCGAGAAAGAGCAGCGTCATCAGGCAGCAGTTGACGAGCATGGCCGAGTATTCAGCCAGCATGAAGAACGCGAACTTCATCGCGGAGTACTCGGTGTGATACCCGGCCACGAGCTCCGACTCCGCTTCCGGCAAATCGAACGGCGTGCGGTTGTTCTCCGCGTTCATCGACACGAAGAAGACGAATGCGGCGATCAACTGCGGAAAGAGATTCCAGACGTGATGCGCCTGGTAGTTCACGATCTTCGTGAGATCGAGGCTGCCGCTGAGCATCAACACGCCGACGATCGACAGCCCGAACGGTACTTCGTACGACACCATCTGTGCCGCGGAACGCAGCCCGCCCATCAGCGAGTACTTGTTGTTCGAGGCCCAGCCGCCGAGGATGATGCCGTACACCCCGGTGGAAGTGAGCGCGAGGATCAGCAGCAGCGCGATGTTCACCCGCGCGGCGATATAGGTCCCGCCCGGCCCGAACGGAATCAGGCAATAGACGAGGAATGTGGGAATCAGGGGAAGCACGGGACCGAGAAAGTACGAGACCTTCTCCGCGCTGGCCGGCACGATGTCTTCCTTGAGGAGGAACTTGATCGGATCGGCGACGATCTGCAACAGACCCGCGGGACCGACGCGATTCGGACCCAGACGTGCCTGCACCAGGCCTAACAACCGGCGCTCGATCCAGTTCATCGCGGCGACGATCGCCTGCACGATCACGAACGCGATGACGAACTTCACGAGAGGCCAGATGAGGTACTTCATCCAGAGGTTCATCTAGCCTCCCTGAAATGAAGAATGCAGAATGCAGAATGCAGAAACCGCTTCTGCTTTCCGCATTCTGCATTCTGCATTCTGCATTCCGCATTCTTCATCATCGGTCCACCTCACCAAGCACGATGTCGATGGTCCCGATCAAAGCAACAAGATCCGAAACAAGGTGTCCCTTCGCCATCGCCGGCAACGCCTGCAAATTCACGAACGACGGCGGCCGCACGTGGCAGCGGTACGCGTTCTGCGATTTGCCGTCGCTCACGATGTAGTACCCCAGCTCGCCCTTCGGCGACTCGATCGAGTGGTAGACCTCACCCTCCGGCGGACGGACGACACGCGAAATCTTTGCCTTGATGTCGCCTTCCGGAGTGGTCTTGATCATCGGGATGCATTGCTCGAGGATCCATTTCGACTGCCGCATCTCGGCCATGCGCACGAGGTAGCGATCGTACGTGTCGCCGTTGCGTCCAATCGGAATCTCGAACTTCAGTTCCGGATAGCACTCGTACGGCTGCGCGCGGCGCAGATCCCACTCCACGCCCGAGCCACGCAACGGCGGGCCGGTGATGCCCCAGTCGATCGCGTCTTCGGGTGAGAGCACGCCGATGCCGACCGTGCGGCGTTTCCAGATGCGATTGTTGGTCAGCAGCGACTCGTACTCATCGACGGCCGCATCGAATTTGCCCAGAAATGTCGCGACGTCATCGAGCCAGCCCGGAGGCAGATCGTCAGGCATCCCGCCGATGCGCATGCAGTTCAACGTCAGGCGCGCGCCGCAATACGCCTCGAACAGATCGAGCACCTGTTCGCGCTCGCGGAAGCAGTAGAAAAACGGCGTCATCGCACCGATGTCGATCGCGTGCGTCGCCAGCCAGAGAAGATGCGATGAGATGCGCTGCAGCTCCGACAGCATCACACGCATGATCTGCGCGCGTTTCGGAATCTGGGCCGTGATGCCCATGATCTTCTCGACGGTTTCGACGAAGCCGAGGTTGTTGGTGGCGGCGGCGACGTAGTCCATGCGGTCCGTGTGCGGAATGCACTGCGGATACGCCATGTGCTCGAACAGTTTCTCGGTGCCGCGATGGAGATAGCCGATGATGGGCTTCGCATCGATGATGCGCTCGCCGTCGATCTTCAGGAGCACCCGCAGCACGCCGTGCGTCGACGGGTGCTGAGGCCCGAAGTTCACTTCCATCTCATGGACGTCGAACATCGCTTCAGAGCTTCCCTGCCGCGGCCATCAGCTCGCGCAATTTCGTTTCGGTTTCCGCTTCACCGGGCACGCACAACGTGATGTCTTTCGTCTCGCCCTTGTCGAGAGCCACCGCGTACCCTTCGCAGTCCCATCCGCACGCGGTGCAGTCGGTTTGTGCCATGGCGGCGAAGAGCTTGTCCTTGAGCGAGCCCGCTTGCGCGAGATTCATGCGCTCGTCGAGCGTCTTTTCCGGATCGTGCCACGGCGCTTCCTCGGTCGGCTTCGCCGTTTCGGCGACGACGTTCGCCAGCTCCGGCGCCGGTGGCTGCTGCACGCCGGCCTTCGCACGCGAGGCGACTTCGGCGATCGGCGCAATGCCGTACTGCCGCCACTCGCCTTTGTACATGTTGACGTCTTTGATGTCCTTGCCCGTCGATCCCGCTTTCGGTCCGCCGCCTTCGGGAAAGACTTCGGGATAGATGCTCGCGCCGGTGTCGATGCCGCGAATCGGAAAGTCCTTGCGCAGCGGATGGCCGTTGAAGCCTTCCCACATCAGGATGCGCTCGAGATTCGGATGGCCGTCGAAGACGACGCCGAACATGTCGAACGTCTCGCGCTCGTGCCAGTTGGCGGTCTTCCAAACCGAGGCGACGGAGGGAATCGGAGTCGTCTCGTCGGTCATCGTCTTGAGACGGATGCGTTTGTTCTTCTTGAACGAGTACAGCATGTACGCGACCGCGAAACGCTGGCCGCTCCATGCCGGGTGCTTCGAGTAATCAACGGCGGCGAGATCCACGAGGTAGTCGAAACCGTCTGCTTTGAACGTCGCCGCCACCTCCCGCATGCGGTCGCGCGCCACCATGAGAGTGATCTCGCCCGCGAACTCCTTCGCATCGGTGATCGCATCGCCGGAACGCGCGACGGCATCGGCGACGAGCGGATCGCGCTTGATGTCGTCGGCGGTGCGTGCAGGCTGTGCGGTCGTCGTCTCTGCCAACTACGCTCCCTCGTAATCCTTCCCGGCAGCCTTCATGAGCTCCACGAGCATGTCGAGCGTTTCCGATTCTCCCGGCACGCAGAGCGAGATGTCTTTCGTTTCCCCAGTGGCCAGCGCCTCGCCGTAGCCTTCGCAATCCCAGCCGCAGGCGCCGCAGTCGGTCTGCGCCATCGCGGCGAAGAGCTTCGTCTTCAGATCGCCGTCCTTCGCCAGCTCCATGCGCTCCGTCAGATTGAGGTTCTCGTTGTGGAACGGAACCGCCGGTGACGCGCCGGCATCGGCGACGATTTCCGGCGCGGCACCCTCGAGCACTTCTTCCTGCGTTGCGGTTGCCGTCGCGGTCGCCGCAGCAGCGGGCGCCGCGGCGGGCTTCGCCGCGGCCGCCGGTTTCGGAGGCGTCGGTGAGCGCTTGATGCCCGAGATGGGAGCGGGCTTCAATTGCGCAGCCTGCTCGGCGCGAAGCGCGGGACCTTCGTGCACCGGCCGGAGCGAATCGCGAACCGCGGCGCGCGCGAAGTCGTACGCCTCTCCCCCTTTGCGGAGGATGTGCATCTTCTCGATCTTCTTCTGCAGCTCCATCAAGCCCCAGATCAACGCCTCCGGTCGAGGAGGGCAGCCGGGCACGTAGACGTCGACAGGAACGAGACGGTCGACTCCCTGCGTCACCGCGTAGGTGTCATAGGGACCGCCGCACGTGGCGCACGAGCCCATGGCGATGACCCACTTCGGGTCTGGCATCTGGTCGTAGAGACGCTTGACGATCGGCGCCATCTTCTCCACGACGGTGCCGGCAACGATCATCAGATCGGACTGACGCGGTGTGGCGCGAAAGACTTCGGCGCCGAAACGCGCCATGTCGTGACGCGGATCGAGTACCGCCATCATCTCGATGGCGCAGCATGCGAGACCGAACTGCATCGGCCACAAGGAAGACTTGCGGGCCCAGTTGAAAAATTTGTCGACAGTGGTGGTGAGGCTGTTCGGATCGAAGCGGTTCTCGATCAGACCCATGTGAGGACCTTCCTCTTCCACGCATAGAAATAGCCCACCAGCAGGATCGCCAGAAACACCGCCATCTCGGCAGCCCCGAACCATCCCAGCTGCTTGAAGCGAATGGCCCACGGGAAGAGAAAGACCGTCTCTACGTCGAAGATGATGAAGAGCACCGCGATGAGGAAGTAGCGGACCGAGAACCGGTGGTCGAACGCGTAGGAACTGGCCGGCACGCCGCACTCATAAGGCTCCAGCTTGACCTTGTTCGCGCGCGAGGCGCGGACAAGCGGGGCCAGGACGAAAAGCGTCAAAACCGGAACCGATAGCACGATCAGCGCGGCTACCAGCAGCACGGAGTATTGGGCCATAGATGTTGGTCCGGCGAGACCGCGGGTATTGTAAACGGCAGCCTGCCGTAGTCAACGTTAAAAGAGCTTCTTCTGGAAGGACCATCCGTCGAGCGGCACGCCGCGCGCCTGCACCAGGACGCGGATGTCGGCGCCGATTCCGTCGGGAAGGACGAGCCGCTTCGCCTCTTCGCGCTGTTCGCGCAGCTCGAGTGTGTCGACTCGATCGTTCGGCTGCAGCAACTCGTGCTTGTGCGCGCCGAGGGCAAGGAGAAACTTCGCCTGGATGTCCAAGAAGAGCGTCGTGAATCCGTTGCGCTCCCCTGCCTGCACGAGGTCCGTGAAGTTGATGTGCGCGGTCAAATCCTGTTCGCCCGGGTTCGCGAGGAGGTCGCGCGACACGCGATGCTGCGAATATGCGGCAGCGGTTCCGAATCGATGCATGCGGCCACGAAACAACTTCGGGCCTGTGGTGCCGTAGTCGAAGGTGACGATGAGACCGCGCGTGACGAAGCGGCAGAGATCCTCGTAGAAACGCTCCCACTCCAGCGAGACGTCGGCGAATTGCCCATCCTCCAGCTCGATGCCGCGGGCTGCGAAATAGTCGTCGTACGCGGGATCGGCCTCGTGCTCGGTCCAGTCGAGCGCACCGTCGCGCTCCGTGACCCACAACTCGTGAAGATGCTCACCGCGCATGACGAGGCGCGCGAACGGAATCGCGTCGAACAACTCGTTGCTGATGACGAGCTGCGAATCATTCGATGGCAGCCGCGAGAGATCCTTCTCGAAGGACACGCCTTCAAAGCGGCCAACGCGCTCGAGGAATCGGTCCACGCCGTAAAACTGAGCACCGGGGGCCGCCTCGACAGATAGAGTATGGATAAGGTCGCCAGAGCCGCAGCCCATGTCCACGATCGACGACATCCCGTCGCCCATGCGGCTCAAGAATTCGCGGATGAGCCCGGCCAACGACACTCCAAAAACGGGTGAAATCGCAGGCGCCGTCACATAATCGCCGTCTCTTCCGATTGGCGACTGCGATCGTGCGTAATAGCCGAGCTCGGGATGATAGAGCGTGACTTCCACAAAATCGCGAAACTGTAAATCGCTATCTTTAAGCAACTTACGCAAAAAGTTGCGCATCGCTTCGCGGGCAGGCATGGTTTGCGAATCGTACACCGCGGCGACGACCTCGAGCCTGTCAGGTGCGCGTCGTCACGATTATTTTGATCAATGGCACCGCGGTTGCGATCTAACCCGGCTGTACCAACCAACAACAACCAAATAGGGGGTCACATGAAAAAGTATCTTTCTTCCGTACTGACCGTGCTGCTCGTCGCGACCACCGGGTTCGCGCAGACGGTTGATGATCACGCCAAAGCGAAGAAGGGCGCCATCATCGGAGCCGGCATTGGAGCGGTTGCCGGCGCCGTCATCGGGAACAACAAGGGACATCACAGCTCGAAGCGCGGAGCGGTTGCCGGCGTTCTCGCCGGTGGTGCCGCAGGCGCGATCGTGGGCGCCATGATGGACAAGCAGGAGCGCGATCTCCGGCAGATCCAGGGCGTTGACGTAACGCGAACTGCTCCGAACGAGTTGAAGGTCACGGTCCGCAACGACGTTCTCTTCGACACCGCTTCGGCGGGCCTTCGCTCGGCGTCGCGCACGTCCCTTCAGGAGATGGCCAACGTCTTCTCGAAGTACCCGAACACGACGATCTCCGTGCAGGGTCATACGGATTCCGTCGGAAGTGCTGGATACAACCAGCGCTTGTCGGAGCGCCGCGCCAGCTCCGTCTCCGGCTATCTCCAGACCATCGGCGTGGAGGGCGCGCGCGTCCAGACAATCGGCCACGGTGAGTCACAGCCGAAAACGTCGAACGCGACCGCAA
>JBBRMQ010000079.1:0-15967 GCA_038230775.1 Thermoanaerobaculia bacterium
CTGCACTATGCCGTGCTCACTTTGACGGCTTCGCCCGCCCCACCCCCGCCCGCCCGTTCCTTCGGTTTGGCGAATCTTTCAGCGAGTGCTCGTAGGCCTCCAGCGCTTTCGCGGGCTGGTTCAGCTCGAGCAGCGGGTCGCCTAACATTTCTCTTGCGGGCAGCAGGGCGCCGGGCGTGACTGGGCTCTTGTCTGTTGCGTCTTCGAGATCTGCGGCGGATTGCATCAGCGTCACCGCTTCGTCGTTGCGGCCGTCGGCGCGCGCGATCCATGCGTCCGCGGCGCGGCGCTGGATCTCCACCTGTTCGGCCCAGTACGGATTCAGCGTGTCGACGCCGAGCAACGCGCAAGCGAGTCCGGTGTCGCCGAGGTGAAGCTTGGGAGTCTTGATGAGACGACTGATCCGATTCGTGTGCCACGGCGGCACCGTTTCGAGAAGGAAGACGCGCTCGAGAATCGTGACGTAGTCGTGAATCGTCGGCCGGCTCAACTCGAACGGCGCAGCGATTTCGCTGATATTGAGCAGCCTCGCGGTCTGGCCCGTCGCGAGCGAATGTCTGACTCACCACGCTAACATCAGAAGAACCGTGAAGAAATTCATTGCGTATGTCGTCCTGGCGATCGCGGCGACGCTTCCGGGACTGATCGTGCGATCGGCTGGCGTCCATCTGCCGGCGATGGCGTCGGCCGCCGTGTTCTTTACCGCGATTCTCGGAGCAGGTTTTCTGCTTTCATGGGGAGCGGAAGCGGCCGAGCAGCACGTTTCGCGCGGACTGGCAGTGGCGCTGCTGGCCCTGGTCACCGTGCTCCCGGAGTATGCGGTAGACATCTACTTCAGCTATCAGGCGGGTGCGCATCCCGCTTCGAAGTATGTCGGGTTCGCCGCCGCCAACATGACGGGAGCCAATCGTCTCCTGGTCGGTACGGGGTGGTCCCTCATCGTCTTGCTGTTCTGGTGGCGAAGCGGGAAGCGGGTGGTGCAGTTGCAGCCGCAAAACAGTGCCGAGATCGTTTTTCTCGCGCTTTCCAGCGTGTACGCCTTCGTGATCGTGATCAAGAATCGGATCGACATCATCGACACCATCGTTCTCACCGCGATCTTCGCCGCGTACATGTGGCGGGTCGGAAGCGTCGGGGCGGGCGACGATGACGGCGACGAGGAGATCCAAGTCGGACCGGCAGCCGTTCTCGCACAGCTTCCAAAAGCCCGGCAGTACGCTGCGATCGCGGGCCTGGCCGCGTTCGCGGCTTTTGTCATCATCGCGACGGCGGAGCCGTTTTCCGAATCGCTGATCGCCGCCAGCCGCGTCCTCGGTCTCCATGAGTTTCTCGTGATCCAGTGGATTGCGCCGCTGGCGGGCGAGTCGCCGGAGATCATCATCACGATTCTCTTCACGCTCGCCCTGCGCCCAACCATTGCGCTGGGCGCGCTGATCAGCGACAAGATCAATCAATGGACACTCCTCGTCGGCATGATCCCTCTTGCCTACTCGCTGGGCGCCGGCAGGCTCGGCGCGCTGCCGCTGGATTTCCGGCAGCGCGAGGAGTTTTTTCTGACTGCTGCGCAGTCGCTCTTCGGCCTGGCACTGCTTCTCTGCCTGCGCTTGAGTCTGAAAAGCGCATTCGCGTTGCTCATCCTGTTCTTTCTCCAGCTTGGTCTCGGGTTCGTCTTTCAGAACGACGAAAGCCGGACGATTGCCCTGCTGACTTTGATTGGTTGGGTGTACCTCATCCTCGCCGCCGCGATCGTGGTCTGGAATCGTCGCTGCCTCATGGAACGGTTGCGGTCAGGTTTGCGCCCGGGACCCGGCACCGCATGAACAGGCGCCTGGCGCGTACCTGATTCCTTGCCCAATCGACGCGGAGGCCCTGGATGAAAACCATCGATGGCCACGCCTGGGCAACCAGGCCGTAGACTTTCCCCATGGCCAGAAAACGCGAGATCGTGGTCCTGACGGCGAAGAACACCTGGATTCTCACGAAGGCCGCGGCATCGTCGTGGGTCGACGACTACGCACAGAGCATGGGCGCGGCTCTGGCGTATTACACGATGCTCTCCATCGCGCCGTTCCTCTTGATCGTGATCGCGCTGGCGGGGATGATCTTCGGCGTCGAGGCAGCGCGCGGGGAGATCGCCGCGCAACTGCAGGGTCTGATGGGCCGGCAGGGAGCCGAGGCGGTGCAGAAACTGCTCGAGAGCGCGAGCAAGCCGGCCGAAAGCGTTGCCGCCGCCGCGGCCGGCGTGGTCCTGCTGCTGGTCGCAGCGACCTCGGTCTTCGCCGAATTGCAGGATGCGCTCGATCGCATCTGGCGTGCCCCGAAACGATCCAGAGGGGGAATCGGGAGACTGCTGCGGGCGCGCCTCCTCTCGTTCGGTACGATCGCCGGGATCAGTTTTCTGATGATGGTCTCGCTGGTGGTCAGCGCAGCGTTGGCGGCGTTCGGGAAACTGTGGGGACCGCGTTTTGTCGATTGGCAGTTGATGGTTGCCATCGTCAACGCCCTCTTCAGCTACGCCCTGACCACCACCGTCTTCGCGATGATCTACAAGGTGATGCCTCGGGTGAGGGTGGCGTGGACGGACGTCTGGATCGGAGCGACCGTGACCGCGCTGCTGTTCACGATCGGCAAGTCGTTGATCGGACTCTACATCGGCAGGAGTGGCATCACGTCGGGGTTTGGCGCGGCAGCCTCGCTGGTCCTGGCCATGGTGTGGGTCTACTACTCCGCGCAGATCTTTCTCCTCGGAGCGGAGTTCACCTGGGCCTATGCGCTGACCTTCGGCTCCCGCAAGGAACAGAAACTGCCGGACGCCGCACCAGCGGTGCCGAGCAAGGCCGCGGATAAGAAGCCGGATGCGAGCATGGTCGAGGCGAAGAAGGCGGCAATCGTTGCGACCAAATCCGCCGCGGCAGATGAAAAGGCATCGTCGTAGCCGGGCACTCGCGGGCACCCACTCAGGTGTGATGTACCAAGCCGTTGTTCCTCGAAGAGGGTCGCGACGGTCAGGCGATGTCGTACCTCGCGGTCGCGGACTTCGGGACCCGAGGGCTGACGGGGGATCCAGGGGCCGTGCCGGAGCTGGATGAGGACGCCGGCACGCGCAACGGCTACTACTACTTCTTCCGCAACGTCGGCCGCTCCGGGAAAGGCGAAGGTGATCGCGGGCGTTGGGGACTTGGCAAAGCGGTCCTCCCCGTCTCCTCGCGCATCCGTGCGATCTTTGGTCTCACCATCCGCCCTGATGACAACCGTCCGCTACTCCTCCTCGAATTCTCGTCCGTGCTGCCACGCCGCGACACCGAGATCCACGACCGGTAGAAAATTTGCCGTTCATGATTTTCCGAGGGATCCTCGGAGCATGAAGAGCGACAGATGGGCGGACCGGTTGAACGATCTCGAGGACGAGCTCTTTGCGCGCGGCGCGCAGATCGACATCGATCCGGAGCTCGACGATGACAGGAAGCTGACGATTCTCGAAGAGATCCTGGCATTCGAGAACGCGCGGCACGATGCAAGCGATGACGCCTTCGGAAAACGGATCCTTGATTGCTGATCCGCCGCCGTGGAACTGGTGGGAGCTCGCCGTCTTCTTCAAGAATGAATCGCCGCGCTTCGTACATCGCCTTATTTACTGACGGAGGTGCGAGCGAGTCCGCCTGAGAGCGCAGCCGCAACTCCGGATACCTCACGGCTTGATCGCCACCGCCTTCTCCGGATCGAGCACGCCCAGCACGTATTGCGTTTCATCGAGGTACTTTCGTGCCGAATCGCGCACCGACTCGCGGCTGATCGCTGCGATCCGCTGGTGCTGCCGCGCGATCTCGCCGAAGTCGAGGCCATTCCACGTCAGGTATTCGAGCTGGGCCGCCCAGAAGCCGTTCTCCTTGAGCGCGATCTCGCGCTCGCGCCGCTCCTGCTCGCGGACGCGGTTCACGTGATCCTCATCGGGGCCCTCGGCCTTGAGCTTGCCAATCTCGGCGAACACCGCCGCCACCATCTCATCGACACGCTTCGGATCCGTCGAGAACGAGATCGTGAATGAGTACTTCTCCTCCGGATACCTCGACAGGCCGCCGCCTGCGCCGACGCCGTAGACCCCGCCGCGGTCCTCGCGCAACTCTTCCCGCAGCCGCGTCTGGAGAACCTCGGCCAGCGACGAAATCCTGAGCGATTCATCCAGACTCCACGGTGCCTTGCCGTGGAACACGATGCGAACGCTGCTCCGCGGCTCGATCCCTTTCTCCACCTTCACCTTCTGCACGCCCGGCGTCGCCTCGACGCCCACATTCCGCCATGTCTCGCTGCGGCCCGCGGACGGTAGTCCGCCGATCCATTTCTCGACCAGCGGCCGGATCGACACCGGATCGAAGCTGCCGACGATGGTGAAGAGAAACCCCGATGCATCGGCGAACCGCTGGTTGTAGAACGCGAGCGCCTGATCGAGATCGATCTCCTTCAATGCGTCGACGGTCAAGGGTCGTCGCCGCGGATTGTCATGGGTCAGCACTTCGTTCATCCGCTTTGTGAACCAGAAGCCGGGCGATGCCTCCTGATGCTCGAGCTGCCCGTGCATGGTGGACATGAATGACGCGAACGCTTTCTCGTCGCGCCGCGCCGGAGTGAATCGCAGATAGAGAAGCTGGAACGCGGTCTCGATGTCGTGCGTCGACGCGCTTCCCTGCACTCCTTCGCTGAGCTCACTGATGTACGGACCCACGAAGGCAACTTTGCCGGTCAGCGCCTTGCCGAGCTCAGTCGAGTCGAACTTGCCCAGGCCCATCCGCCCGACGACAGATGCTGCCAGTTCGGCGGTGACGTGCATCGAGTCGGGCGCCAGCGACTGCCCGCCGGCAGACCACCCGCGAATAAGAATCTCGTCGTTCTTGAAATCCGTCGGCTTGAGAAGGACGACGGCGCCGTTCGAGAGTTTCCACCGCGTGGTCCCGACGTCCGCGAACTTCGTCTCCTCGACGACGGTCCCCGCCTTCGGTTCCTGCGCGACGAGCGGCTCGTCGCGGACGCGATCGACCCACGGCGTCACCGCCAGCTGGTCGGCGGCATTGAAAACCGAGAGCAGTTGCTTCTCGTCCGGGACCTTCGCTTCTTTCTTCTCCGGGCCGCTGACCAGGATGACGCGATCGGTGCTCGTGATCCACTGGCCGGCCCGCGCATTCACCTCGGCCAGCGTGATTCCGGGGATCAGCTGGTAATACAGATCGCGGCGTGTGGCGATGTCGGGCGCAGGCTGGTGATCCAGAAAGTTCCCGATGTAATCGAACACCAGTCTTGCCGATTCCTGCTTGTCGCGCTCGTCGTACGTGCGGTCGATGCTGCGCAGGAACAACGTCTTTGCGCGCGACAGCTCCGTTTCCGCGAAGCCGAACTGCTCGACGCGCTTCGCTTCGGTGAGCAGCGTCGTGAGTGCCCGTTCCACGCCGCCGTCGTTCACCCGCGCGTTCAGCCGGTAGGCCGACTTCGTGCGCCCAAGAGCTCCTGATCCGGCAAAGGCGCCCTGATACGGCGGATCGGCGGCGCGGCCGAGCTCGGCCAGACGCTGGTTCATCATCAGGTGATAGAGGTTGTCGACGAGCGACTGCCGCAAGTCGGCAACTGTGCCGCGCGGGATCGGCGGGCGCTTGTAGTCGACCTCCACCGAGATTCCGGTCGCCTCGCGATCGGTCACCACGCTGGTCAGCGTCTCCTTGTGATCCGGAATCGCGAATTCCTTCCGCGCCGGCCCTCGCTTCGAGGGGATGGTGCTGAAGCGGTCGCGCACGAGAGTCTCAATCGCGGCGGGATCGAAATCGCCGACCGCGACCACCGCCATGAGCTCGGGGCGGTACCAGTCACGGTAGAACTTCCGGATCTGTTCCGCGGGCGCCTGCTCGATGACTTCCTTCAAGCCGATCGGAATTCGATCCGCGTACTGCGATCCGTGGAAGACGATGGGGAACTGCTTGTCGCGGATGCGGCCGCCGGCGCCGCGGCCGAGGCGCCACTCCTCGACGATGACGCGGCGTTCTTTTTCGATGGCGTCGTTCTCGAACGAGACCGCGTGGGTCCAGTCCTGGAGGATGCGGAACCCGGTGTCGAGGACCTTCGGGTCATCGGTCGGCACATGCAGGATGTACACGGTCTCGTCGAAGCTGGTGAAGGCGTTGAGGTCCGGGCCGAGCCGCATGCCGGCGCGCTCGAGGTACTGGGTGATCTCCTGTTTGTGGAAGTTCTCCGTGCCGTTGAACGCCATGTGCTCGACGAAGTGCGCGAGCCCGCGCTGACGGTCGGACTCGAGCACCGACCCGGCATTCACGACCAGCCGCAACTCCGCGCGGTGCTCCGGCTTGTGGTTGGCGCGAATGTAATAGGTGAGCCCGTTCGGGAGGACGCCGTGGCGCACCGCGGGATCGAGCGGGATGGGCGCCGAAACGGGGGCGAGCTGGCCCTGCGGGGGCGGCGTGGATGTCGTGCAGTGCGAAAGAACTACGGCAATAGCAAGAGCGAACGGTGTTAGACGTGGCATGCGATGTCCTCGACGTTAAGACTCGAAGGATACCCGCAGGTTTCGGTCGAGGGGCTGGCGCGCCATCGTCGTGCCCGGCTCAGCATGCGAGCTCCCAACCGGCGCCGAGGGTTCTAGGTGTCATCCCGAGCGCAGCGAGAGATCCCCCGCGACCTTGCGCCCGGGATTCCTCGCCGTCTTCGCGGCTCGGAATGACACGATTATCGCCTTCGCCCTTCGGCGTGTTCTTGAAAGAAGACCGCGGCTTCGGCTTTGGTGCGGGTTCCGTCCGCCACGCCGATCGCCAGCTCGTAGAGGTCGTTCGGCCGAACATCGATCATGAAGTCATTCAAGCTGAGAAATGCCAGAGCACAGGCGAGAGCGGTTCGCTTATCGCCGTCGACAAACGGATGATTCCGTGAGATGTGAAAGAGATAGGCCGAGGCGATCTCGAAAATCGTGGTGTGGAGATAGACGCCTTCGAAGGTAGCTTCGACCGTACCCATCGCCGACTGAAGAAGACCGACGTCGCGGATTCCAAAACTTCCACCGTACTTACGGATCCGGTCTTCGTGAAGACCCAGAACTTCTTCCAACGTGAGAAAGATCGGATCCACTACTCCGCCAGTCTTTTGAAGACTCCGGAGTACTTGCGATCCATCTCCTCGACCGCTTTCTTCAGCTTCTTCTCGCGTGCGCGGTCACGCACCGGCGTCACAACGAGCACATCGCCGTTGGTCGAGATCTCGAGCGGCGTGTCCTCGTCGATTCCGAGTTGCTCGAGCAATGGTTTGTCGAGAACGAGCGCGAGACTGTTTCCAGTCTTCGTCAGACGCTTGATCATCGTTCGTACATTATAGCGGTTCGGTACATACGTAACCAGTCGGGTTTCCTCCGGCGCCGGTCAGACTGTGACCGGCTGAAGCCGGTCCTCACACAGAAGCAGCCAGCGAATAACCCGCGGGCGCGATATTGTTCTTGCTCGCAGTCCAACCGCACCACCAAACCGAAACGGAGAAACACGTATGAATTTGAGGCGAACCATCGCCACCGCTGTCCTTTTCACCGCAACCGCAGTCCTCGCAGCAGACTCCACCACAACCACGCCGGACACCACCGCCAGGCGGTACGGCACATGGGGCGTCGACCTCGCCAGCATGGACACCTCCGTCAAGCCTGGCGACGACTTCTTCCGTTACGTCAACGGCACGTGGCTGAAGACCGCGCAGATCCCTGCGGATCGCACCTCGTGGGGCGCCTTCCCGATTCTGACCGAGCTTTCAGAAACGCGTACGCGCGGCATCATCGAAGGCTGGGCAGCGGACAAGAAGCTCAAGCCCGGCTCGGAGGAGGCGAAGGTGGCGGCGATCTACCGCACGTTCCTCGATGACGCGACCGTCGAGAAGCTCGATGCCAAACCCATCGAGAGCTACCTCGCCGCGATCCGCAATGCGAAGACGAAGGATGACATCGCCGCGATCATGGGGCGCTCCGCGCGCGGATTCGGCAGCGCCTTCTTCGGCACCGGCGTCAGCGATGACGCGAAGCATCCCGACACCTACACCCTCTACGTCGGCCAGGCCGGCCTCGGTCTCCCCGATCGTGAGTTCTACCTGCAGGACAAGTTCAAGGAGCAGCGCGACCGTTACACGAAGTACGTGGCGGACATGCTGCGCCTCGCCGGCTGGGAGAATCCGGAGCAGAACGCAACCGACGTCGTGGCGCTGGAGGCGAAGCTCGCCGCCGCGCACTGGACGCGATCGCAGAGCCGCGACCGCGACAAGACATACAACCCGATGACCGTCGCCGAGCTCGAGGCGTACGCGCCGGGATTCCCGTGGCGCACATCGCTGAACGCCGCAGGCCTCGACAAGGTGACGAACCTCGTCGTCCGCCAGAACACCGCCCTTCCGAAAGAGGCCCAGGTCTTCGCCGACGCACCGCTGGCCACCCTGCAGGCGTGGGAAGCGTTCCACGTCGCCGACGATGCGGCGCCGCTTCTGTCGAAGCGCTTCGCCGACGCAACCTGGGAGTTCCGCTCCCACTATCTCAACGGCACGACCGAGCAGCGCCCACGCTGGAAGCGCGCCGTCGCCGCAGCCGAAAGCGAGATGGGCGAAGCGATCGGACGCGAGTACGTCCGCCGCTACTTCCCGGCCCAGTCGAAGGTCGAGATGGAGAAGCTCGTCACGAATCTCCGGACCGCACTGAAGGCGCGCATCGACAACCTGCCGTGGATGAGCGCGGACACGAAGAAGGCGGCGCAGGAGAAACTCGCACACTTCACCGTCAAGATCGGCTATCCGTCGAAATGGCGCGACTACTCCGGCTTCACCGTGAAGGAAGGGGACATCGTCGGCAACTACGAGCGCGCCACGCAGTTCGAGTGGCAGCGCGACGTGAGCCGCATCGGCCAGAAGACGGACAGGATCGAATGGGGCATGACGCCGCAGACGGTCAACGCGTACTACCGGTCGACGGCGAACGAGATCGTGTTCCCGGCGGCCATCCTGCAGCCGCCGTTCTTCGATCCGAAAGCCGATCCGGCCGTGAACTACGGCGGCATCGGCTCGGTCATCGGCCATGAGATCACGCACGGCTTCGATGATCAGGGCCGCAAGTCCGACGGCTACGGCGTGCTCCGCGACTGGTGGACCGCCGACGACGCACGGAAGTTCGAAGAGCAGGCGACGAAGTTAGGCGGGATGTACGAGGCCGTGAACTTCTCCGAACTGCCGGGCCTCCACATCATCGGCCGCCAGACCATGGGCGAGAACATCGGCGACCTGGGCGGCGTCCTCACGTCGCTCGATGCGTATCATCTGTCGCTCAAGGGCCAGCCCGCACCGGTCCTGGACGGATTCACCGGCGACCAGCGCTTCTTCCTCGGCTTCGCCCAGGTGTGGCGCTCGATGCAGCGTCCCGACGCACTGCGCCAGCAACTGATGACGAACCCGCACTCACCCGGCAGCGCGCGTGCGCAGCAGCCGCTCCGCAACATCGATGCGTGGTACACCGCGTTCGGCGTCAAGGAAGGCGATGCGATGTACGTGAAACCCGAGGACCGCATCCGGATCTGGTAATCGTCGCGTTCACGGAATTGTTTTTTTCAGGCCGCGGCGAGAGTCGCGGCCCTTTTTGTTTCTGTACTACACCAGGTAGAAACTTTGCCGTTCGCGATTTTCCGAGGGATCCTCGGGGCATGAAGAGTGACAGATGGGCGGACCGGTTGAACGATCTCGAGGACGAGCTCTTTGCGCGCGGCGCGCAGATCGTCATCGATCCAAATCTTGACGACGACAGGAAGCTGGCAATCCTCGAAGGGATCCTCGCATTCGAGAACGCGCGGCACGATGCAATCGATGACGGGTTCGGGAAGCCGATCCATGACTGCTGATTCGGATGCTGCGTCGGTGCAGCTCGTAGATGTGTCATCCCGGGAATGGCGGCGCCAGTACTCTGACTCGCTGGCCAGCCGGAGGGCTGGCCCCACACCTCGCGCTTCGCGCGGCTGCCTTCCCTCGCGTCTCGCGAGCGGCTGGCCAGCCGGAGGGCTGGCCCCACACCTCGCGCTTCGCGCGGGCTGCCTTCCTTCGCGTCTCGCGAGCGGCTGGCCCCACACTTCGCGCTTCGCGCGGATGCCTTCCCTCGCGTCTCGCGAGCGGCTGGCCCCACACTTCGCGGTTCGCGCGGCTGCCTTCCCTCGCGTCAGCGAGGAAGTGAGGGGCCAGTCCTCTGACTGGCCGCGATCACGGAACGTGATGCGCTGATCCTTGATCTCGCGAGGTTCGGCTTTCTTTTCCTTCCCTGGTCGGCGGCGGGACTCGATCACGATTTCAGGGCGTCCTCGAGCGCGTGGCGAGCGTGCCGTCAACCGTCAACCGTCAACGCGCGTAGCGCCACGCGCTGCTATCATCGCTGCTCTGCGACTGCGGGACATCGAACGCCTGACGCGGCTTCACGACGCCCTTCTCTTTCGCTGCGCCTATCCCCCGTCACGACGCGCGTTGCAGCGCGCGGAAACGGAGCTGGCGACGTTCGCGGATCGATTCCGCGGCTCCCCGCCGCTCGATCCCGAGGTGTCGGGGATTGCCGGGACGTCGAGCGAGACGACGTTCTCGCACGCCATCGCGAGCTGGCTCGCGGATCGATTCCCGCGCCTGGTGTCGATCGACTGGAACGACCTCGACCCCGACCGCCTCGCCGCCGCGCTCACGCCGCTCATCCCCTTTCTCGAGGAGGAGACCGCGGTCGACGCCAACGTCCCGCTGCTCGAATGGCTCCGGGCCGCGCGTCCGGGCGACAAGGATGGCGGCCTGGCTTGGCTTCTGCGTGGCGATCCCGCGCTCTTCGATGCGCTCCACCCGTGGATCGTCTGGAGATTCCCGAACTCGGAAGTGACGCGCACACGCATGCGGCGGCGCCCGCGAAGGATCTTCTACCAGACCGGCTCGCTGCTCACGCGGCGCGATGTCTCGCTGGAGAAGGAGATCAAGGGACCATCACTGCCCGTCCGCACGCTGACGCGACGCCAGGGAGAGAAGGCGCTCGACATGGCGCGCGCCGCGCTCGCGATGCGCCAGCGCGAGGTGTACTGCTTCACGTGGGGCGATCCCTCGACGATCGTTTCCGCCGACTGCGGACGCGGCGTGGAGATCCTGCTGATCGGAATCGTTCCCGGGAAACGCCTGCCGCTGCGCGCCGGCTTCGCGCCGCTGATCTTCCGCAACGGCGTCCCGATCGGGTACGCCGACGCGTTCGGCATCTGCGACCGGATGGAAGTCAGCTTCAACATCTTCTACGCGTTCCGCAATGCGGAGGCCGCGTACGGCTTCGCGAAGATGCTGCGGTTGTATCACCAGCTCTTCGGCTCCACCTCTTTCTCCATCGACCCGTATCAGATCGGCGCTGGGAACGACGAAGCGATCGAGGCGGGCGCCTTCTGGTTCTACCGCAAGCTCGGGTTTCACTGCACCGATCCGGCGATCGAGCAGATGGCCCGCCGCGAAGAAGCGCGCATCGCGGCCGATCCGTCGCATCGATCCTCGGCGGCGACGCTGGGTCGCCTGGCGCGCGGATCGATGATCTACGACCTGCCCGGCTCGCCGCAGGGCGAGTGGGACCGTTTTCACGTGCGGAACCTCCGGAGGAAGCCCGTCATCATGAGCAAAGAGATTGCGCGCGCGAAACGCGGGCGTTCGGAGAGGCAATACCTGCGACTGACCGCGCGCGACAAGACATTTCGCAACTTGATCCGCCGCCCCAGGGCCGTACCGCCATAAGTGTGATATCAACTACGGAGGTTTGAGGAGGCACTGCGATGCCCTGGCAATCGTTCTCCGTCGATCAATACGAAGCGTTTCAGGTTGCGATGAACACGTCCGGGTTTCCGGATGTCTACGCCTTCATCCGGCTTTCCTGGGGCGGTCAGCAACGTGCCACTCTGTGGTTCTCTCGCGATAGCGCCGCAGTGGTCGCGCCGAACGCCTCTTTCGTCGCAGGCGGCGTCACGATGTACTACGCGCGCTTCAGGCACGCGCAGTTTCACGACGCCATCGATCTGCTGAGAAACGAGAGGCCGATGTTCTTCCAATGGAACGACATGACGAACGGTGCGTTTCTCGGTACCTCGAGCGAACCGGTTGGCGAAGGGGAGTCGTGAGATTCCGTTCATGACCTGGCAATCATTTTCCATCGATCAATACGAGATCCACCCGGTTGCACTGAACAGTCCCGGCTATCCGGAGATCTCCGCCTTCGTCAGGCTTTCCTGGGGCGGACAGGTACGCGTGACCCTGTGGTTCTATGGCAACAGCGCAGCCTCAGTTCCAGCGAACAGGTCGTTCGTTTCCGGTCGGCTCGTGCGCTACTACGCACGATTCAGAGAAGCGGACCTTCCGGACGCCGTCGATCTCCTCAGGAACGAGAAGCCAGTGTTCTTCCACTGGAACGACATGACGAACGGCGCATTTCTCGCCACAGCAACGGAGATCGTGGGCGAAGGCGACGTCCCCGATCCTCCGGGAACGCCGGGCTTTCTGCATTTCTGGCTTCTCTCTCACCCCGACGTCGCGGGCAGCATCAAGTGGCAAACCGTTTTTCAGACGAGCGCCTACGACGTTCCCGAGACCGCAAAACTCCCGTGGCTGAAGTGGTCGCAGACGATGAAGAACGATCTGGAGACCGCCTTCGCGCAGGCATGGTCGTGGCTGCATCAGCAGCCTGACCCCTTCCACAATCTCCACGAAACGCTGGCATACCCGCCGATCAACATCGCGCCCGGCATTGCCAACAACAACGACACGCCCTACGTCGAAATCAGCGAGGCGTATGCCTGGGATCTGTACGTGCGGTGGATCGCCTGGTGCCTGGTGGTCGAGCTGGGCAACTGGGTTCCGTGGTCGGTGACGTCCTACACGAACGAAGAGCGACAGGTCTTGTTCGACAGCGCCGCGATCATGTCGAGAAACGGTCTGGGCATTCAGGGCCTCGGATCGGGCAACCCCGGCCACCCGAATTACATCAAGCGTAAGGACAACCTCGGCGCATCGCTGATCGCTCCGCCGCGCTACACCGCCGCGTTCCTTGACCTCAACGGATTGCGCAGCGCCACGCGGCTGCAGACCATCGGCAACCTCCTGCAGTGGGCGCGGAACAACCTCGCCCACTTCTACGGCGCCGCAAACTACGGAATCATGGAAGCGCACTGGCAGTATCGCGGCCTCCCACCAATCACACGGATCCTCGAAGGCACGACACTCACGACGCTCGCTCAATTCAACCACTGGACGGCGGGCTGCCACGGAACGACGGGCTTTCTGCGAAACGTCCTGCGCGCCGTCAACATCCCGGTGCAGATCGTTCGCATCTGCGGCCACTCTCTTGCGTACTTCCTGACGGAGGGCCGCTACCTCGATCACGGCGACGATCCGTACAACCTCGACTTCAAGGCGACGGGTCTCCCCGCCCTGGACCTTCTGATCGACGAGGCGACGTATACCCAGTGGTTCGGCGCCAATCCCGATAATCACGACGACGTTTCGGCGTGCACGTACATCGGGCATCAGGTGCAGGTGCTTCACGGTCCGTGACCGGCTTGATCATCGGCGGAATCGACCTTGTTGCGACGGCGCCGTCCCCAGTACGCTCCCGCCGCCAGCTCAACGACCGCGCCGAAGGTTTTCAGCGCTGGCCAGCCGGAGGGCTGGCCCCACACTTCGCGCTTCGCGCGGCTAGCGGCGCCAGTCCTGTGACTGGCCGCGATCAGCTTAACCCCTCCACCACGAACAAATCCGACAGGAATCTCCGATACGAGTACGCGTACTTCTCTCCATCCCGCGTCATGACGATCGGGAACATGTCCATGATCCCCGCGGGATCGTCGGGGAGCAGCATCATCCACTGCGAGCGCGTGCCGCTCGTGAGCTCGATGCGGTCGATCGTCGACTCGATGCGGCCGGGCTGGAAGACGTAGAGGAAATCGTCGCTCCACTGCAACGGGCGATCGCCCGGCTGGGCGGCGGGCACCGGCCGCGGATCGCCGCCGTCGAGCGGGAACAGCATCATCCGGCCATCCTCGGTGTTGGCCGCGATGCGTGACGAGTCGGGCGACACCGCGAAGAAGACCACCGTGCCCTCGGGCGTCACCGGCCGCGGCGGCGCGCTGCCGTCCGCCGGAATCGCGAAGTGGCAACTCGATCCCTCGGCCCTGTGTCCCCAGCCGATGATCCTCTTTCCATCCGGCGTCCACTCCCACCAGATCAACTTCAACCCGTCGAGCGGTACGCGCTTCGCGGCACCGATGCGCACCGGAACGACTTCCAGGTGGTCCGCGTCCGGAGTGCAGATGCCGACCGACATCCCGTCGGGCGTGAAGGCCCGTCCGGTTCCCTCGCCTAACCGCACCGCCGGAGCTCCGTCGACGTTGCGCACGTACACCGCGCCGCTGACGTTTGCGCTCCGCCGCCCGCCAGCCTGCTCTTCGAACACGATCATCGTTCCATCGGGACTGATCCCGGTGAGAAACGACCATTCCAGCCAGGAGAGATTCCGCTCGCGCTCACCCGCGCGCACGCCCGCGACAATCTCGCGCCGGCCGTTCTCCACGCTGAACAGCACCCGCCCGTCGCGCGCGATGTCGTGCAGCGTCACCAGCGACGGCATCGGAAGGATCGTCCGCTCCTTCCCCTTCAGCGACAGGGCAAGAAAATCGCGCGCGCTCGCCGTCGAGCCCTCGCCACCCGACCACACTTCGTCGCCAGTCGGTGTCCACGCCAGCCCGCCGGTGTTCGATCGATTCTTCGACTCCGCGATGCGCTGCCCCTTCATGTCGAGGATCACCGCGCGCCCGCCGTTGTCACCCCACAGCGGATGCTCGAGAAAAGCGACGCAATCCCCGCGCGGCGACACGCGCAGATTGCTGATCCAGTGATGGCTCTCGTAAATCGGATGGCCTAACGGCGCCTCGACGACATGCCCGCCCCTGATGTGGCGGATCGCCGCGATGCTCTTTCCGTCCGGCGTCCAGTCCGCATCCTGAATGTCATCGGAGAGCTCGCGCGGCGCGCCGCCGAACGGCGGCACCTGCGCCAACGTTCCCGACGTCACCCAGCCGACGAGGAATCGGCGGTTGAGGGCCAGGGCGAGCTCGCCGGTGCTCGAGATTGAAAAGATGTCCGCATTCGGAAATCCCGCCGCGCGCGATTCCGGGTTGCCGGGCGCGGCGAAGAACAACTCCAGCGGTTTGTCTTCCCACGTGGCGCCGTACACGATCGATCCGTCCGGCGCGAAGCGCGCGGACATCACGAAGCCGCGGCGGAACGTGATGCGCTGATACTTGATCTCCTGTGTGTGGGCCGGCTTCAGCCGGCCTTTTTGCTGACCGGCTGAAGCCGGTCCCCACACAGAGGCCTCTTCCCTCTTCCTGCGTTTCCTTGTCGTGACAGCAGACGTCTCGCCGCTTCCGGAGAACGTGTCGAGCGCGAACACCACATCGCGCATCGACTGGAACCGGTTCGACGGCGCCTTCTCCATCGCATGCATCACGATCCGCTCGAGCGGCGGCGGCGTCGTTTGAGGCAGCGGCGCCGGATCGTTGTGAATGATCGACGCCATCGTCTCCACATTCGACTGGGCGATGAATGGTCTCGCGCCGGTGAGCATCTCGTAGAGCACCACCCCGAAGGAGAAGATGTCCGTGCGATGGTCGATGCTCTGGCCGCGCACCTGCTCCGGCGACATATACGACACCGTGCCCAACACAGCCCCCTCGGCCGTGTTCTGCCTTTGCTCGGTCTTCGATCCCGACGGCCCCTCTTCGGTGCGCAGCAGTTTCGCCAGGCCGAAATCCAGCAGCTTCACCCGCTCATCCTCGGTGATGAAGATGTTGTCGGGCTTCAGGTCGCGATGGACGATGCCCTTCTCGTGCGCTGCGCCGACGCCGCGCGCGATCTGCACCGCGTACTC
>JBBRMQ010000080.1:0-15841 GCA_038230775.1 Thermoanaerobaculia bacterium
CGTGAGTGCCGCTGGGTTGAGCCACAGCGACAAGCCAAGCAGTAGCCGATGCGGGCAAGCATCGCCCGCCCACCCGGAGTGTCAAGGATGTCCCCGTGGAAGTGTCAAGAATGTCTCCACTAGCACACACCCTCTCCCCGCAAGCGGGGCGAGGGCAACGGTGGGCCGTTCCACGCGAATGGGCCGCGGCAATCCCAGCGATTGCGTCGAGCGGAATTCGTAGCCCTTCTCCCCGCGAGCGGGGAGAAGGTGGGCGAAGCCCGGATGAGGGGCTACTCTCTCTCAGCGTGAACTGCTACATCCTCATCGGCGGGCGATCGAGTCGTATGGGGCGCTCGAAGGTGCCGCTGTTCCTCGATCGCGTGGTCGCGGCAGCGCGGCCGGTGTTCGATTCGGTCTTCGCCGTCCAACGCTTCGGCGGCGAGCCGGCGTCGATCGACACCATCTACGAGGATCCGCACGAGGAGCAGGCGCCGGCGTTTGCAGTCGCGCGCGCGCTGCATCACGCCGATGGCAAGTGCTTCATCCTTGCCGTCGACTATCCACTCGTCACCACCGCCGTGCTGCGATACATTGAGTCCCGCTTTCGCAATTCACCGGCGCTCCTCGTCGCGCCGCGATGGGATGACAAGCTGCAGATGCTCTGCGCCGGCTACGCGAAGGCCGTGGCGGCGATGCTCGACGCGCGGCTGGCGGCGGGCCGTTATGATCTGCGCGGCCTTGCCGATCACGCGGAGATCATCGAGGAACGCGAGCTGCGCGCGCAATTCGGCGGCGAGCCGCTGATGAATGTGAATACGCCCGAGGAGTGGGAGATGAGCAAGGATTTCTCGCATCTGGATGAGACCGGCGGCATTTCCATGGTGGATGTCGCCTCCAAAAAGACAACGCATCGCGAGGCCGTGGCCACCGCCACGGTGCGCATGAGACCGCAAACGCTGGCGAAACTCATCGAGCAGGCATTGCCGAAGGGCGACGTCCTGACCACCGCGAAGGTCGCCGGTGTCCTCGCGGCGAAACAGACGCCGTCGCTGATCCCGCTCGCGCACCCGGTCCCCATCACGTCCGTCGACATCACCTTCGATCTCGACCGCGATGGCGGAACGATCGAGGTCCGCTCCATCGTTCGCTGCGACAGCAAGACCGGCGTCGAGAAGGAGGCGTTGACGGCCTGCGCCATCGCTGCGCTCACGATCTACGATATGTGCAAAAGCGTCGAAAAAGGCATCACGATCGAAGCGTTACAGCTTGTTCGAAAGTCGGGCGGGAAAAGCGGCCTCTGGGAACGATAATTGCCGTGCATGGCGATGCCGGTAGCCACGCGAAAGGACTCCATCATGAGGACGACCGCGTGTTTTTTCTCCCTTCTTCTCGCTGTCCCGGCATTCACCCAGGTCCGTGAAAACGTCACCGTCGAGCTGATCGAGGTTCCGGTGTACGTGACGACCACTGGTGGCCAACCGATCCGCGGGCTGACGAAGGAGAACTTCGATCTGCGCGTGAACGGGAAAGCGCAGCCGATCGAGTACTTCGACGCCATCGACTTCGCCTCGCCGCGCGAGAAGAGCGACGCGCCGCGACCGGCGCGCGAACGGCGCCTCTATCTGCTGATGTTCGATCGGGTGTACTCGTACCCCGGACTGCTGGAGCGCGCGCAGATCGCGGCGGTGGACGCGGTGCAACGATCGAATCCCGAGACCGATCTGTTCGCGGTCGCGACATACACATCGAACAAGGGTGTGCAGTTCGTGACTCCGTTTCTCTCCGATCGAGTGGCCGTCGTTCGCGCGATCGGAACGCTGAACGCCGGTCACCTTCGCGATCCTCTCGGATTGGCGATCACGACGGCCGAACGCGGAGAGTGGTCTCTCAAGCTGGATTCGGAAGACGATTCGGGGTTCGTGGCAGGATCGCGCGGCGACATGGCCGATCGCGAGATGGCCAGCGCGATTCGAGGCGGAGCGGCAGCTCAGGAGATGTCGGCCCAGCCCGCAATGAACACCGTGCAGGACCTTCTTGGCAACTTTGAGGATCTGGCCCGGCGGCTTGCCGCTCTCGAGGGACAGAAACATCTGGTGCTTTTCTCACGGGGCTTCAATACGGCGCTTCTTTACGGTGGTACGACCGCTGCGAGCATGACCAGCGGCGGTGGCATCGACGCGCGCGGGATCGGCATCAAGAACGGTATGGTGAACGCCTTTCGCGCCGCCGGCGTCTTCCTCGATACGATCGACATCTCCGGCATGCGTCACACCGGCGCACCGATCAACGCCGCCGGTCCCTCGGCGCACGCCTTCACGAGTGGAGCCGACGAGTCCCTGTCGATGCTGGCTCACGAGACGGGAGGTGAATTCGTCCACAACCAGAACAATCTCAAACAGGCGATAGCGTGGCTCACCAGTTCGCATGAGGTCGTCTACGTCCTGGCGTTCAACCGACAAAGTAATCGCAGCGGCACGATCGCCGTTCACGTGAAGGGCGTGCCGCACGGGACGAACGTCTCCTATCGGCAGGGCTTCGGAAACGGGACGCCAGCAAGAGAAGTCGATCCTCTGCAGTTCGCCGACATCCTCATTCACGATGTTCCGCAGAGCGGCCTGACGCTCCGACTGAATGCCACTCCGACGGCCTTGACGCTCTCTCTTCCGCGGCAAGAGATCGCTCTGCAGGTCAACGACGGCAAGCCGTATGTCGACACTCTCCTCTACGTCTTCGACCAGAAGGGCGCCGCCATCCTCGGCGGCGAGAAGCGAATCGACGTGACGCAGGCCGAGGGACCTCTCGTGGTCCGGCAGGCGCTGCATCTTCCCCCCGGGCACTATGTAGCGAAGGCGCTGGCGCGTATCGTAGGCACCACTTCGCTCGGATTTGCCCGCACCGAGTTCACCATCGAATGAGGAGATCGCGATGAAGCGTCTGACGTTCGCCGTTCTGATGTTGCTTGCAGCATCTGCATTTGCGCAGCAGCTCAACGAGACGGTGAACGTCGAAGTCATTCAGGTTCCGGTCTACGTCGTCGGTCCCGACGGATCGCCGATCCGCGGCCTGAAGAAAGACGCATTCGAGCTTTACATCGACGGGTACCCGAAGCCCATCGAGTACTTCGATCCGGTCGACGTGACGGCGCCGGCGAAAGACGACGAGCCGCGACGGGAGAGCGAACGGCGGCTTTACCTCCTTCTGTTCGATCTCAGCTGCGCCAGCGATGATTGCCGCGCACTGCCGGGCCGCATCGTGCGCGCGCAGAAAGCCGCCGCAGCAGCGGTCGATCGCTCCAGCCTCGACTCCGACCTCTTCGCCGTCGCGACGTACACGTCGAATCGCGGCGTGCAGTTCACGACGCCGTTCCTTCGCGATCGCGCCGCTGTCCGCCGTGCGATCAATACGCTCTCGGTGAGCGCGCTCAGCGATCCGCTCGGTCTGGCCATTACCAAAGCCGAACGCACCGCGTGGATGCGCGAGTCGACCACGGACATCTCTGACCAGGTCAACGCCACGCTCAACACTAGCAGCGACCTGGCGGCGCTGGAAATGGCGAGCGCGATGATCGGCGGCATCGCCAATCAGGACAACGTCCGCGAGCCCCTCAAGCGCGTCATCGAGGATCAGTTCGCCAACTTCGCCGCCGTGGCCACGCGGTTAGGCGCGCTCGAGGGGCAGAAGCACGTGCTGTACTTCTCGCAGGGCTTCAACTCGGAGCTCGTGCACGGCGGCGCGGGCCCAGGCCTTCCCAACCCTTACGGACCGAGCGGATTCGACAGCCGGGCTCTGGGCAAGATGCAGGCGATGTTCGAAGCCTTCCGGGCCGCCGGCGTCTTCCTTCACAGCTTCGACATCCTCGGCATCCGCAGCGACGTGAATACTTCGTTCAACAACGACAGCCTGCAGATGCTGGCGCACGGCACCGGCGGCGAGTTCGTCCACAATCGCAACAACTTCGCGCTGGCCGTCACGGATCTGACGAAGCGCCAGCAGGTCGCGTACCTCCTCGGATTCGACCGCCGCGACCTGATTCGCGGCAAGATCCTGGTGAAAGTGCGCGGGGTTCCGCGCGGAACGCACGTCACCTATCGCCAGGGTTTCGGAGGGACGGCGCCGAAGGATCACATCGACTCGCTGCAGTTGGCGGACATCGTCATCAACGATCTGCCGCAGACCGGCGTTGCGATGTCGATGGGATACACCTCGCCCTCCGCGATCGTCGTTGCCATCTCACGCAACGACATCATGCCTCAGCTGGTGGCGGGTGATTCGTGGATCGAGACGATCCTCTACGTCTTCGATCAGGCCGGCACCGCGGTCGTCGCGAAGCAGAAGCGCATCGAGTTCAACGAAGAGATCCGCAAGCAGGACGGCCCCATCGTCATCGGTCAGCGCCTCGAGCTCCCTCCCGGTCAGTACGTGGCGAAGGCAGTGACGCGCATCGGCGGAACGAACTCGGTGGGGTTCGCGAGGACGGAATTTAAGGTGGAGTAAGGACGTAAGGCCGTAGAGTCCAGTAGAGACGGGTAGAGCCTTTGTCATTCCGAGCGTAGCGAGGAACCGGTGTGGGCGGGAGGCACGCTGATCGCCCCTCCCACCCACACCGGTTCCTCGCTACGCTCGGAATGACAGTGTGTAGACCGGCTTACTTCCTTACGCGGCTTACTGCTTCTAAGCGGTCCGCTCGTCCCGCTCGTCTTACATCCTTACCGGCCTTACTCGACTAAGGCTTCTTCATCCACGCCGGCCGGTTGTCGCTCGAGGACGCGGTGCTGTCGGCTTCGTTGTCGGCGCGGACCAGCTGCTTGCGGATCGTGCCGAGGATGCGCTGGTCGGTCGCGCTGGCGAGGTCGACGAGATGCTGGCGATCCTTGTAGCCGTTGAATGCGATCAGGAAGCGGTCGATGCGGAACGCGACGGTGCGGCCGAGGAAGCGGTCCTCGGCGGTGAAGTTGTCTTCGCCGAGGTTGGGGATCGGATCGAGAAGCTTGCCGTTGCGGACGTAGAGATTCTTGTAGGCGCTGAGGATCTGGCCCGCGGCGTTCTTGTCGGCGGCCGGGATCACGAGCCCGTCGATGATGTCGCCGTCGAGGTCAAACGTCGCCTGGAACGAATTGGCGAGATACGGCTGGCCCAGTCCTGACTCGGCGTTGTAGCGCTCGCTGTTCGGCACGCGGTGATCGGTGGGGAGGAAATTGAACACCGCGGGTTTGCCGGGTGCGGGCGGCATGCGGTCCGCGACGGCGTTGGCGAGTTTCATCAGGCCGTCGCCGGACGTCTCGCCGGTCGCGCGCACGTAGAACGGGCCGCGCCAGATGTGAATCGAATGCGGCTTGCCAAACGATTCGTTCGCGATCGTGAGCGGCCGGATGCTGCCGTTCTTCGCGCGCGAATACGCGCCGAACGCTTTGACGAAATCGGGGAAGCGGAACATCTCCACGGTCGCGAAGCCGGGCGAGCCGACCGACTCGTATTTGCCAATTGTCAGGTCGAGTGTGTCGTAGTGCTGGAAGTGGATGGCTTCCTGATCGAGGTAGGTATTGAGTTGGTCCGCAGGAATGACGATCGGATCTTCGGTCAGCCGCCATCCGGCCACTTCCTCTTTGCGTGGAAGGAACTGGAGGCTCGGCGACTCATTCGCCGTGAAGTTCACGGAGTTGTCGCGCGGCGGCGCTGCCCGCACGACGACCTGCGGCTGCCGGCTGTCGCACGCCGCCAGGATCAGGAAAGCGACTGCAAGAATTCCACGGTAACGCGGACTCCGGCGCCCGTCGCGCCGCGAGCTTCCCGCGCCGTCTCGTGCTCCGCGTACGCGGTTCCCGCAATGTCGAGGTGCGCCCACGATGGACAATTCACGAACTCCTTGAGAAACAATGCTGCGCTGATGGCGCCGCCCCAGCGCCCGCCTGAATTCTTCATGTCCGCCCACTCGCTGCGGATCAACTCTTTGTAATCGTCCCATTCAGGCAGCCGCCACAGGCGCTCACCGACTCGCTCCCCGCACTCAATCAACTTCCGAGCCAGCTCATCATCATTGGAGAACAGGCCTGCCGCCTCGTTGCCTAGGGCCACGACGCAGGCGCCGGTCAGGGTGGCGTAGTCGAGCATGTGATCGGGTTTCAAATTCGAGGCGTAATGGAGGGCGTCGCCGAGGATCATGCGCCCCTCCGCGTCGGTGTTGACGATCTCGACTGTCTTCCCGCTCATCATCGTGATGATGTCGCCCGGCTTGTAGGCGCTGCCGCTCGGAAGGTTGTCGGTGGAGGGAATCGCACCGGTGATCTTCACGGGTAGCTCGAGGAGTGCGGCGGCCTGCATCGTGCCGATCACGGCTGCGGCGCCGCACATGTCGAACTTCATCTCTTCCATGCGCTCGGCCGGTTTGATCGAGATGCCGCCGGAATCGAACGTAATGCCTTTGCCGATCAGTGCGACGTGGGTCTTCGCCTTGCGCGGGGAATACTCGAGGACGATGAATCGCGGCTCTTCCGCGGATCCGCGGTTGACGGCCAGCAGACCGCCCATCTTCATCTTCTCGATTTCTTTGCGGCCGTAGATCGTGCACTTGAAGCCGCTCTGCTTGGCCACGGCTTCGGCCCGCTCGGCAAGGTGGGTCGGCGTCATGACGTTCGGCGGCGCGTTGCCGAGGTCGCGGACGGTGCGGACGCCGAGGGAGATGGCGTGCGCTTCCTCTTCGATCTTGAACGCGCGCTTCACGTCGATGCCGTTGACCGGCATGAGCGTCGCGGTAATCTTCGGCGGCGCCTCGTCCTTCTTCACCGTGAGGAACTCGTCGTACTTGTAATCGGCGTGGCTCAGAAGATCCGCCACCATGCGTGTCGTCTCTTCGCCGTTCAGCGGGTCGATCGCGTAGGGGAGTACGACGACGATCGACTTGTCGCGGAGACGCTTCGCGGTCTTTGCGACCGAGAACAGCGCCGCGCGGATGGCGCGAATGGTCAGCTTGTCGCCTTTGCCGAGGCCGATGAGGGTGACCTTGCGTGGCTCGTCGGCGAGGATCGTGAGGCTCTCGTCGCTGCGGCCGGCAAATCCGGAACCGTCGATCGATTTGGCGACGGACTTCGGCAGGGTCGGAGCCTTGTCATTTTCGGCGAGGAGAACGAATAGATGATTCACTTTCGACCACTTCGGGTCGCGATTGATGGTGACGTCCATGGCTCGATTCTATATGCGCGGCTGCGCCGCGCGTTGTCGGTTGACGACCTGCGCGGCTGGCGCCGCGCGTTGTCGGTTGTCAGTTGTCGGTTGTCAAAGGCACCGGAACGGGCGGTCGTGGACAACCGATCACCGACAACCGACAACGCGTCGCGGAGCGACGCATAATATGAGGTATGCCTTACCGCATCCTGGTGGTTGACGACGAAACTGCGATTCGCGAGGCGATTCGCGTGACCCTGGAGTACGAGAACTACCGGATCGACGAGGCGCGATCGGGACAGGACGCGCTCGACAAAGCGGCGCGCGTTCCGTACGACGCGATCCTTCTCGACATCAAGATGCCTGTGCTCGACGGCATCGAAGTGCTCGAGAACCTCAAAGAGCAGAAGATCCTGTCGCCCGTGATCATGGTCTCCGGTCACGGCGACATTCAGACCGCGGTCGAGTGCACCAAGCGCGGCGCCTTCGATTTTCTGGAGAAGCCTCTCAACCGCGACCGGCTGCTGCTGGCCGTGCGCAACGCGGTGCGGCAGCAGAAGCTCGAGGAAGAAGTCGGCGATCTGCGCGAGCGTGCCGAGCGCGACTACCAGCTCGTCGGCGAGTCGGCCGGAATGAAGGAACTGCGCGCGCAGATCGAGCGCGCCGCGCCGACGAAAGCGACGGTTCTCATTCAGGGCGAGTCGGGCACAGGCAAAGAGCTGGTCGCCCGTGAGATCCATCGACGCTCGTCGCGCGCGCGGATGCCGTTCGTCCAGGTCAACTGCGCGGCGATTCCCGAAGAGCTGATCGAGTCGGAGCTCTTCGGCCACGAGAAGGGATCGTTCACTGGTGCGGTGCGCAAGCAGACGGGGAAGTTCGTCGCCGCGGACAGCGGGACGATCTTCCTCGACGAGATCGGCGATATGTCGATGCGCACGCAGGCCAAGGTTCTGCGCGTGCTGCAGGAAGGCGACGTGGAGCCGGTGGGCGCCGCAACCGTAATCAAGGTCGACGTGCGCGTCATCGCCGCGACGAACAAGGATCTGCAGGACGAGATCAAGGGCGGACGCTTTCGCGAAGATCTCTTCTATCGATTGAGCGTCATTCCGGTCCGCACACCGCCGCTGCGCGAGCGGCGCGATGACATCCCGGTCCTCGCCGAGCACTTCGCGAAGTCGTTCAGCGAGGAGTACAACAAGCACCCGAAGAAGTTCGCGTCCGCGACGCTCAAGGCGCTGCAGGATGCGTCGTGGCGAGGCAACGTCCGTGAGCTCCGCAATCTCATCGAGCGGCTCGTGATCATGTCGCCCGAGGACACGATCGACATCACAGATCTGCCGGCGGAGTTTTTCCGCGCGCCCGCCGACATCATCAGCGCCGCCATGAAGCTCTCCACGTTGCAGGAATTCAAAGATCAGGCGGAGAAGGACTTCATCCTGGCCAAGCTGCGCGAGCACGGGTGGAATGTCTCGAAGACCGCGGAGGCGATCGATACACCGCGGTCGAATCTGTACAAGAAGATCGACCAGTACGGAATCAAGCGGGAAGGTGGGGCGGGGGTGGGCGCTGGCGACGAATAGCAGGTCGCGGGTCGGAGGTCGCAGGTCGGAAAACCGCCATGCGACCCGCGACCTCCGACCCGCGACTTCGACCATCGGCATCTTCGACTCCGGAGTGGGCGGGCTCACCGTCTTTCGCGAGATCGCCCGCTCCCTTCCGCATCACCCTCTCATCTACTTCGGCGACTCGGCCCGCGTGCCGTACGGGACGAAGTCGCCCGACATCGTGACGCGTTACTCGCTCGAGGCCGCGGATCATCTGCTCCGTCGCAACATCGGAATGCTCGTCGTGGCGTGCAACACCGCGACATCGGCGGCGCTGCCGGCGCTGCAGAAGGCGCTGAAGATTCCGGTGATCGGCGTCATCGAGCCCGGCGCGCGCGCGGCGGTGGCGAAAACGAAAGGCCGCGTCGGCGTGATCGCGACGGAGGGAACCGTTCGCTCGAAGGCGTATACGCGCGCCATTCACGCGATCGATCCGAAGATCGAAGTCATCGAAGCCGCCGCGCCGCTGTTCGTTGCGCTGGCGGAAGAGGGATGGGCAAACACGCACGTGGCGCGCGAGGTGGCGGAGATCTATCTCGAGCCCCTTCTCGACGCCGGCGTCGACACCCTGGTCCTCGGGTGCACCCACTATCCGATCCTGCGCGGCACGATCGAGCACGTGGTCGGCGACAAGGTGGCGATCGTGGACAGCGCGGAGACGACGGCGCAGCGCGTGCTCGAGCTCTGCGGGCCGATGGAAGGGACGGGCGGGCCGACGCACACCTTCCTGGTGACCGACGCCGCCGAGCGCTTCCGCCGGATCGCGAGCGACTTTCTCGAGCACGACATCGAGCGCCTCGAGCTCGTGAAGCTCTAGTGGAGTTCCAGTGAACGCTCTGCACAAGTGCAGGAACCCCTCATCCGCCCTTCGGGCACCTTCTCCCCGCACGCGGGGAGAAGGGCAACATAGAGAGGGTGGCCGAAGGCCGGGTGAGGGGTTCCTGGCTCTTGCGTAGATCTTACCTACGGCCGGCAGTTCGCCGGCTTCGGGAGCTCGTCCGCAGGCGTCATCACCGACTTCATGTCAACGTATTGCACTTTCGGCGGCATCGTCGGCGCCATCGTCATGTAGACCACCAGCGATCCGTGCTCGCATGTCAAGCGCCACTGTCCCCGTAGCCCGTTCTCCGCTTCGAATCCCGGATCCGATTTGCATGCACCCTGCTTTGCTGCAATATCCGCAAGGCGCGCCTTGCGCACGTCGGCGGAGGTATCGAGGAAAAAGTTGTCGGCGAAGATTCGATCCGCAAGAGCCTGATCCCATCCTCCGATCAGCTTCGAGATGTCGTCTTTCGCCGCAAGCAATGCGGGCGATGGGGTGATGACTCTCTTCTGCAGGCCGTTCGCGAGCATCGCATCGTAGACCTCGTCGTGCACTGCTCGCAGCGACGTGTACGTCAGATTGGTGAAGGAGATGATCCCCACGCCGTAATCGGGCAGCCAGGTCTCGTACGAACCGAAGCCCGGCAGGCCGCCGCCGTGGCCGACGATGACGTTGAAGCGGCAATCGGCAGCGATGCGCAATCCGTAGCCGTACGAGGAAACGCTGAGCCGATTCGCGATGCTCGTCGCCGAGCCGAAGCGCGACGCCTGCTGCATCTCCCGGGCGCTGGCGCGGCGGATCGGACCGCTCTCGGCATCGTCGCGAGCGGGGAATGCATTCACCAGGAACGAGACGTACTTTAAGAGGTCGCTCGCCGTCGTCCACAAGCCGCCCATCGCGCCGAACGCACCGTGCGGGAGCAGGGGCTGCGCGACGAACTGGTCGCCATCAAGGCGATAGCCATACGCGATCTTGTCTTTCGGCACGGACCCGACGTCGAATGTCGTCGACGTCATGCCGAGCGACGCGAGGATGTTCTTCGTGACATAGGTCTTGTACGGCATTCCCGAGACGCGCTCGACGATCTGGCCGAGGATGGCGAAGCCGTAGTTGGAGTATTCGTAGGCGATGCCCGGCGTGTTCGAGAACGGGATGCCTGCGCGCATCCAGGCGCTGAGCGTCTCATTCGTCTGCGCCAGCTGCCGGTCTCCCCACGGATTGTCTTCGGGGAATCCTTCCGAATGCGTCAGGAGATGCCGGATGGTGAGAATGGGCGAATCCTTCGTCGGATACTGAAGCCTCGCGAGCTCCGGGATGTAGTTCGAGACCGGATCATCGAGCCGCAGTTTTCCCGCGTCGCGCAGCTTGAGGATCGACATCGCGGTAAAGCCCTTGGTCATCGATGCGATCCGGAACCGCGTGTCGTCGGTCACGGGCGCGTTGTTCGCGACGTCGCGCAGTCCCGCGGTCTTCATGTACGCGAGCTTGCCGTCGACGACGATGCCGATGATGGCGCCGGGAACATGATTTTTCTTTACGGCATCGGTAAAGGCCGCATCGATGCGATCCGTCGGAATAGTGAGGGCGGCGGCGAGAAGGACTGCGATCATTTGAGGGAATTCTCTCCCGACACCTGCACGCAATCGGAAGGCGTCGGAACCGCGGCGGAGGCGGTGGCCGCCACAAAGGCCAGAAGCGCAAGACCTCGTCTCATGGCGGCGCATTATAGAGTTGGGATTCCGTGTGTGGGCCGGCTTCAGCCGGCCATGACCGGCTGAAGCCGGTCCGCACACCGAATCTCGACGATGAACCTCCCTTTCGTAATCGCATGGCGTTATCTGAAACGCCCGACCGACGCGCTGGTCTCGGCCGTCGGCTTCGTCTCCATTCTCGGACTGGTGATCGGCGTGATGGCGCTCGTGATCTCGATGGCGCTCATGACCGGCTATCGACACGATCTCCAGGCGAAGCTGCTCGCCGGCAACGCGGAAGTGTTCGTGTATTCACTCGGCGGGCCGATGGCGGATACCAATCAGGTCCTCGGCACGATCCGCGCGACGCCCGGTGTGGCCGAGGCATCGCCGGTTCTGTTTCAGCACGCGCTCGTCACGACGGAGCGTAACTCGACCGGTGCGGAAGTCATGGTCAAGGGTGTGGAACCGTCGCGCGCGCGGACCTCGTCGATGCTGGGCAAGATCGTGTCGTCGCGCGGCACGTTCGAGACAACGGAAGGGGAGGCTGGCGTTTCTGTCGGCCGATATCTCGCGACGAAGCTCGGCGTCACTTTCGGCTCATCGATCAGCGTGACCGTGCCTTCGGACAACAGCGGCAGCTTCATGCCGCGCAGTGCGTCGTTCGTCGTGACCAACGTCTACGACACCGGCTTCTACGAGTTCGATGCGCGCTGGCTGTTCATCGACCTGCATGATGCGCAGCGCCTGGTCAACGCACCCTCCTCCGCGAATCTCGTCGAGGTCAAGCTGGTGCCGAACGCTTCGCTGGACAACGTCACGCAGGAGATCGACCGTCGCACCGCGCATAAGTACGCCGTAAGCGACTGGCGGCAGATGAACAGTCAGCTCTTCTCGATGCTCAAGATCCAGCAGCTCGTGCTCTTCGTGGTGATCGGGCTGATCGTCTTCGTGTCGACGTTCAACATCGTGTCGACGCTCATCATGACGGTGCACGAGAAGCGAAAAGAGATCGGCATCCTCACGTCGATGGGAGCGGAATCGCGCGTGATCGGCAGGATCTTTCTCTGGTACGGCTCGATGGTCGGCTTCATCGGCACCGCGCTCGGCATCCTCATCGGCGTGCTGGTGTGCTGGGTCCTGACGACGTTTCACCTGGTGTCGTTCCCGCCCGACATCGCCGAGGTGTATTTCGTGTCCTCGATTCCATTCGTGACGCGCCCCGTGGACCTCGGCATCATCGCCGGCTTCTCGCTGCTGGTGTCCTTTCTGGCGACGATCGTTCCGTCACTGCGCGCAGCGAAGGTCAATCCAGTCGAAGGGTTGCGGCACGAATAGGTGCCCCTCATCCGCGCTTCGCGCACCTTCTCCCCGCACGCGGGGAGAAGGGCTACGAACGTCACCATCTCGCGCATTTTGGGGTTCGTAGCCCCTCGCCCCCACGCAGCGGGGAGAGGGTGGCCGAAGGCCGGGTGAGGGGCTGCCGCCGGCTGAATGTGGCGGCGGGCTTCAGCTTGCCCTCCGGCGACCAATCCATCGTAGCGGTGCGGTGATCGCGCGCCCGATGCGGAAACTCAGGCTCTTCTCGACACCATCGAGAACCTTCTTCACGTCCGTCGCGACGCCCGTCCAGTGCCCGACGGTATCCGCAAGCCGCGCCTTCTCGATTTCGTGCAACTCGCGCTGATGCTGCAGCGAAGTCTCGAGCAGTGCGATGTGCTCCTGATGCCTCATCCGCTCGTCTGCGAGCAGTGCGATGTGTTCCTGATGCCTCATCCGCTCGTCTGCGAGCAGCAGCTCCTCGGTGGATCTCAAGTTGGTGTTCTCGATCCGCACGAGCTCCGCGGCGATGCCCTCGATCGTCAGATCGGCGATGGGCAGGTGCTCGAGGCGCGCGCGATACTCGCCGAGCGACGCGAGGTTGCGGTCGGGAACGACGCGCAGATTCAGGAGCGCGAGACCGCTGGCGCGGACTGCCTCGATAAACTCGGTGAGCCGCATCCGGTTGAGTGAGATCTGTCCGAACAGGTAGTCGTCGAGCGAGGTCTCCGCCAAAGGGTGATCGGGAATCGAGCGGAGGATCTTGGCGCGCAGCTGTTCCGCTTCGCCCCACAGGTGCTCCCACGGCTCGTGGGGGAGATGCGATCCGGACGACGAGTAGTAGAGCGGATCGGTGAAGATCGCGATGCGGCCGGCATTCTCCACGAGCGCCGCGCAGGCGCGAAGCGATCGTGGCAGATCGCCGACGTGTTCGAACACGTTGTTGGACAGGACGAGATCGAAGCGGCGGCCGAGTGTGGTGGCGTCTTCGATCGCGATCTGATGCATCGAGAAGCTCGGCTCCAGATTCATTTGCGCGCATGCAGCGCGCAGCGCCGAGGCGGTTTGCGGAGCGACGTCGATGCCGACGACCTCGCGTGCTCCGTGGCGCAAACACCAGAGCATCTCGGTCCCGGCTCCGGAGCCGGCGACGAGCACGCTCTTGCCTGCGGGATCGGCGATCGGCGTCAGAAAGTGATCGCAGTGCTGCTGACCATCGAGAATGAAGCTGAGCCGATGCTCTTCCGAATCCATCAGCGCCGGACGAACTGCTGCATCAGCGCGATGAAGTCGGTGAAGAGATAGAACGAATCGTGCGGTCCCGGTGCGGACTCGGGGTGATACTGCACCGCGAACACGGCCTCCGAGCGATGGCGGAAGCCTTCCAGCGTCTGATCGTTCAGGTTGATGTGCGTGAACTCGACGTCGCGATCGCGCAGCGAGTCGGGATCGACCGCGAAGCCGTGATTCTGCGCCGTGATCTCCACCCGTCCGTTCCGCAGGTCCTTCACCGGATGGTTCCCGCCGCGATGGCCGAACTTCAGCTTGTACGTCTTGCCGCCTAACGCCAGTCCGAGAAGCTGGTGCCCGAGGCAGATGCCAAAGAGCGGGACTTTGCCGATCATCTTGCGAATGTTGTCCTGCGCGTACGTCACCGGCTCCGGATCGCCGGGGCCGTTCGACAGCACGACCCCGTCGTAATTGCGCGAGAGGATCTGGTCGGCCGGCGTCGTCGCGGGATAGACGTCGACCTCGCAGTTCTGTTGTGTGAGCTGCCGCAGGATGTCACGCTTGACGCCGTAGTCGTAGACGGCGACGCGATGCTCCTTCTTCGCCGGCCGTTCCTGGAACGCATACATCGAATCCGTGCTGACTCTCTGCACCAGGTCGAGGCCTGACATCGACGGCGCGCGGCGAAGCTCGGCGACGATGTCGTCCACCGATCGTTCTGTCTTGCCCGTGATCATGCCGCGCATCGCGCCCTCGTTGCGGATCTTGCGCGTGAGCGCCCGGGTGTCCACGCCGTCGATGGCGCTGATGTTGTGCTTGACGAGGTAGTCGCCAAGGGACATCTGGGAGTGCCAGCTGGAAGGCTCGGCGACCGCATCGCGAACGACGAGTCCCGCCACTTGCGGCCGCGCGCTCTGCTCGACGAGCGCTTCGACGCCGTAGTTGCCGATGTGCGGGTACGTCATCACCACGATCTGAAAGCGGTACGAGGGATCGGTGGCGATCTCCTGATATCCGGTAAGCGAAGTGTTGAACACGACTTCTCCGATCGATTCAGCGCTCGATCCGAAGGATTCGCCTGAATAGGTGGTCCCGTCTTCGAGAACCAGGCGGGCAGCGGGCATGTGCGGACATTATATTAGACGCATGCTTCCATGGCTGCTTCTGATCGCGACGATCGCGCTGCCGCCGAAGCCCGATCACTACGTGACGGATCGCGCCGGCGTTCTGCCGAACGCCGCCGCGCTCAACGAGAAGCTCGCGACCTTCGAGCGCCAGACGTCCGATCAGATTCTCGTCTACGTCGATCAACGTCTGCCCGCTGACACCACGATCGAAGAGATGGGCAGCGAGGCGATGCGGCAATGGGGCGTCGGGCAGAAGGGGAAGGACAACGGGGCGATCCTCTTCGTTTTCGTCGCCGATCGCAAGATGCGCATCGAGGTGGGCTATGGCCTCGAAGGATCGCTGACCGACGGCAAATCGAAGTGGATCACCCGCACCGTCATCAAGCCGGCGTTTCAGAAGGGCAATTTTGCGGTCGGCATCAACAACGGCGTCGATGCCATCCTCGCGACCGTCCGCGGCGAGCCGTACCGGGGAAGTGGGGAGACCGTTGCAAAGCCCAAACGACTCACCCTGGCGGGCTGGGTCGTGTCGATCATCTTCTTCGGCATTTTCGCGTTCATCATTTTCATGCAGTTCTTCGGAAGAAGGCTCGGCTGGGTCAAATCCTCGGGATCGCCTGGCTGGATCAGTGATAGCTCGTCATCGTCGTCCGATTCGTCCTCATCATCGTCGGACTTCTCGGGCGGTGGCGGCGACGGAGGTGGGGGCGGTTCGAGCGACAGCTGGTAGTGGCGCGGCTTCTGTGTGAGGACCGGCTTCAGCCGGTCGGTCCGCGTGACCGGCTGAAGCCGGTCCTCACACACAGGCGCAAGATCAGAGTCCCTGTTCGACGTGTTCGCCGAACGTTTGCTTCAGCGTGGCGACGATCTCGCCGACCGTGCAATCGTTGCGCACGCAATCGACGA
>JBBRMQ010000081.1:0-15666 GCA_038230775.1 Thermoanaerobaculia bacterium
CCACCATCGCCGACGCGAACTTCCTGCCGCCCGATCTCTCGCCGGAAGGCGCTCGCGCGCAGTCGACGTGGCTGTTCAACTTCCTCAAAGACCCGACGGTCATGAAGATGCGCCCGTGGCTTTCGGTGCGCATGCCGACGTTCCACTTCACCGATGAAGAGGCCAACACGCTCGTCACGTTCTTCGCCGGCGAAGGCAGGGTCTCTCAGTTCGACACTACCGCGCTCACACCGACCAACAACGCGAAGGTGGCGATCGGCAAACAGGTCTTCACGATGCTCCGCTGCGCGCAATGCCACGCCACGACGCCGGTCAATCCAGAGAACCCGCCGGTGCCGAACGTCGCCGACGCAACGTCGCTCGCTCCCAATCTGACGCTGTCGCGCATCCGCCTGCGTCACGACTGGGTCGCGGACTGGATTCGCCGGCCGAATGAGATGATCCCGAACACGCGCATGCCAACGAACTTCCCGCGCAACGCCGAGACCGGAGGATTCACCTCGCCGCTGGCCATGGCCATCGACACGCCGCCGTTTGCGCAGTACAAGACCGCGCTGTTGCCGTACTTTGGCAACAACCCGGTGGAATTGAAGAAGACGATGTCCGATGCTGTCGCGCTCACCGGCTACCTGCGCGACTACATCTGGAGCATCGGCATTACCAACATGCGGTCCGCCGCGCCGGGCGTCGAAGGCCCGACGATGGCGGCGCCGTCGCTGCCGGCCGGACCCGCGTCAACAAAGACGGGATCACTGCCTACTGCCCCTCATCCGCGCTTCGCGCACCTTCACGGTGGCCCTCGCTCCGCGAAGCGGGGAGAGGGTGGCCGAAGGCCGGGTGAGGGGCAAGTCACCAAGACAGGAGAATTGAATCGATGACCATGAAGAAGTTTCTCAGCACGCTATTCGCCGCGACGCTCGTCATCAGCATCAGTTGCGGCAAGGGCAAAGAGGCGTCGAAGGACGACGAGGGTGAGGACGACGAAGCGCCGCAGACCACCACGGCCGTCGCGTCGACGGCACCGGCCGGAACCCCCGCCGCCGCGCCCGTTTCCGCGGACGCCGCGACGGTCACCGGTCTCGTGAAGTTCGAAGGCGCTGCGCCGAAGATGCCCGCGATCCAGATGTCGGCCGATCCGTACTGCCAGTCGCAGCACACCACGCCGGCGCTGGATGAAGAGGTGGTCACCGGCCCGGCGGGCGAGCTCGCCAATGTGGTCGTTTACGTGAAGAACATCAGCGGCAAGTTCGCCGCGCCGTCGACGCCTGTCGTTCTCGACCAGCACGGCTGCCAGTACCACCCGCACATCAACGTGCTGCAGGTCGGTCAACCGCTGCAGATCAAGAACAGCGACGCGACGCTGCACAACGTGCACGCGCTGCCGAACGTCAACGGGCAATTCAACGAAGGCCAGCCGGTGCAGGGGATGGTGTCGACGAAGAAGTTCGACAAGCCCGAGCTCACGCCGTTCAAGGTCAAGTGCGACGTGCACGGCTGGATGAAGTCCTACATGGCCGTCATGCCGCATCCGTTCTATTCGGTCTCACAGATGAACGGCACGTTCTCGATCGCCAACCTGCCCCCGGGCAGCTATACGATCGTGGCGTGGCACGAGAAGTACGGCCAGCAGGAACAGCAGGTCACTGTCGGAGCCAAAGAGTCGAAGGCTGTGAACTTCACGTTCAAGGGATAAATCCTGAGCCGCGAAGCGGCGAAGGATCCCCGGCGCAAGAACGCAGGGGCTCCTTCGCTTCGTTCAGGATTTGAGGAGACGAGAGTGGGTCAACGCAGACAGGTCCGGGTCGGCACCCAGTGGATGTACGCCGACGACGCGTACAAGTCACTCAAGGAAGCGCAGCGCGTTCTCAAGGAAGAGCAGCATCATGAAGACGCGCACAAGCAGCCATGGATCCGGCGCTACGTCTTCTCCACCGATCACAAGTGGATCGGCGTGCAGTACGGCTTCACCGCGCTCTGTTTCCTCCTGTTCGGCTTCGGCCTCATGCTGCTGATGCGTCTGCAGCTCGGCTGGCCGGGTCAGGCGTTCAGCGTGATGAAGGTGCTGGGCGAGACTCGCGCGCCGGGCGGCATTCTCCTCCCCGAGGCCTACAATCAGCTGGGCGCGATGCACGGGACGATCATGGTGTTCCTGGCGATCGTTCCGCTCGCCGTGGGCGCGTTCGGCAACTACGTCGTTCCTCTGCAGATCGGCGCGCCCGACATGGCCTTCCCGAAACTCAACATGATCAGCTACTGGTGCTTCCTGCCCGGCGGCCTGATCATGCTCGGGAGCTTCGCGCTGCCGAACGGCACCGCGAACTCGGGATGGACGTCGTATCCACCGCTCTCGGTCATCGCCACCAATGGCCAGACCTTCTGGCTGGTCGGCATGATCTTCCTCATCACCTCGTCGTTGTTAGGCTCGGTCAACTTCATCGTCACCATCATCCAGCTCCGCGCCAAGGGGCTGACGTTCATGCGCCTGCCGTTCTTCGTGTGGGCGCAGCTGGTGACGTCGTTCCTGCTTCTCCTGGCGTTCCCGCCGCTCGAGGCGGCCGGCGTGCTGCAGCTCATGGATCGCGTCGCCGGAACGAGCTTCTTCATGCCGAGCGGTCTCGTCGTCAGCGGGCAGGTCCTGCACAACGCGGGCGGCGGCAACCCGGTGCTGTGGCAGCACCTCTTCTGGTTCCTGGCGCATCCTGAGGTCTACGTTCTCATCCTGCCCGCGATGGGCATCGTGGCGGAAGTCATCGCCAACAACACGCGCAAGCCGCTGTGGGGCTACCGCTCCATGGTCTTCGCCGTCGTCTTCCTCGGATTCATGTCCTTCGTGGTGTGGGCGCACCACATGTTCCTCACCGGCATGGGCACGCTGATCAGCGCCTTCTTCCAGACCACGACGATGATCATCTCCATCCCCTCAGTCATCGTTCTCAGTGCGCTCTTCATCTCGTTATGGGGCGCATCAATACGGTTCACGACGCCGATGCTGTTCGCGCTGGCATTCCTGCCGATGTTCGGCATCGGCGGCCTGACCGGCCTTCCGTTAGGCCTGGCCTCGGCAGACCTGCATCTGCATGACACCTACTACGTCATCGGCCACTTCCACTACGTCGTGGCGCCCGGAACGATCTTCGCGATGTTTGCCGGCATCTACTACTGGTTCCCGAAAGTCTGCGGCCGCAAGCTCAACGAGTTCTGGGGCAAGGTGCACTTCTGGGGATCGATCATCTTCATCAACGGCATCTTTTTTCCGATGTTCGCCCAGGGCCTGGCCGGCGTCTCGCGTCGCCTCTACGACGGCGGAATCCAGTACGCGCACGCCAAATGGATCGCCGAAGCGACGAATCCGTACATGTCGATCTCGGCGTTCGGGCTCCTGCTGTTCCAGGTCCCGTTCATCGTGAACTTCTTCTGGAACGCCGGCGCCGCGGCGCTCGGTCACAAGACCGTCGGCGACAACCACTGGGACGCCACGACGCTCGACTGGGCGGCGACGACCTCGCCTCCGTTAGGCCACGGCAACTTCGTGGTGCTGCCGGTCGTGCATCGCGGACCGTACGAATACAACAACCCCGACTACTCGGCGGCGGACTTCCTGCCGCAGCACGTCGACGTCAGCGGGACCGCGCCCATCACGGGTGGAGGCGGGCTGCACGCGCAAGTCGCGGCAGCGCCGGAGGCATAGATGGACGCACACACACCTGCTGACGCGCACGCTGCCGCGCATCACGACTTCGAGATTCCGTACAACGTCCATCCGCGGCCCGACACCGGGCTGTACAACGCGAAGCTCGGCATCTGGCTCTTCCTGGCGTCGGAAGTGATGCTGTTCGGCGCGCTCTTTTCCTCGTACATCCTGTTGCGCATCAGCGCTCCGGTGTGGCCGCGCGGCTGGACGTTCCTCAGCGTCGGCATGGCCACGACGAACACGTTCATCCTCATCGGTTCCTCCGTCACGGTCGTCCTGGCCTGGGCCAACCTCCGCCTCGGCAACCTCAAGATGGCGCGCGTATTCCTCGGCATCACGCTGGCGTGCGCCTTCGCCTTCCTGGTGATCAAGGGCTTCGAGTATCACCACGAGTTCGAGGAAGGCCGATCGCCGGCTACGAACAACTTCATGGCGTTGTACTTCACGCTGACCGGTCTGCACGGGCTGCATGTGATCGGCGGCATCGTCGTCTTCCTGTATCTCACGACAGTTGGCTCGAAGATGTACGCGACCGAGCCGGAGCGCTACACCAACCGCATCGAAGTGGCCGGTCTGTACTGGCACTTCGTCGATCTCGTCTGGATCTTCCTGTTTCCGACCCTGTATCTGCTTTGAGGAGCGAAGATTGACCGAACACATCGCTGAGCCTGTAGTCGCCCACGATTCTCACAACGATCCGGAGTCGATCAAGCGCGAGATCCGGAAGTATCTGTACGTCTTCGGAGCGCTCGCCTTCCTCACGGTGCTGACCGTGTATCTCTGCTTCGGGTTGAAGATGCCGGTGCACACCGCGATCCTCATCGCGCTGGTCGTCGCATCGGTCAAAGGGTTTCTCGTCGCCGGCTTCTTCATGCATCTTCTGTCGGAGAAGAAGCTGATCTACGGCGTTCTGATTCTGACGGTCTTCTTCTTCGCCGTCCTGATGTGGGGCCCCTGGCACCACTGGGCGGACATGCTCGGAAAGAGATGAATGTCACTCCGCGTGTTCCACGTCATCTTCATCATCGTCTGTATCGCGCTGTGTCTCTACGTCTCGGTGTGGGGCGTGCGCGAATACATGGCGACGCGGAGCGTGGCCGCGCTGGGGATGACGGCGGCGTTCGTGGTTGGGGGAGCGTTGCTGGTGGCGTACTCGGGGAAGGCTTTTCGGAAATTGAGGGACTTATGAAGAACGAGCTTGAATGCAGAATGCAGAATGCAGAAGGCAGAAAGAGTTTCTCAATTCTGCATTCTGCATTCTGCATTCCGCATTCGAAGGCGGCCGTATTCGTGGCGGTGATGACACTCACGGCTACCGCCGCGAGTGCCTGCCCCGTCTGTTTCGGTGATCCCACGGCTCCTTCCGCCAGAGGCATGAACAACGCGATCTGGTTCCTGCTCGCGATGGTCGGCTTTGTTCAGGCGGGGTTCGTCGCTTTATTCGTCACGTTCTGGCGCCGGTCGCGCGCGATGCGCCGCCGCCGCGAATCGTTCCATCTCATTGCGGGGGGTATTCGTTGAGAAACTTCCTCAACAACTGGATGCCGCCGGATTACTCGGCGCACGGCCACACGATCGATGACCTCATCGTGTTCACGCACTGGTTGATGCTCATCCTCTTCGTCTTCTGGGGCGCGTACTTCGTGTACGTGCTGTACCGCTTCCGCGCTTCGAAGGGCGTGAAGGCCAGCTATCACGGCATGACGTCGCATTGGTCGACGTGGAGCGAGGTGATGGTCGCGGTCGTCGAGGTCGTGCTGCTGGTCGGTTTCTCGATTCCGGCGTGGTCGCGATGGGCGACGCGCCCCACGCGCGAGGAGAACCCGCTCGAGGTGCGCGTCGTCGGCGAGCAGTTCGCGTGGAACGTTCACTACGCGGGCAAGGATGGGATCTTCGGGAAGGCGGCGCCGGAGTTCGTGTCGTCGACGAATCCGGTCGGCCTCGATCCGAACGATCCGGCCGGCAAGGACGACATCGTCAGCCTCAACAATCTGCATCTCGAAGTGAATCGCGCGGCGATCATTCACGTCAGCTCGAAGGACGTGATCCACAGCTTCAAGCTGCCGGTCATGCGCGTGGAGCAGGATGCGATTCCCGGACAGGACGTGCCGATCCACTTCACGCCGGTGCGGACCACGAACGGCGACCGCTGGGAAATCGCCTGCGCGCAACTCTGCGGCCTCGGCCACTACCGCATGCGCGGGCAGTTGTTCATCGACAGCAAGGATGACTTCGGGAAGTGGCTCGTCGCGCAGGCACCCGAGAATCCGACAGCGACTCCGGCACAGCAGCCGGTCACGACCGGAAATTGATGATTTCTCTTGCTGCCAGGCGTAGCGAGTGTGGGGCCAGCCCTCCGGCTGGCTGGCCAGTCAGAGGACTGGCCCCACACTCATGAAACCCCAGAGTCCAATCTCGCGCACACAACTCACGCCGGTATGGTTGCGCCGGTTCACGAAGTTCGTCGCGTTCTCGACGCTCTTTCTGATCTTCGCCGGCGCCATGGTGACCTCGACCGGTTCCGGCCTCGCCGTCCCTGACTGGCCGCTGTCGTACGGCATGGTGATGCCCCCGATGGTTGGCGGCATCTTTTACGAGCACGGGCATCGCCTGATCGCCGCGACGGTGGGGTTTCTCACCGTACTGCAGGCGATCTTCCTCCAACTCCGTGAGCCCAAGCGCCGCCTCCGCATCCTCGGCTGGTTCGCGGTCGGCGCGGTCATCGCGCAGGGCGTGTTAGGCGGACTGACGGTACTGTTCCTGTTGCCACCCGCGATCTCGATCGCGCACGCGGGACTGGCCGAGATCTTCTTCTGCATCAACGTATCGATCGCGTTCCTCGCGTCCAAGTGGTTCGCGCGGATCAGCAATGCGCCGCGAGGGGACGCGCCCATCGGCGGCTCGACGGGGCTGGTCGCCATCATCTACTCGCAGATTCTCATCGGTGCCCTCATGCGCCACCTCGGCGCCGGGCTCGCCATTCCTGACTTTCCGACCTCGTTCGGTCACCTCGTTCCGTCGTTCACCTCGGGCGCGATCGCCGTCAACTTCGCGCACCGCGTGGGAGCGGCGGTGGTGGCAATCTCCATCGCCGCGATGTACATTCGCTTGCTCAGGTTCGAGCCGAAGCATCCGCTGAGGCTGGTGGGGAACATGTTGTTGCTCGTCATTCCGACTCAAATCATGCTCGGCGCCTACACCGTATGGAGCGGCAAACAGCCGGTGATCACCAGTCTGCACGTCGCGACCGGTGCCCTGACGCTCGCCTTCGCGCTGCTGCTGGCGCTGACCGCGCGCACGATTGGCTGGCGCTCGGATGCCGTATTGGCGGGCGCTCCCGCGCGCCAGGCGGAGGTACCGGTGTGATCCGCGACTACCTCGAGCTGTCGAAGAGCCGCATCGTGCTGATGGTTCTCGTGACCACGGCCGCGGGATTCTTCTATGCCGCTCCCCATGCCGCTCTTCTGCTGCTGATGCACACGCTGATCGGCACCGCGCTCGTCGCCGCGGGAACGAATGCGCTCAACGAATACGCGGAGCGCGATCTCGATGGCAGCATGCGGCGCACGCAGCGTCGTCCGTTGCCCGCGGGCCGCATCACGCCGCGCGCGGCGCTGCTGTTCGCCTCCACCGTCGCCATCATCGGCACGCTCTACCTCGGCCTCGCCGTCAACTGGCTGACCGCGGCGTTAGGCGCGTTCACCTTGATCACGTACATCTTCATCTACACACCGCTGAAGCGGGTGTCGACGATCTGCACGCTCGTCGGAGCGATTCCGGGTGCGATTCCGCCACTCATGGGATGGACTGCCGCGACCGGACGCATCGGCACCGGCGGCCTGATCGCGTTCGCGATTGTGTTCCTTTGGCAGCTCCCGCACTTCATGGCGATCAGCTGGATTTACCGTGAGGACTATGGCCGTGCGGGCTTCGCCATGCTCTCCGTTCGCGACACGGACGGCGCCGCCGTGGGACGGCAGGCCGTGTATTACAGCATCGCGCTTCTCGTCGTCAGCGTGTTTGTGCGCCCGCAGTTCGCCGCCGTAGCGGCGGCAGCGGCGCTCCTCGTGATGAGCATTGTGTTTCTGCGCGAGCGATCGAATCGCAACGCGCGGCGGCTGTTCATGACATCGAATGTGTACCTGCTGTTCGCCATGGCCCTTCTGGTGGCCGGCTGCAGCCAGCAGTCCACTCTTCCGAAGCTCTTTCCCGTCCCCAATGCAAAGCTCGTCGCCGACAACGGCAAGCCGGTGCAGCTGGCGGCGATGAAGGGGAAGGTGACCGTTTACGACTTCATCTTCACCAACTGCGCGGGGACGTGTCCGATGATGACGTCGACGCTGCGCCGCGTGACGAAGAGGATCAACGAGGATGCGCCGGTACAGTTCGTGTCGATCAGCGTCGATCCGCGGCGCGATACGCCCACGCAGCTCCACAACTACGCGGCGCGTTACCGCAACGATCCGCGATGGGTGTTCCTCACCGGTGACGAGAAAACGATCGTCGATCTCTCGATCAACGGTTTCAAACTCGCCGCGGCGAATGACGGCTCGGCGAACGAAGCGGTGCTGCACAGCTCCAAGTTCGCGATCGCTGACAAGCATGGCGTGATCCGCGACTACTACGGCGCGACGGCCGACGACGCCGTCGATCACGTCGCCAACACCGTTCACGATCTTCTTCGCGAAGATTGATGGACGTCGCCCACGTCCTGCCGGCGATCAACGCCACGCTCAATGCGACCAGCGGTGGATTGCTGCTCACCGGGTACATCTTCATGAAGCGGCGCCAGATTGCGCTGCACAAGCGCTTCATGCTTGCCGCGTGCATCACATCGCTCGTCTTCCTCGTGCTGTATGTGACGAATCACTACCTCCGCCACGGCATCGTGACGAAGTTCACGGCCACCGGGCCGATCCGGCCGATCTACTTCGCGATCCTCATCTCGCACACCATCCTCGCGATCACGATCGTGCCGATGGCGATCGTTTCCGTGCGAAACGGCTTGAAGATGCGGGTGCCCGAGCATCGGCGTATCGCGCGCTGGACATTCCCGCTCTGGATGTACGTCTCGGTGACCGGCGTGCTGGTCTACTTCTTTCTGTATCAGTGGTTCCCGCCGGCTTCGTAACTCATCATCTCCCCCGGCTTCAACGCCCGCACCGTCACGTTTCGCTTTGCCGCCTCGGCCAGAAGCCGCGGTTCGGCGTTCGGCGTCTCGATGTAGTCCGGATCGGAGTTGTTGCCGTAGTGGATCGGCACGAGCGTCTTCGCGCGCAGCAGGACGGCGGCGGCCACGGCCTGTTCTGGCGTGAGGTCGTACGGTTGTCCGCTGGGCGGTTTCGCATCGACGAGCTGGAAGCCGTTGATCGGCAGGAACGCGGCGTCGAACGGTCCGTACACCTTGCCGATCTCGCGGAATCCACCATGCCAGAGCGTGTCGCCGCAGTGGATGAAGCGCCGGTCGCCCGCGGTGATGATCCAGGAAACCTGCGCATCGCCGACGCCATCGACCGCTGGAATCGGGACCAGGACGGTGTCGCCGAAGGTGAGTGGCTCGTACATGTCGACCGATCGCACTTTGAATCCGAGTGACGCCACCGTCGCCGCGATCTTCGACCAGCAGATCACCACGCCCTTAGGACCGAGGACGGTTTGGAGGGCGGAGCGGTCGAAGTGGTCGTTGTGAAGATGCGTGATCACGGCGCCGATGCGCGGAGTGCGCGCGGTCAGCGGAACGGCAACACTTTTCGAGGCATCGGAGGAGGCATCGACAAAGATCGTGGTGTCATTGATCTCCAGTCTGATACCAGCCCACGACAGTCGTTCGATCTGAACGTTTTGCGCCGAAACCGCGTGTGCAATGAGTGTGAGCGGAGCAGCGAAGAGAAGGTGTCGTCGCGAGAATGCCATGCCCGGAAGGGTAATTCGGATCATCGCCGCGCGTTCATTCGAGTCTTGCGACGCCGCGATGAATCACGCTCATGGTATTTTTCCGCTGCCCATGGCTTCCTCTGACAAGTCTTCTCTGGACGAAAACGCTCTCGAATCCGACCCCTTTGCGCAGTTCGAACGCTGGTACGACGAGGCCAAGGCGTCGCAGCCGATGGCCGAGACGATGACGCTGGCGACCTCGATGCCCGACGGCGAAGTCTCCGCGCGGCAAGTCCTTCTGAAGGGCTTCGACCGGCGCGGCTTCGTCTTTTTCACGAACTACAACAGCCGCAAGGCCGCGCAGCTGCACGAGAATCCGCGCGCGGCGCTCGTGTTCTGGTGGCAGCAGCTCGAGCGTCAGATACGCATCGAGGGAGCGGTTTGCCGCACGACGGAAGAGGAATCGGAAACGTACTTCGCGTCCCGCCCCCGCGGCAGCCAGATCGGGGCATGGGCTTCGGAGCAGAGCAAGGTCATCGCCGGCCGCGGCGATCTCGATGCGCGCTTCGAAGAGCTGTCGGCGACATACAAGGACCGCCCGATTCCGCGTCCGCCGCACTGGGGCGGCTATCGAGTGATTCCGATTCTCTTCGAGTTCTGGCAGGGTCGCACCGACCGTCTGCACGATCGTTTCGCGTATCGCCTGCGCGCCGACCGCAAAGATTGGGTCGTCGAGAGGCTGTCTCCGTAGCGAGTTGGGACGTTGGGACGTTGGGAAGGGTGGGCGTGGGCTCCTTCCTAACATCCCAACGTCCTGACATCCCAACTCAAAATGACTTTCCTCATCTATGGCGCGAATGGTTTTGTCGGTCGCGAGATCGCCCGCACGGCCGTCGATGCCGGAATGCAGCCGATCGTAGCCGGACGCGATCGCACGGCGATCGAGATGTTAGGCCGCGAGCTGGGCGTCGAGCCTCGCGTCTTCGGACTCGATGATCCGGCAGGGATCCAAGGCGTTGACGCCGTGCTGCATTGCGCCGGTCCGTTCATCCATACGTTCCGTTCGATTGTCTCGGCCTGCCTCGCTGCAAGAGCGCACTATCTCGACATCACGGGCGAGATTCCCGTGTATCAGGCACTGGCCGCGCTGGATGAGCGGGCGAAGTCGCGCGGCGTGATGCTGCTTCCCGGCGCCGGGTTCGATGTCGTTCCCACCGACTGTCTCGCCGTGCATCTCCAACGCCGCTTGCCGTCGGCCACGCGGCTCACGCTGGCGTTTTATGCCGTGGGGCCGGCGGGTCTCCCGCCGGGGACGCAGCGGACCATGATCGAGATGTTGCCGCACGGTCAGCTCGTGCGGCGCGACGGAAATCTCGTTCGCCCGCGGCGTTCCGTCGAAACGAAGATGATCGATTTCGGCAGCGGCGAGGTGTCCGCCACGCGATTCACGTGGGGCGACATCTTCATGGCCCATCGAAGCACCGGCATTCCGAACATCGAGGACTACCTGGTGCTGCCGCGCTCGATGCAGAAGCAGCTGCCGCGGCTGGATCGCCTGCGCCCGCTGTTTCGCCTGCCGTTCGTTCGAAACATCCTGAAGCGTGGAGTGAAGCCGGGATCGACTCCTGCGCAACGTGCTGCCACGACGACACATGTCTGGGGCGAAGTCGAGGATGCGGCTGGAACGATCGTTCACGCACGCCTGCATGGACCAGAAGCCGGAGTGGTGTGGACCGCGCGCGCGGCACTGGCAGCGGTGCGCCGGGTACTCGCCGGCGACGTTCGACACGGTTTTCAGACGCCGGGACTGGCCTTCGGCCCCGATTTCGTTCTCGAAGCCGAAGGTGTCACGCGTGAGGATCTGGACTAGCAGGTCGGAGGGCCGATCAGGAAGCCGGTCATTGTCATCCCGAGCGTAGCGAGGGACCGGTGTGGGTGGGCGGCACGTAAATCGAACCTCCCACCCACACCGGTCCCTCGCTACGCTCGGGATGACAACGGCGCCTACTTCTTTCGGCCTCTGCGCGCCTCATCGGCGCGGATCGACTGCGTCGGCGGAAAATCGGGCTTTTTCCCGGTGATCATTCCTTTGACCACTTCGAACAGCACGACGGGCTGCGGCTTGTTCAGCTCGAGATACACCGCGAACTTGATGTTGACACCGATGAGCACGAGACGCGGATCGTCCGCCGTGCCATCATTCGCACCACCTTCGTCGCCGAACCAGGCGCGCCAATCCGGGCGCCAGAGCTCGCGGATCTTGTCGCGGTCGCGAACGACCTTAGCCGCGCCGGACACCGAAATCCACTCTCGCGTTCGATTCTGGTAGTACGAGAGGTTGACGTTCTTGTCGTGGCGGATCTCGTCGATTTTCTCCGTCCCCTTCGCCGAAACGAACCATAGATCAGCGCCTGGCGACAGCGCCTGCGTCGCCATCGGACGGGACACGAGAAGGCCGTCGGCACGGCGCGTCGTCAACATCGCTGTCTCGATCTTCTCCACGAGGTCATAGAATCGCTGCAGTTTCTCCGCTTTGGCCATGGAAAAAACAGAGAGCAAGCCGACTGCCACCCCGAAAAAGCGTGTGCTTTTTCTATGTACCGGAAACGCTGCGCGCAGCCAGATGGCGGAAGGTCTTGCGCGGGCGTTGCACGGCGACAAGCTGCACGTGGTGTCGGCGGGATCGCGTCCGGCGGGCTGGATCCATCCGATGGCCATTGCCGCGCTGAAGGCGATCGGCATCGACATCTCCAACGCGCGATCCAAGGGCGCGGACGAATTCATGCACGGCGTCTTCGACGTCGTCGTCACCGTCTGCGATTCGGCCGCGAAGGATTGTCCGATGTGGCCCGGCGCCAAGCGCATCGAGCATTGGTCGATCGAAGACCCGTCGTGGAACGGATACGATTCGTTCGTAACGACGCGAGACGATCTTGCGCGACGAATCGACGAACTGGTGGAGACGCTATGAATTTCGGCCGGTGCAGGGGTCCCCGCATTTGGGCGTTCGCTTTCTTTCTCGCACTGTCGTGCGCGCACGTAACGACGCCGGGCTTCGTTGAGGGGCCGCAAGGGCGGCTGCACGTCGATGACGGCGGCCGCGGCGCAGCCACTCCTGTCCTGTTCGTTCACGGCAACGGTGCCAGTCTGACGCAGTGGCGCGCGCAGCTGGAGCACGTGCGGCAGTCGCGCCGTGCGGTGGCGTTCGATCTGCGCGGCATGGGGCAGTCCGATCCGGCGCGGAACGGCGACTATTCCGTTGCCGCGATGGCGGACGACGTCGATGCCGTGGCCAACGCGCTGGGGTTGAAGCGCTTCGTGATCGTCGGCCACTCGTATGGCGGCGCGGTGGTGGCGATGTACGCGGCGAGACATCCGGAGCGGATCGCCGGGGTGGTGTACGCGGACGCCGGCGGCAACCTGAAAATTACGGACGAAGTGGCCGCAAGATTCAGCGCCGCCATCCGCAAGGACAAAGATGCCGTGGTGAAGCAGTGGTTCGCGCCGATCCTCAAGCCCTCCTCCGAAGCCGTCCGCGACGAAGTCCTCACCTCGGTTCACAACACCGCGGTCGATCCGTTCCTCGGCGCGCTCTCCGGGATGCGCAACGTCGATGTGCAACAACTCGTGGCGTCGTATCGCGGACCGAAGCTGGCGATCGCCGCCGTGGACATCGAGAACCCCGGATCGCTGCACGTGCAGATGCCCGATCTGCCGGTGAAAAAGATCAACGGGGTGGGGCACTGGCTCATGCTCGACGAGCCGACGGAGTTCAACACGCTGCTCGACGACTTCCTAGTGGAGTGTATTGGATGAATCGATACCAGATGGCGCAGGGATCGGCGACGTGAGCTAGGCGCGCCGACGCAAGCGTAGCGGTGCTTACGCTGAGGAGGCGCAACCACGCTCACGGCGTCGAGACCAAGCCAGGTGGTACCGATTCATCCAATACACTTCACTAGACTCGCTCGATCGAGTCGGGCAGCAGAACCCGTAACGAGCGCGGCACGAGGTCGATCGTCAGCGTGTCGCCGAGGGTGATGGGTTCGCCGTCGAGATGAGCGGGGCCGGCCGACGCGCGCCGGATGACGATGTGGCTGCCGCGCTTCATCGAGACGCCGCGTGCGCGATTGAGCGAGCCGTGGAAGAGGCGCGCTCCGGCGGCCGGAATCGCGGTCGGTGAGAGCCGGTCGACCACGACGACATCGAGCAGACCGTCCTGCAGCGATGCGAGCGGCGCGATGCGTGCGTTGTTGCCGTACTGGCTCGAGTTGGCGATGGCGATGATCAGCGCGCGCAGGCGCCGGTGCTCACCATCGATCGTGATGTCGTACTCCGCGGGCTCGTAGCGCAGGAATCCACGAACGGCGATCGCCGCGTACGTCAGGAGCCCGCGCACCGAGCTGGCCGCGAACTGTTCGGCGACCCACGCGTCGAAGCCGATGCCCATCGTGCCGATGAACGGAATCCCGTTGACGGCCGCGGTGTCGATCGTCTCGATCCGCATTTTCGAAAAGGACTGCAGCGACTGGCGTGCATTCATCGGCAGGCCGATATGCCGCGCGAAGCCGTTTCCCGATCCGGTCGGAAGGATGCCGAGAGCAAACGTGCGCCCGATGAGCCGCTTGGCGACCTCGTGCACCGTTCCGTCGCCTCCCACCGCGAAGACGACGTCGACGGACGACCGCGCCGCTTCTTCGAGGATCCAGTCGAGATCTTCTTTGCGCTCGCTCTCCGCGATGCCGTAGTCCCACGCGCACGACTCCCGAATGATCGCCGTGATGTCGCGCCGCCGCCGCACTCCGGAACGGCGGTTGACGATGAAGAGCGCCTTCATTCTTCCGGGATGCGATGCCGGTCGAACCACGCCGCCCAGAAGGGAAGCAGCCACAACGCGAGCGCGCTGTACGCCAGAATGCGCACGCTGGGCGGCGGCGCTCCACCGGCGTTCAGGATGAATGCGACCGCCAGAAAGACCACGAAGGCCCACATGGCGATCGATCCGATGCGATCGCGCGCATGCGTGATGTCGCGATAAATGAGCAGACCGATGGCGAAGAGAGCCGTCTCGATTCCCAGCTCCGCGATCGGCTGGTTCCAAAGACCGAGCCCGAACTTCGGGCCGCCGGGATAGAGAGGAAGATCCGCCTGGTGTGTGACCCAGTCGAAGACCCAGTGGCTGACCACGCCGAAGAACAGCACCACCGCGCCGCGAAGGTAGCGCGTGACGATCGCGTAGATGCCCGCAAACACGATCCCCCAGACGATCGCCATCGCCAGGCTGTGCGACCACGGGTAGTACGTGAACTCCAGCGGGGTCATCTTCATCGCGCCGGGGCGGATCTCCACGCGTTCGATGCCCAGGAGAAGGAAGATCGGCCAGAGCAGGTCGAGGAGGAGCGGCGCGGCGATCAGCCAGCCGAGGCTGGTGCGCGGCGCGAGTCTCTTGGAGGCGAATCCGACGGCGTCGTGACCGATGAACATTGTTGTGCGCTGCGCGCGTTGTCGGTTGTCGGTGATCGGTTGTCAGAGGCCTTTGACAACCGACAACTGACAACGCGTCGCGGAGCGGCGCAGAGACTAGAATAACCCATCGTGATTCCGGTGATTCCGACCGAATTCTTCCAGATCGACGACGAGGCGCGGCTCTTCATCTCACCCGCCATCCGTGAATGGTCTCCCGTCGCCGCCCTCGGCATCGACACCGTGTTCGACATGGATGGCGGCCTCGATGAATGCATCCCGACGACGCCCGAGGGGTGCCTCTATATCTATTTTCCAATTTACGACGAAGATCTGCCGCCGCTGACCCGCCTGCACGCCGTCGCCACCCTCGGCGCGGACCTCATCAAGGGCGGGCATCGCGTGCTGTCGCATTGCGGGCTGGGATTCAACCGGTCCGCGCTGGTGGCCGGGATGATCATGCACAAGCTCGGAACGCCGGGTCATCACGCGGTGGAGCGCATCCGCTCGCGCCGTCCGGGCGCGCTGTTCAACGACGTTTTCGCCGAGTACCTTACCCGCCTTTGATGATCTGCACGGCGACCGGCGTGATGCCGTTGATGATGAACTGAATCCCGATCGCGCCTAACAGCAGCCCC
>JBBRMQ010000082.1:0-15632 GCA_038230775.1 Thermoanaerobaculia bacterium
CACTGTTCTAGACGTAGACATCCTTGACACTTCCACGGAGACATCCTTGACAGATGTCAGTTGGAGGATTGGATGCCTTGGAGCCGAGGAATGGTGGAAGAACGACATCGGATGATTGCGCTGTGGGAGTCGGGCTTCACGCCGACGGAGCTGGCATCACGGTTTGGCGTGAGTCGCCAGACGATCCACACGTATATCGATCGGTGGCAGCAGGAAGGCGAGTGCGGATTGCTGGAGCGATCGCGACGGCCGCTGACGAGTCCGACGAAGACGTCACGCGAGGTCGAGCACCTCTTAATGGGGCTCAAGGATGAGCATCCCGATTACGGGCCTGACAAGCTCGTGACGCTGTTGGGGGATCAAGGCGTGACGTTGGCTGTGTCGACCGCTCGCGATGTGCTGCGTCGTAACGGGCGTGTTGAAGCGCGGCGCGGCCGGACGCGGATTTGGAGTCCCGCCGTGACGCCGGTGAGCGCCGTGCCGGGTCCCGGTCACACGATGAGTGCCGATTACAAAGGCCAAGCTCGACTGGGCAATGGACATTACTGCTATCCACTGACGATCGCCGATCCGGCGAGCCGGTACGTGTTCGCGGTCGAAGCGGCCACGATGAACACCGGCGGCGGTGCTCAAGCCGTCTTTGAGCGAGTGTTCCGTGAGTGGGGATTACCCGATCAGATCCTGACCGATAACGGCGCTCCGTTTTGCGCATCACGATCGATCGGTGGGCTGTCGCAACTCGGTCGCTGGTGGATCCAGCTCGGAGTGACCCATGCGCGGATCCAACCGGGACGGCCGCAGCAGAACGGCATTCACGAACGGATGCACAAAACGCTCAAGGCAAAGAGTATGAAGCCGATGGCGCAGACTCTGGCTGCCCAGCAGAAGCGTTTTGACATGTTCATGGCCGAGTTCAATCACATCCGACCGCATCAAGGCCTGGGGCAGAAGCGGCCGGCGTCGATGGTGACTCCCTACCGTCGTCCCTTTCCCGAGCGCGTGCCTGAAGTCGAATATCCGAGCTCGTTCATCGTTCGCCGCGTCAGAGGCGGTGGCTATATCAAGTGGTGCGGACAAGAGCGGTTCGTGAGCGAGGTCCTCGTCGGCGAACGGGTGGGACTCGTCCAAGTTACTGACGACTCCTACGAGCTGTACTTCGGCAACCGCCATCTCGCGAACTGGAGCGCGCGTGAGTGCCGCTGGGTTGAGCCGCGGCGACGAGGCAATCCGTAGCCGATGCGGGCAAGCATCGCCCGCCCGGAGTGTCAAGGATGTCTCCGTGGAAGTGTAAAGAATGTCTCCACTAGCACACACCCTCTCCCCGCAAGCGGGGCGAGGGGCAAACACACGATGTTGCCCTTCTCCTCGCGTGCGGGGAGAAGGTGCCCGAAGGGCGGATGAGGGGCGCCTGCAATTGTGCAAATCCTTCTTAGGAGGACGGCATCGGGATCGGCGGCTTCAATCCGCGAGCCCAATGCCGATGCTCCGCGCCCTGCATTTTTCGATTTCGCCATGAGAAACCGTGTTTGTACTCGTCATGCCGTTCGCGCTCGCGGAGTACACTGCGCGCGGTGAGCGAGAAACTGTTCGACGCATTGCATGTGCAGATCTGGACAGCAGATCTCGCCGGCGCACTCACCTTCGTGAACGACTACACCGCGACGTATTTCGGAAAAACGCGCGAGCAACTGATCGGCGAAGGGTGGCAGTACGTGCTGCATGCCACCGACGTTCCGCTCGCGGTGGAGCGCTGGACGCATGCGGTGCAGACCGGCGAGCCGTACGACGCTGACTTCCGGCTGCTGCGCGCGGCGGACCGGACGTATCGCTGGCACCGCGCCTCCGCGGTTCGCGTGGATGGACCGGGCGGCGCAATGTGGCTGGGGTCGAATGTCGACATCGATGCCGAGCGCCGCGCCGACGAAGTGGCCTACGCGATGCGCGAACAGATCCGCCGCTCGACTCAGTCCCGTTGACGCCCTCGCACACAGAGCGCGATGGGCAGTCCGATCAGCACGGCGTGAAAGAAGGACCCCTTCGCCAGCACGGCGATCGGGTACTTCGGATGGAACGGATACGCCGAGAGCGGTAGCACGACGAAATTCATGACGAGATAGATCACGATTCCGTAGACGAGGCCGGAGGAAACGGGATGACGCCGGATCGCTTCGCTCTGTCGCGCGATCAGCCAATACCCGAATGCCGCGACGATGGCGATCGTAAAGTGCGCGGCGAGGCCGAGCACTCCCGACGCGGTGCCGCCCTCGAAGGCCGCGTTGCCCTGAATTCCGCTGGCGACAGACTGCAGCGTCCAGAGCGCGGACTTGCCGCGGTCATGCAGCACGACGATCGCGTATGTGATGTCGAGGATGCCCGCGATCACGCCGCCGGCGAGGATGCCGCGAAGGTCGAGGCGGCTCACATGTACACCTGCATTCCGGCACGAGCGTTGTCCGTGATACGCGAGTTTTCAAAGATGTCGAGGTAGAGATTGACCGCCTCTTCAGCTTGACCGTCGAACCAGAGGCAGGGAGCGATTTTCAGTTTGTCGAACATGAGAAATAGTCTATGACGATCGCTTGAGAGTACGTTCGAGTCCGCACACGATCCAAGTCGCCGACCCATCCGGTGACGCAGGCCACCCGCGGCCGCCTCAGTGTGTGGACCGGCTTCAGCCGGTCACCCTTCACATCGAGTGTGTGGAACACTGGAGTTGAAATCTAACCAGGGCGGTGGAACGTCATGATCCAGTTCGTTTCCCATTTCACGCCCCCGTCCACCGAGAACGCCTGCTGCCAGACCGGCTCATCGGGATTGCCGCGATCCCAGAGAAAGCGCACTGCGACCCGTGTGCCTTCGTGCCGGTCATCCCCTCGGAACACACCTCGCGCGCCATCGAATCCGCCGACCACCGGCGGAAAAAGCCGCGCGCCGTTGCTGTCGATCCAGTAGATGCGCCATAGATGATCGTCCAGATCGAAGAGCCGCAGCGACACTCCTTCGAAGAACGGCGGGCCGGCGATGCGACACTGATCGATGTTCCCCAGTCCGCCGAGGATCGCGTGCATGACGAAGGGCGTTTCGAATTCGATCCACTCCGTCGAGCCCGCAAGCCTTTCGCGAAGACGTCGATGACGAATGGTCCACAGGCCTTGAAGAAAGTCGAAGTCGCGCGCTCCTTTCGGCCACGACGAGCGCACGGGATCAGGAATGTCGAACATCACCACGCGTGAGCTCGATCCGCCGGCGCGAGGTACATTCCGTCGCCCGGCTTCACGCCGAAGGCCTGATAGAACGCGTCGAGGTTGCGCGCCGGACCGTTCACGCGAAGGAACGGCATCGCATTCGCGCCGGTCGCCACCTGGTTTCTCGTGAACCCATCGCTGAACTTCGCGCGCCACATCTGTGCCCGGCCGAGAAAAAAGCGCTGGTCGCCGGTGAAGCCGTCGAGCACCGGCGGCTCCGCGCCGTGAAGCGAGCGGTGATACGCGTCCAGCGCGATGAGCATGCCTCCGATATCGTCGAGCCCCTCGTCGGCGACGAGATCGCCTTTCACGTGCAGTCCCGGAATCGGCTCCACCGCGGAGTATTGCGCGCTGAGCTTTCCCGTTTCCTCCGCCAGTCGCTTCCGATCCGCGGCAGTCCACCACTCGGCCAGACGTCCACCGGCGTCGTAACGCCCGCCGTGATTGTCGAATCCAGCGACGATCTGCTGACCGATCACCGCACCGATCGCGCCGTAGTTCACCGCGTCGTCCGCATGCAGATCAAAGAAAGGCTGCTGAAACATTGCAGCAGAGATCTCGACGGTGTTCCTGATGGGAACGTACGCGTATTGCGGGTAACCGGGCGCCAGCGCCCATTGCGACCGGTCGAAGGAACGCGAGAGATCGGCAACGCTGCGGCGCCAGTTCCAGGCGGCCGAGCGCACGACGTTGCCATAGAGATCATCCTCGCGAATCGACAGTCCGTCGTAGGTCTGCAGGTGATCGGGCCAGCCGATGTGCATCTGCATCTTCGCCAGCTTCTCTCGCGCGCGCCGCTTCGTCTCGGAGCTCATCCATGGATTGTCCGCGAGGCGCGTATCGAGCGCGGCGCGCATGTTCTCCGTCATGGTCGTCGCTTTGGTCCGGGTCTCCGGCGACGAGTAGCGCGCGACATACAGCGCACTCACGAGGTCGACGATGTTGGCCTCGACCGCCTGCTCCGCGCGAACCTGGCGCGGCGTTTCGGACTGGAACAGTCCGTTGAACTTCTTTCCTCGGAAATCGAAGTTCACCTGCGCCATGGCGCCGTTGAGCAGCGGCGCCGCTTCATCCGCGGCGGCGAACGCCTGCCGCGCCCGCAGGACTTCTACCGGCGCGTCGGCGAACGCCTTCGCGATCGCCGGAAACGCGCTCTTTGCATCCACGATCACCCGCTCGACCTTCGACACCTCGGCGCCTCGCAGAAACGACCGCCACGGAAAGCCGGGAGCGAATCGAGCGAGATCACTCACGGTCATCGGGTTGTACGTCTTCACGACGTCGGTCATCTGTTCGCGGGACCAGCTCGCGGCCGCGACTCTCATCTCGAACGCCACGATGTCCGCCGCGCGCGCCTCCGGCTCCGGCCATCCAATGGTCTTGAGCATCTGCGCGATGTACTGCTGATACGCAACCTTCAGATCGGCGAGCTTCGGATCGGAGTAGTACTCGGGACCGGGCAACTGCAGGCCGGCCTGGCCGATGAAGAGCGCGTCGTGGGCAGGATCGTTCGGATCCTGCGCGATCGTGAGCGAGAACAACGCGTGCACGACGCGGAAGCGCACGGTCGGCGATCGAACCGCGCCCGGTCCTTCGACGCCACCCATCACTTCGGCCAACTGCTCTTTCGTGGGTGCGGCGCGAATCGCGTCGAGCTCCGGCTTCAAGGGGTCGAGCCCTTTCGCCTCGATCGTGCGTTCGTCCATGAATGACCGATAGAACGCGCCGACTCTTCCGTCCGCTTCGGCGACCAGCGACGCGAGCCGTTCCGTCGACAACACGCGCAGGTCGCGCCAGTACGCGGCGTTGGGATGCGCCGCACTCAGCTCGGTGCGAGCGAGCCACGCGCCGTTCTGCGATCGATACAGATCATCGGCCGCGCGAACCGAGGGATCGCGATCGGAAAGGTCGACGCCCCAGGACGTGAACATCGCCGCCGCAAGCAACGCAAGAATCTTGTGCATACCTCGGCAAGCTTCGTCTCACCGCGCGCTGAGGTAAAGAGCCAAGAGGTTGGACGCAGGCCATACCAAGTCGGACCATCGCAATCTCGAATCATGGTCTGGCGCGAGCGAAGCGAATTGGACCTTGCGCGATGGATGACAATCGAGCGCATGCAAGTCCTGATCGCCGCCACGGGCGACACCGCACTCGTCGCGTCGCTTTTCAATGCCTATCGCATGTTCTACGGATTGCCGTCCGAGCTCAACGCAGCACAACACTTTCTCGATGCGCGCCTTCGACGCGAGGAATCGATCGTTCTCTACGCGACCGGCCCACAACCATTGGGATTCGCGCAGCTGTATCCCACGTTCTCGTCGCTCCAGCTCGCGCCAGTGATCGTGCTGAACGACCTCTACGTTCGGCCTGACGCGCGCCGCCGTGGCGTGGCCCGAGCCCTTCTGCTCGCGACGCACGAGATCGCGAGAAAGCGTGGCGCGGTGATGGTCACGCTGGAGACGGCGCGCTCGAACGATGCGCCCCTCATCCGCCCTTCGGGCACCTTCTCCCCGCACGCGGGGAGAAGGGCTACGTAACCCATCCACTTCTAGCAATAGCTTACTGAGTAGCCCCTCGCCCCGCTTGCGGGGAGAGGGCGGCCGAAGGCCGGGTGAGGGGTTCTCGCACTTGCGAGAGAGCTTTCCTAAGAACCCAGAATCTCGCGCAGCGTTCGAACACCCTCCATCAGTGCCTTTGGCGGAACGGCCGCGAATCCGAGTACCAGTGCATCCGGCAACTTCGCTCGCATGCAGTAGCGCGACAACGCGCGCAGTTCGATCCCGCGCTCTTCGCCGCGCGTCGCGATGCGCTCGGCATCGGCGTTCGGTTGCGTCAGCCACCCGACGACGTGCATTCCGGTGTCCGCCGGATCGATGCGCAGGAGACCATCGAGCTCGCGTGCGGCAGCGTTCAGGAGCGCGTCATGGCGCTCGCGATACACGGCGCGCATCCGCCGCACGTGTCGCGTGAAATGCCCTTCCTCGATGAATCGCGCCAGCGTGGCCTGATCGAGAGTCGGCGAGAAGTGATCGAACGCCGCTGCCGCCGATCGGAACTGATCGACCAGCGCCGGCGGGAGAATGACGTAGCCGAGGCGGAGCGAGGGATAGACGGTCTTGCTGAAGGTTCCGACGTAGATCACGCGTCCCGAATTGTCGAGGCCCTGCAACGAGGAAAGGGGCGTGCCCACGTAGCGGAACTCGCTGTCGAAGTCGTCCTCGACGATCCACGCGTCCGCGCTTCGGGCCCACTCGAGCAGCGCGAGCCTCCGCGGCAACGACAACGTGCGGCCGAGTGGAAAGTGATGCGAAGGAGCGACGCAGGCCATCTTCGCGGAAGGCTCATCGCGGATTCCCGCCGCGACGTCGAGCCCTTCGCGATCGACGGGGACGGGAACCAGCACCGCGCCCGCGATCTTCAGGAGCTCGCGCGCGGCGAGATATCCCGGATCCTCGACCCAAACGCGATCGCCGGGACTGAGCAGAACTCGCGCGATGAGATCGATGGCGTGCTGCGCGCCATGAACGAGGATGACCTGATCCGGCGTCACTCTTACACTGCGCGAGACCGCGACGTACGATGCGATCGCACGGCGAAGCGGTGCATGACCGTTTGCGTCACCATAGCCGAGAAGCGCATCGCGTTCGTCGCGAGCGCAGCGTGCGTAAAGGCGCGCCCACAATTTCGTCGGAAAGACGTCGAGTGCCGGCTCGCCGAGCCGGAACGGCCGCGGTCCTCGCACCTCCGGCAATGGACGCAGCGGTTTCGCATCGTTCGTTGCGACTCTTGCGCGCGGCAGAGTGAGAGCAGCCACGAACGTCCCCGCCGCTCCCCTGCCCTCCACATACCCCTCGGCCTCGAGATGTTCGAGCGCGAGGACGGCGGTCGTACGCGAGACGCCGAGATCAGAGGCCATTTCGCGCGACGGCAGCAGCCGGCTTCCCGCCGCGAGGGCGCCGGAGAGAATCGCCTCCCGGATCGCATGGTAGATCTGGCGGAACGCGGGCACCGGCGATTGGCGGTCGATCACGATCGGAATCGGAGGCGTGCCGCGTTTCGATCGTTCCGGCATGGTGCGCATGGACCTAACGTGATTTCGAAGGGAAGGTTTGTGGATCATGTTTCTGTGTGAGGACCGGCTTCAGCCGGTCGAAGAGTGACCGGCTGAAGCCGGTCCTCACAAAGGGACATAGAACGAGAACGAGCGAGTGCCATCAAGTCAGAATCGCGCTGCGCCGTAGCCACGCATCGCTCGACAGCTGCGCGAGCATGAAGTGCGCGACGTCAGCGCGGCTGATCGATGGCATTCCACGCATCTGCGCATGATCGATTGCCTGATACGTCGTAGTATGCGGACCGTTGGTCAGCCGGACCGGATGAACGAGCGTCCAGTCGAGCGTGCTCTGTCGCAGCATCGTGTCGGCCTTGTCTTTGTCGGCGTAGAGCGATCGAAGAAACGTGGCGAAGATCAATCGCTGGATGAGCCCCGACTCGGCGCGCTGCTCTCCAACGCCAAACGCGGAGACGACGATCAGCCGGCGAACGCCCGCGGACTGCATCGCCGGGATGAGGATCTCGGTCGCGCGACTGACGACATCCCCGCGCAGACGATTCCCGGTGCCGAGCGAGCTCACGACCGCATCGACGCCCGTCACGGCCTGCTCGATCGCACGGCGATCCGTCGCATCGCCCACGATCAACTTGACACGCGGCGCTGCAGCGATCTTCGCAGCATCGCGGACGAGGACGGTCAGCTCATGGCCGGCGGCGAGCGCCTGAGTGACGAGCTCGCTGCCAACACCGCCGGTGGCGCCAAAGATGAGGATCTTCATAACGCACGAGCCTACCGCGTCTGCCGTCATATGCTATCGGCTCGATGAATGCGTTTCTCGCCTTGAGCAAGTTTCGCGTGGCCAATGGAATGACGCCGGAAGTGCGCGCGGCGTTCATCGCGCGTCCGCACCTCGTCGATGGCGCGCCGGGCTTTCTGCGGATGGAAGTCATCTCGCCGATCGACGATCGCGACGAGTTCTGGCTCCTGACCTATTGGAGCAGCGAAGAGGCGTTCAAGGAATGGCACACCAGTCACATGTATCGCGACTCTCACTCGGGGATTCCGCGCGGTCTGAAGCTCGATTCCACCGCGACGCAACTCCGCTTTTTCGAGAAGATCAGCGACTGATGCCTGATCCCCTCAACAGCCTGGCGGCGGACCGCGACGAGCTCGCGCGAACCATCGCCGAGATGCACTTCCAGCGGCATCCGGAGCTCCGCGAGCGCTACGGCGAGCGCGGCGTCGCTTACTGCGTGAAGGACGCGGGCTATCACCTGCAGTACCTGGAGCAGGCGTTGCGTTTCGACAACGATCAACTCTTCGCCGACTACATTCGCTGGGCCAGGATCATGCTCGAGACCCGGCGGATCCCGCTCGCCGACCTCGTCTCCAATCTCGGCACCGTCGCCGACGTTCTCGCCGGTCAGTTCCCGGCGATCGGCGATCGCGTCCGGCGCATGATCGACACCGCGCTGCAGTCGCTGAGTGTCGAGCCCGCCGCCGCGGACATCCGACGGCCGCACGCCCAACTGGCCGACGCCTATCTGCGCGCGGTGCTGAATGGAGAACGCTTCGTCGCCAGCACGCTCATCAATGATGCAATCGCCGGCGGCGTTTCGTTGCGCGAAGTCTACCTGCACGTCTTTCAGGAAGCGCAGTACGAGATCGGCCGGCGCTGGCAGCGTAACGAGATCAGCGTCGCCGATGAACATCTGGGCACCGCGATCACGCAGATGATCATGTCGCAGCTCTATCCGCTTCTGTTCTCCGGCCCGCGAAATGGACGGACGTTCGTCTCCGCGTGCGTCGGCGGCGAGCTGCACGAGATCGGTGCGCGCATGGTCGCCGACTTCTTCGAAATGGACGGCTGGAACACCTACTACCTCGGCGCCAACACTCCGGTCGACGGCATCGTGAAGACGATCGGCGAGCGGCGAGCGAATGTCGCCGGCCTTTCTGTCACGATCTCGTACAACATCGCCGCCGTCGAGCAGGCAATCCGCGCGATCCGGAGCGAGACCGCCTGTCGCGATACGAAGGTGATCGTCGGCGGCTATCCATTCCGTATCGCGCCCGATCTCTGGAAAAAGATCGGCGCCGACGGCTACGCGGCCGATGCCGGCGAGGCAATCGCGCTCGCCGACCGATTGATCGGACAGGCGCCCTCGTGAGCGAGCAGCAATCCCACGGTTCACGAAACCCGCGGCACTTCGACGTGCTGGCCTTCCGCTGCGACGCCGCAGGCATCGTCGAAGAGATCGTCGCCGACGACCTCGGCCTCAATTGCCCGCTTGCCGCGGGTCAGTCCATGCTCTCCATCATCGATCCTCCCTCGCACCAGAAGGCGATGCAGTTTCTCGACACCGTCGTCGCCCGGCGCGCCGCCAGCGGCTGGGAGCTGACTGTGGTCTCCGATTCGCGGCCCTTCGCCGCGGTCTTCAGCGGAGCGATGCAGAAAGAGCGGCTGTTCATCGTGGTCGGCCGCTCGGCACGCGACATCACCGATGTCGTGGAGACTCTCGAACAGATCAACAACGAGCAGTTGAACAATTTCCGGATGGCATTCCGCGACCAGCACGACTCGTTCGACAGGCGGGTGCGCACGGACGCGCAGGCGTACGAGCAACTCTCGCGACTCAATAACGAGCTTTCCAACACGCAGCGCGAGCTCGCCGCAAAGTCGACCGAGCTCACCCGCCTGAACGAGGAGAAGAATCGATTCCTCGGAATGGCGGCGCACGATCTCCGCAATCCACTCACCGTGATCCTCGGATACGCGAATTACCTGACGATGGATGGCGTGGAGTCCGATCCCGAGAAGAAGCGGATGTACACCGAGATCGAAGGCTCCAGCCGCTTCATGCTCGACCTGATCAACGATCTCCTCGACGTCTCGAGAATCGAGTCAGGAAGACGCGAGGTCGAGATCTCCACCTTCGACGCCGCCGACCTCATGAATCAGCGCGCGCGGGTCTTCTTACCCTTCGCCGCGGCAAAGAAGATCGAGCTGCGCGTGCAAACAACCGGGCCGGTCATGATGACGAGCGACGCCGGCAAGCTGCGACAGATCGTCAGTAACCTCATCGGCAACGCCATCAAGTACTCGAACGCGGACACGACGATCGACGTCACCCTGAGAGTCGAGGGCGCGCATCTGCTCATCGACGTCAAAGACCAGGGAATCGGGATTCCCTCCGATCAGCTCGAGAAAATCTTCCAGCCATTCGTGCGGCTCGGCAAGTCGGGCACGGCGGGAGAGCGCAGCACCGGTCTGGGTCTCTCGATCGTCGCCGAGCTCGTCAGCGTCATCGGCGGCCGCATTCGCGTCGAGAGCGAGTTCGGGGTCGGATCGACGTTCCACGTCACGGTTCCCCTCGTCGTCAGCGGCGGCAGCGTTCTGAGAACGCAGGAGTAAGCCCCGTCTGGTTTCGTATATACCGGTTAGAGTGCACTCCATGACGCTCACAATCGCCATCGTCGCCGCCATCGTCATCCTTGTCAGCATTTTCTTCCTCAACGTGTCGACGGCGGAGAAGAAGGTGGAGCGGAAGATCACCCCGCTTTACGCCGCGGCGGACGGCGCATTCGAGCGCGCGATGGGAAATCTCCTCGGGCCGCAGATCGTAGCCGGCAACCTGGCGCAGGAGTTGGTGAATGGAGACCGCATCTTCGCCGCGATGCTCGAGGCCATTCGCGGCGCAAAGAAAACGATCACGTTCGAGACGTACATCTACTGGTCCGGCTCGATCGGCAAGGAGTTCTCGGACGCCCTCGCCGAACGGGCAAGGGCCGGAGTGAGCGTTCACCTGCTTCTCGACTGGGTCGGAACCGGGAAACTCGACGACACAGAGCTCGATGCAATGCGCCAGGCCGGTGTGCAGATCGAGAAATACCGGCCGCTCCGTTTCTACAACCTCGGCCGCATCAACAAACGGACTCATCGCAAACTGCTCGTGGTGGATGGACGGATCGGATTCACCGGCGGCGTCGGCATCGCCGACAAATGGCTGGGCAATGCGCAGGATCCCGATCACTGGCGCGATTCACACTTCCGCATCGAGGGACCGGTCGTGGCGCAGATGCAGGGCGCGTTCATGGACAACTGGATCGAGTGTCGTGGCGAGGTGCTCCACGGCGACGACTACTTCCCGCCGCTGGAAACCGTCGGACCACAGCGCGCGCAGGTCTTCAAGAGCTCACCGGACGAAGGAAGCGAGAGCGCGCGGCTCATGTACCTGCTCTCGATCACGTGCGCGCGGCGCTCGGTGCGCATCGCCAACTCGTACTTCGTTCCTGATGACCTGTCGGTCGAGACGCTGGTGGCGGCGAAGAAGCGAGGCGCGACCGTGCAGGTGATCGTGCCCGGAAAACACATCGATGCCGAGGTAACGAGGAAGGCGTCGAAGTCGCGGTGGGGCGCGCTGCTCGAGGCAGGGGTCGAGATCCACGAGTATCAGCCCACGATGTATCACTGCAAGGCGATGATCATCGATGAGATCTGGGTCTCCGTCGGCTCCACGAATTTCGATTCGCGCTCCTTTCGACTCAATGACGAAGCAAACATGAACGTGCTCGATGCGGACTTTGCCGCGCGGCAGGTGGCGATCTTCGAAGAGGATCTCCGCCACGCGAAGCGGATCACACACGAAGCGTGGAAGCGCCGCCCTCTGTCCGAGAAGCTGATGGAGCGCGCGGCCGGTCTTCTGCGATCGCAGCTCTAAGGAAGCTCTGCGCAAGTGCGATAAACCCCTCACCCGGCCTTCGGCCACCCTCTCCCCGCGAGCGGCGCGAGGGGCCACCACCCGACGTTGCCCTTCTCCCCGCGAGCGGGAAGAAGGTGCCCGAAGGGCGGATGAGGGGACGAAACGATCTTACAGTTGTTAGGCGGAAGCCTGCGGCCACTTGCCGAAGGCCTCAACATCGACGCCCTTCACGAGAAGCCACACCGTGAGGGACACGCCTGCAAGAAAGACCGGCAGAAGAAAAAAGTCCGACGCGTATTCGGGCGCCAGCACCAGCGCAAAGTTCCTGATGACAAATCCGACGCCGGCAAGCGTCAACAGAACGCCGAGAGCTCTGGGCAGGAAGCCGGAGCGGAAGATGAGGTATCCGCGAAGAATCGCCGCGATCCCGTAGAACACCATAAAGATTCCGCCGCCGTATCCGTACACTCTCAACGACAGCATCGAGAGCGTCTCGCGTTGATCGGACGTGAACGCTTTCAGGTAACTGGCATCCTTCAAGATCATCGGCGCGACAAAATAAAAGAGCTCCGCGCCGGCGAACACCGCCGTGGACACCAGTCCAAAGAACGCCGCCAGGAGAGCGAGATCCCTGCGCACCGGCGCCAGAAGCAGGTAAAAGACCCAGGTCAGACCGATGTCGCACATCGCTTCGATGAGATAGCTGGCGAAGCCCGCGCGAAACAGCGTGTCGGAAGCTCGCAGGTTCTGCGCCGTGGCCGCCGCGTTTCCGGACACGATGATCTTCCCGGGAACGAACACTTCGCCGAACCCGCCGCCCACCATCGAGAGCAGAAACAGGACTCCCGCCACCCTGGCGTACGTCTGAACACCGCTCATGTCAGTTCCCTCCGCCTAACAATCCCTCGCTTGTCAGAAGACTGATACACTACGCTACGTAGCGTAGCGAATATGGCGGACCAAAGGCAAGAACGAACTCGCGTACGGCTGCTGGCAGCCACCGAAGACATCCTTCGCACCCACAGCTACGCGCGACTGACGATGGAGCGCGTGGCGGCGGAGAGCGGCGTGGCCAAGACCACGCTCTATCGCCGCTGGCCCACGAAGGCCGCGTTGTGTATGGAGCTGTACCTGGAGATCGCCGGGCGCGAGCTGCACGTCCCCGACACCGGTGATCTCGCCACTGACCTCCAGTCCATCACGAACGCCGTCGTTCGACTCCAGACCCGCACAGCCGCCGGCGCGGCTTTCCTCGGATTGATCGCCGAGGCGCAGCTTAACCCCGACTCGCGGGGCGCGTTCCTGGCCGAGTTCGCCGAGCGGAGGCGCGACGTCACGCGCCACGTCCTGAAGCGCGCCATTCGGCGGGGACAACTCCATCCCCGCGCCGACATCGATCTCATCATCGACGCCCTCGGCGGTGCCGTCACGTTTCGACTGATGCAGGGTCACGCTCCGCTCACCCGGAGGTTCACCGATGCTCTCGTCGCGCTGGTGCTGCACGGCTGCAGCCCGTCGCCGAAGCCCAGCGGAAAGAGGCGGCGATGATCCGCGACTGCACGGCGGCCGACATCGACGTCATGGAGACGATCATCAACGAGGCCGCTCTCGCCTACCGCGGCGCCATTCCGGCGGACTGCTGGCACGAGCCGTACATGACGCGATCCGAACTGTTGTCGGAGATCGCGGCCGGCGTGCGTTTCTCAGGATGGGAAGACGCCGGCGTTCTCACAGGAGTCATGGGCCTGCAGATCGTGCGCGACGCGACGCTGATCCGGCATGCGTACGTCCGCGCCGCGCATCAGGGTCGAGGCATCGGCGGCGAGTTGCTGCGATGGCTGCGCGCGCGGAAGAGCGGTCCCGTGCTGATCGGAACCTGGGCCGCGGCGACATGGGCGATCCGCTTCTACCAGCGTCACGGCTTCCGGCTCGTTGCAGCGGAAGAGAGGGATCGACTGCTGAGCACCTACTGGAACATCAGCGAAGGTCAGCGGAAAAACTCAGTGGTGCTGGTGGACGCTTCGCGCTAGTGCTCTACACAAGTCCAGGGCACCCGTCACCCGCCCTTCGGCCACCTTTCCCCGCGCGAGAAAAAGGGCAACATGCGGTGCTAGCCCCTCGCCCCGCTTGCGGGTGGAGGGTGGCCGAAGGGCGGGTGAGGGGTATGTCGCACTTGCGCAGAGTTTCGCGCTAGGCCTCTTCCCGGGATGCGAGCTCGTACCAGGCGATCGCCTTCTTCGCGAAGTGTTCGGTGTCCTTCGGCGTCGCGCCGAAGTGATCGCGGACTTCCCGCTCGAGGAACGAAGCGATTTCGTCGCTGGTGGCTCCTCGCGAAAGGAGGTCCATCAGCGAGTCGATGAACGAATCGTATTCACTGCGCGGCGCACCGGCACCGAGCCTTCCTGCAGGATCCCAACCGTTGACGAGAGTCAGCAGCTGATCGCGTGAGGCACGGGCCCCTTTGCGTTTCGAGATGTCCAAGTACCCTCCCGCCGGCCAACTCTATCGTCAGCCGCGGCCGCCTTCGCAATCAAACACTTTACGAAATGGTGGCGGATGTCGCAATGAAATCTGAACTTTCACGTGGCAAGCCGACGGAAACGACACTGCTTGACACGAGTATCAGCGGCGAGAGTGAGCGCGCATTTCATTGTGCCTCCCGACTTGTATCCATCCGAAGTTCAAGCGTCTCGCTCTTAAGGGGTGTTGAACCACGCAACGACCACCAGTTCAATCAAGAGGCCCACGAGAATGAGGATCGTCATTCCCGCCACAAGCGCGATGATTCCGACGGTACTCAGTCCCGATCTGGGCGGCATTCCAACCTCGTCGCCTGAGCTGGTGGTCGTCTCGGCGCGTTGCCTGGCGGCGGCCTTCGCCGCAGTGGCGCCCCCGACCACGAGGAGAATCCCCATGAGCAACACAGCGGCCACGATGACGACGGCAGCAATGAGAATGAGGACACAGGTGAAGTTGCCCATCGGCTGATCCGCGACTTACCACTTGGGGGAGAAGCCGAGGAATGTTGAATGTTCAAAGTTGAATGTTCGGTTTCCATTCAACATTCAACATTCCCGTCCCCTTGCGACTACGAGTCGTGGTGGTGGTCTTGGATGCTACTCCGTTACCGACCCCATCGCTCAATGACTGACTTCTTCCTGACTTGGCCTCGAAGCACAAGTCCGCAGCGGTCTGCGAGACCGAGGAACCCAATTCACCGGTTGGCAGCAGCGGCGGGCCGATTCGCTGCAATCCGTTCGGCCGGCGCGCGGATGCCGTGCGATGGTCGCCGCATGAGAAAAGCGATCGCCCTCAACCTCATCCTGTTCAGCACCGCCATCACCGCCTCGGCCGACGGCTACACGAAGAACGTGGCCATCGTCATCTTCAACGGCGTCGAGCTTCTCGATCTCGCGGGAGCGGGCGAAGTCTTCGCCGCCGCGTCGCACGCCGGGGCGAATGGAGAGCAGCGGCCGTTCAACGTGTACACGGTGGCGTCGACGAAGTCTCCGGTCGTCAGCCAGGGATTCCTGAACGTCACACCCAACTACTCGATCGCCGATGCGCCGCGGCCCGACATCCTTGTCCTCGCCGGCGGGCAGGCGCGCAACGCGATCGGCGACGCGCCGC
>JBBRMQ010000083.1:0-15537 GCA_038230775.1 Thermoanaerobaculia bacterium
AACACCCGCCACCGTCATGTCGATCATCCGGCTGTCGTTGATCGGACTCTCGTCACGCGTCTTCGTTCTCGCCTTGACGTTTGTCTCGAGCGTCGTGATTGCCCGCGGCGTCGGTCCAGCCGGGCTGGGCGAATACTTCGTCGTCGTCACCACCGCCGCCCTCGTGGCGACCTTCTGCGACCTCGGTCTCTCCAGCAGCGCGGTCGTGTTTTCGGGAGAGCGGCAGCGAAGGGTCGGCGTTATCGGGCTCCTCCTTCTGGGCGTGGCTGTAATCGTCCCGCTTGCAGTGTCGACGTCCATTCATGCGTTGTATCCGGCACTCTCGATGTGGGGGCATTCCCCGCTCGCCGCCGCGGCGGCAATCCTCATCGCGCCGATGACGCTCTACAACAATTACTGGACGTTCATGCTCGTCGGCCGTCGTCAGATCGCCATCGCCAACGCATTCCAGTGCGTTACGTATGTCGTCTTCACCGCATTCCTGATTGCGTTGCGAGTCAGCGGAAGGATGAGCGTGAGCTCCATCATCGCGGCGCACGTCGCGGTATTCGGCGCGCAGATGGTGGCGCAGGCCATACTGGTTGCAGTCTGGCGCGCGCATGATGCGCACATGGCGCCCGCCAGCCCCTGGTCGGTGTTGCGCGAAATGCTGCGGTTCGGACTTCCGGTGTATCCGAGCACCGTCGCCAGCGTCTTCAGTCTCCGCATCGGCATCCTCATGCTCGCCGCGTTTCACGGCACGTTCGCGAGCGGAATCTACTCGGTGGCGTTCCAGCTGGCCGACAAGATGCTGCTCATTGCCCGGTCAATCCAGGACGCGATTTACGACGACGTCATCGCACTCCGCGGAAGTGCGGCGATCGCGGCCCTCAACCGATATATGCGCGCCTCTATCCTCCTCTTCATCTGCATCACCACCGCTGGAATTCTCGCCGCGCCGGTCGCGGTGAGACTGTTCTATGGGCCTTCCTTTGTTGAATCGACGCTGCCGCTGCAAGTCCTCATCATCGGCAGCGCCTTGTTCGGCCTGGCAGGGCTACTCTCCACGTACTTCGTCGGACAGATCAAGAAGCCGGTCATCCTTTCCGCGATCGCGACTACGAATGCCATGCTGGCGATTGGAGTCAACCGGCTTTTGATTCCGTCCATGGCGGCGAATGGCGCCGCATTCGCGATGCTGATTACGCAGACGACCGCTTTCCTGGCGACCCTCATCATCTACGTGCGGCTCGCGCAAACGGAATTCCGGTCAGTCCTGATGTTCTCGGAGGGTGATGCGCGCGACCTGCGGGCAAAGATCGCGGCGCGCCTGGCGGTCTGGCGCCGGCGGGCGGACGTGTGACGGGGCGAGGAATCACCTCGGAGATGCTGTTCGCAGCGTGCGCTTGCGGGGGCCTGGCTTTTTTCCTGATGAGAAAGAGTCTGTCGACGCCGTGGGCCGCATTGGTGACGATCGTCAAGATCGCGATTCCGCTCGTGTACTTCGGCTATTTCTACGACGGCACCTGGCAGATCGTGGACGATGTTCTGTATCACGATCTCGCCCGTTCTCTTCTGACGGCCGGCTACAACCCGATCACCGTCTTCACCGATCCCGCCGCCCGGTCGATTCTCCTGGACGCATCGAACGGCCCGGTGCTCCTCTACTGGTGGTGGAACGTGCTTGCCGAGTGGATTTTTGGCATTCACTATTACTCGCCCGTCTTCGTGAACGTGCCGATCGCGGCGGTGACCGCGGTGTACATCTACCGCCTGACACTCCTCGGCGGTTTTCCGGTGCAATACGCGAGACTCCTCGCCGTCTTCTCCACGCTGCACTGGGATCTGCTCCTCTGGTCCGCCTTTCTCAACCTGAAAGATCTGTCCGTCGTGATGCTCACCGCGGCGGCGCTGTTCTACCTCTTGCAGTTGTCGGCGCAGCGCGGAATAGGAATGGTCACGGCGTCGATGAAGCTGCTCATCGTCCTCGTGCTGTTGTCCACGATACGGTTCTACGTCGGTGTCCTTCTCCTGATCAGCTACTCGATCTGGCTTTTGCTACGCGTGCGGCGCCTGTCGACGTATCTCTCCTGGCTCGTGGCCGGCCTGGTCGCCCTTCTCCTGGTGAGACGCTATTTCAAGCTTTTCAACTGGTTCGATCTGAACGTCGTGGGGATCGTGGTCGGGATGATTCATTTCGTTTTGACGCCGCAGCCGTGGTCCATCGAGCCGAACTACTCGTTCGTCTTCATTCCCTCGGTCCTCCACTGGATCTTCGCCGTTCCTGCGGCCGTCGGCATGTGGCTGGCCTGGCGACGCTCGCGCAACCTGCGGCTGCTGGTGATCTACTTCGTCGTGGTGACGCTCTTCTACGCGGCCGTCCCCGATCTTCAGGGTCCCCGGCAACGGCTTCAGGTGAGCTTCATCTGGGCCTGGTTCGAATTCCACTTCTTCTATCTGATTCTCACGCCCGCCGGGGGTGGAGTGTTCCAGCCGCTGCCGCCCGCAAGCACGGCGCCGCTCGTTACGCGCGCGTCCTGAAGCCCAGCGCCGTCCAGTAGGGCGCGTGCTCGTTGAACGAGATCCGCTCCAGTCCTGAGCGGCGCATCATCTCTTCCATCTGCGCGCGTGTGTAGCGTTTCTCGACGCGCGTGCCGAAACGGTCGAGCGCGTCGCTGCGCATGAAGTAGAAGCGTTTGTGCCTGTACCAGGCGAGCGGTAGATTGTGCGGATTGCCGCCCGCTTTCTCGACGAGCAATGCAAGACGCGCCAGCGGCCAGTAGACGAGCGCCGCGATGAGCTGTGACGATGCCAGCCGGAGCATGAACGGCGCCCGGGCGACCACGCGACGCGGTGCGTCCGTAAGGCGCCACAACATCCGGTACCACGCCGGCCGGTTCTCGAGCGCGTAATAGAGGTAGAGCAGGAAGGGCGCCCCCGGCCGCAGCTTGCTGACGATCGCATGCAGAGACTCTTCAGTGTTGCTCACGTGGTGCAGCACGCCGAGGCAGTAGGCGAAGTCGAGGGAGGCAGGGTCGATCGGCAGGTTGTCGGCGGTTGCGGAAATGAAAACGCAGTTCGGTTCGTCCGCCAGCGCGCTGCGCGCAACGTCTAACGCCGCGCTCGGGTCGCAGCAGAAGAGCTTCCCGACCCGCGGCGCCACGAAGCGCGCCACGCGGCCGGTACCGCATCCCACGTCCGCACCCACAGCGTTCGGTGGAAGGTCCTGCCAGGGAAATCTGTGGAAGTAATCGTCGAAGAACCGCTTCAGGTTCTCTTCACCTTCCGGTTCGCGATGGGAGAACGTCTGCCATTCGCGACCGAAATGGTCGATTACTTCCCGATCGTCAGCGGTAGCCACGGTCGCATGATATCGAGATCAGCGACCGCACAATTCCCGATAGAGATCCTCGTACCGGGCCGTCGCCGCGGCGATGCTGAAGTGTTCCGCGATCCGTTGGCGGGCGCGGCCGCCCATCGCTTCGCGCTCCGATGCGGGCAGCGCGATCATCTCCTTCATCGCCGCGGCCAATGCGGTTGCATCCCGAACAGGAACGACGCGGCCTGACTGGCCAACGAGCAGCGCGGCGTCGCCGACATCCGTGACGACGCACGAGATGCCGGACGCCATCGCCTCGCCAACCGTGTTCTGCATTCCCTCGCCATACGATGAAGAGGAGACGAAGAGATCGAGCGCAGCCATGATTCGCGGCATGTCCTTGCGCACGCCGAGGAGTTGGACGCGGCTCTCTAGCCCGAGGGAAGCGATGCGGTCGCGGAGCAAGCGGTTTGACGCGTCGACACCGGAGCCCGCCAGAACGAAGTGCACGCCGGGATGTGCGCCGGCGACGGCCGCTGCCGCTTCGAGCAACATCGGATAGTCCTTCATCGGATCGAAGCGTCCGGCTGCTCCGATCAACTGCATCGATTCGTCGAGCTGCAACTCACGACGCAGCTCGGTGCGCGCAACCGCTGAAGGCCGGAACATGTCGAGGTCGAAGCCGTTCGGAATCAGCTCCCAGCGTCGCGGGCGGTAACCGAGTTGCTCGTGAACTGCTTTTCCGGCCTGCGAGTTCACGATCACCGCGTTCGGAACGGCCGAAAAACGAGCCAGCGTCTTCATGATGGCGCCCGTCATGCGGCCGAAATTCGCGAGATCGATCGCGGAACAGCGAATGTTCGCTGCGAGGATCGGGACGCCGCTGATTTTCGCAACCAGAAGCCCGGCCAGATCGGCGTGGTAGAGCCATGTCTGCAGAACGTCGGGCTTCAGCCGCCTCAGGATCCGAACAAGCCGTAGAAGCGCGATGGGGTTCGGTATCGCAGGATTCAAATGCAGCGCTTCGACCCTCACGCCTTCCGCCTCGATCCGATCGCCAAGGGCGCCCCGATTCGTAAGCGAGATCACCACGTTGCGAAACTGCCGGCGATCCATTCGCGACACCAGCTTCAACAGCGTCGCCTCGGCGCCTCCCGTGGTGAGACCTGTAATGAGGTGAGCGATCGTGATCATCAGAAGAGGGTGTAGATGAACGGCGCAAGCGCCGAGGTCTGGACGACGAAGAGGATGAAGCCGAGGGCGATGAGAGCGATCAGGACCGGCAGGTAGATATAGCTGCGTATGGCGATGAAATAGTTGACGGTCGACGCGGCTTCGCCGAACGCCGAAGCGCGGCGTGAAGACTGCGGAATGCGCTCGTGTGGAATCGTCTTCGGCATCCAACCCTCGGCATCGACAGGTGGGACCTTCGTCCATGAGTAGAACGGATGCGAGCCGCGCCGGCTGCGCAGCCAGAGACCCGCGGGCAGGATCATCAGCAGGTACACGAGCGCGAGCACGACGCGAAACAGCAGGCCGGAAATGAAGACGCCTGCCGCTCGCGCGGCCCCGGCGACAGGCTGCACCGCGTGCGGATAGACGATCGTCGCCAGAAGAGTGACGGCGCCCGCGCCTGCCACCACCTCCCAGAACGGCTCCGATGCTCCGACGACCGTGAACGCCTCGAGAACCCCGGCGATCAGCAGAAGCCAGCCGGCCGTCAGCCCGAAGATCACGGCGTCCCGGAGCGAACGGGAATCGCGGCGTGCGCGCAGGCGATCGAGATAGGTTTCGGTGATCATCAGTCGAGATCGAAGCGGCGCAGCCAGCGGCTGCGCTCTTCGTCGTTCAGCGGGCGGTTCTTCTGGGACTCGCGGCTGAGGAAGCGGTTGCCGATCACGAGGTCGTCGATCTCGGTGGCCATGAAGCAACGGTATGCGTCTTCGGCGGTGTTCACGATCGGCTCTCCGCGGACGTTGAACGAAGTATTCACGGCGACCGGACACGCAGTAAGCCGCTCGAACTCGGTCAGGACACCGTAGAGGAACGGATGACGCAAGCGGTCGACGGTCTGAATTCTGGCCGAGTCGTCTACGTGAGTCACGGCGGGGATTTCCGATCGAATCGCTCGCAACCGATCGAACCCTGTTGCATCCGACGTCGAGCCACGCCGGCGGGCTGACGCGATGGGCGCGGTGAGAAGCATGTACGGACTCTCGCGGTCGAGGTCGAACCATTCGGACGCACGCTCGGCCAGCACGATCGGCGCGAACGGCCGGAAGCTCTCGCGAAACTTGATCTTCTGATTCATGTGCGACTGCATCGATGTTGATCGGGCGTCGCCGAGAATCGATCGTGCGCCGAGCGCGCGAGGTCCGAATTCCATCCGGCCTCGGGCAAGGGCCACGATGCGCCCCGCCGCGATGGACGTCGCGATCTTTCGCTGCAGCACGTCGTCTTCAAACGTTTCCCACGTCGCGGAGAGACGCCGAAGCGTGAGGTCGTCGCTCGCCGATTCGCTCGCGATGTCCGGACCGAGAAACGCGCCATGCATCGAATCATTGGCTTCGGGCGAACGCGCGTTGCCGAGCGCGCCATGCCACAGCCACAGCGCCGCGCCGAGGGAGCCGCCCGCGTCGCCGGCTGCGGGCTGAATCCAGATGCCGTCGAACAGTCCCGAATGCAGAAGGACGCTATTCGTGACCACGTTCAGCGCGACGCCGCCGGCCATGGTCAAATTCCGCTGGCCGCTTTTCTCCCGCACATGCCTGGCCAGTCCGAGGACCAGCTCATTGAGGACCAGTTGGATGCTGGCGGCAAGGTCCATCTCGCGTTGGGTGATCGGCGACTCGGGCTTCCGCGGTGCGCCGCCGAACAGCCGCTCGAACGCTGCATTCGTCATCGTCAATCCGTTGACGTAGTCGAAGTACCGTTGATTCAGAACGAACGATCCGTCTGCGTTCGCCTGCAGCAGCCTTGAGCGAATCAAGTCCGAGTAGTGGGGCTCGCCGTACGGCGCGAGACCCATCAACTTGTATTCGCCGCTGTTGATCTTGAATCCGGTGAAGTGCGTGAACGCCGAATACAGCAGGCCGGCCGAGTTGGGAAACCGTAACTGTTCGCGAAGCTCGATCGCGTTGCCGCGGCCGATGCCCCATGTCGTCGTGGACCATTCCCCGACTCCATCGATCGTGAGGATCGCGGCCTCTTCGAACGGCGACGGATAGAAAGCGCTGGCAGCGTGCGAAAGGTGATGGTCGGAATAGACCACATGCGCTCGGACGCCGAGCTCCTCCGCGACCTCGCGCCGCATCCAGAGCTTTCGCGTCAGCCAGGCCGGCAGCGAACGCAACGCTGCGCGAAAGCTTCGCGGAACATTGAGGTGGTGCGTCGTCATCAACCGATCGAATTTCACGACCGGGTTCTCGTAGAAGACCACGTGATCCACATCGTTCTCGCTGATGCCGGCGTGATCGAGGCAGAAGCCGATCGCTCCATGCGGGAACGAGGCGTCGCCTTTGACGCGGGTGAATCGCTCTTCCTGCGCGGCTGCGGCGATGTCACCATCGACGAGAAGGGCCGCCGCCGAGTCGTGGTAGTACGCCGAAATCCCCAGAACGGTGGTCACGATCCGTGTGTCTCCCACCGTTTGCGGATCGCCCATTCGAAATCATCCCGCGACTGAAACGGCATCAACGTACCTCGTGCGGTCTGCAGCAGATAGCGTTCTCCGTCAGGTTGATGCCAGAGGAGGTCCGCGCGTCCATCGCCGTCGAAATCAGCGGCAGCGGCAAGGGTCCAGCGCGGAGAAACGCGGGAGGGGAGAGATTCATGACGCACGACCTTCGTCGCCTGCATGAGCCATACGCTCGTCTCGCCGGTGAACCGATCACGCCAGACGATGTCGGCGTTGCCGTCGCCATCGACGTCCGCCGCCGCGATTGCTTCCCATGCCAATCCCTGTAGAGGCTCGATCGTGCGGGTGACGCGACTACGCGTCAGGTAAATCGCGTTTGCGCCGGAGATGCGGTTGCGCCACACAATATCGGGACGATGATCGCCATCGAAATCCGCGCGGGCTTCCGCTTCCCAGTCGCCTCCCGGAGGAGCGCCTTCGTCTGATCCGACGATCGCGTCGTGGCGGGACGGCAGGGCGAACGTCGATATGAGCTTCGAGCCTTTCATTCTCCAGACGATGTTGTCGCCGGTCGCCACATTTCTCCAGAGCAAGTCAGGGCTGCCATCGAGATCGAAGTCGGCGAGGCCGTGAATCTCACTGTTGAACGCCGCGATCGTTGCGATGTCAATCGTCTTCGCGAGCTCCGTTCCCTTCATCACCCAAGCCACGACGGCGCCCCCGCTGTAATTCCTCCAGATGAGATCGGGATGGCCGTCACCGTCGATGTCGCCGACGGCCTCGATGCGGCTGGCGAGCGCCGGCACGCTCTGCAGCGCGACGCGACGGCGGACGAATCCGTGGCCCATCAACCAGATTTCATTCTCGCCGCTCTCGGTGTTCCGCCAGACGAGATCCTGCATCCCGTCTGCGTCAAAGTCGCCGGCACCGGCGAACGACCACGCAGAATCGATCGCCGGCAGAGACGCGATCTCCGTCACGGAGCGTCCATTCATCATCCACGCTGCGAGCAAACCGTGACGCACGTCGCGCCAGAGAAGGTCGGGACGACCATCGCCGTTCAGATCCGCGGCACCGCAGAGCGACCACTCCGTTGAGGGTCGCTTCGCAAGGACGAAATCTCCGTGAGCCCCTGACACGACGACATTTCCGCTCCGCTGGTTGAACCACAGGAGATCTGGCTTGTGGTCGCCGTCGAAATCGGCGGCGCCAGCGAGGAACCACTCATTCACGGCATCGGAATGAAGTCTGATCTCCTGACGGCCATCGCGCGATCGCCATCCATTGCTCGATGCGAGAGAGTCCGGCGGACTCCCGAACACTCGTTGAAAGTCCATCGGGGTGAGCGCGCCGCTGGCGGGCACGATCACCAGTTGGAGATGACGATCGGTGTAGCGGTCCACGCCTCGAAACCGCGCCGACAAGCGCAGTGTCGTGACCGGCCGCGACCGCGCGAGCTTCCAGCCGACAGCCGTGCCATCCTGCGCTCCGAGCGAGTGAATCGCGGGATTGTCGAAACCGGTGCGAGAGTCGAGCTCCGACACAGCGACAATCGCCGACTCGAGCGCCGGGCCGATGAGGCGAATCTCATCGAGCTCAACGGGATCCGCGAAGCTCATCTGGATGTAGGGCCGGCCCACCGCCATCCGCAAGAGGTCCCGCTCTGCCGGGTACTCGAAGGCGACGGTGTTCCGGAGCGTGACTGCCGGCTCGAGGTCGTACGGGAGCCAATCGTTGATGTGAGGAGTAGACGCTTGGCCGTGCGAGACGCGGGTTCCGAGGATTGAAGCGTATCGGGACTCGAGCAGGGAGGCGATCGATGTGGCGTAGAAGTGGGCTGCGCGCGGCCCGGGATGAATGTTCGCAGGATTGATGCCCCACCGCATCATCGCGGCGACGTCATTTCCCACATCGCCGTAGCGCGCGACGAAGGGATCGAGAAGATCGATGAATGGAACGTCCGCCTGCGCGTACGCCGCGCGAACCGGCGTATACCTCGGCTCGAAATACGACCGGCTCGGGAACTGAGGAAGTGTGACCGAGATGACCGGAACGCCGTTGAATGCGAAATAGTCGTGCAGTTCGGCCAGCGTCGACCGATAACGTTCGAAGTTGCGTCCTTGCAGCAGGCGCAGCTCGCGCTCGGGATAGGGAAAACCATTGGCGTTCCCGCTCTCGCGCAGAAGCGCTCTTCGCTTGTGGCGATCGGTGAGCATCGCTTCGATATTCGGAAAGATCGCGCGCGCGTGCTCGAGAAGTGTCTCGAAGTTGTCTCGTCGCGGAGTCTCGAGATATGGAACGAGCCCCTCTTCCGGATCGTTGCTGACGTAGCCGAAGATGACCATGTCAGGACGTAGTTCAGGGACAAGATGTTTCGCCAATTCGAGCTCATCGCGCGTCGACATCCCCGGCATGGCGCCCGCGATGACCTCAACCTCGGGATATCCGCGGCGGCGCAGCTCGCGCTCGAGTTGCCGCCACCACAGATCGTTGATGTTGGCGTAGCCGTCGCCCCAGGTGAACGAATCGCCGATGGCGAGAATACGGTGCGGCCGCGTGCGCTCGTTTCCGACGTGAAACCCTCGCGTGCTCCAGACGTGGTCAGCAGACGCGCGGATCTTCTTGTAATTCTGCCGCATCAACCGCAGGTCCTCATCCTTCCAGCCGGCCGCGACGACGCGCGATCGCGACTCGAGAATCGGGATCAGGAGCCGGTCGGCCACCAGCAGCGCGCTGAAGACCGTCAGGACCGAAAGGAGACAGTACCCGGCCGCGATGCGGGGGAACAGAGCGTAGCGACCGCGACGGCGAACGGTCGCTGCCCCTGGCAGTGGTTCAGTCGCGGAGCCGTTCGGGATGTGCACAGACGGGGCGATTCTACGTGAATGTATAATCGATCGACCGCTCGCCGCGGCTGCAAACATCCCGATTTTCTCCGGAGACCGTACATCTCGTGTGTGGCCTGGCTGGCTTCGTCACTCTCAATCCAACGACCCGCGATGAGCTCGCGCGCACCGTCGATGCGATGGCGCAAACGCTTTACACGCGCGGTCCGGACGATTCCGGCCGATGGGTCGACGAGTCAACCGGCGTGGCTCTCGGCTTCCGGCGCCTGTCGATTGTCGACTTGACCGCCGACGGTCATCAGCCGATGTCGTCGTCGGACGGCCGCTACGTCATCGTCTTCAACGGCGAGATCTACAACTTCAAGGACCTTCGACGGGAGCTGGAGCGCAAGGGACATCGCTTCGTCGGACACTCCGATACGGCGGTGATGCTCGCGGCCTTTCTCGAGTACGGGGTTGAAGCGGCGGTCCGGATGTTCAACGGCATGTTCGCGTTCGCTCTCTGGGACCGCAAGGAGCGCGCGTTATTCCTTGGACGCGATCGGGTGGGCAAGAAGCCGATGTACTTCGGCTGGATAGGGAACACGTTCGCGTTCGGTTCCGAGTTGAAGGCTCTGCGACGGCAGCCGGACTTCGCCGCCGGCATCGACAGCGACGCCGTTTCGCAGTTCGTCCGCTTCGGTTACGTCCCGGCTCCGCGAAGCATTTACCGCGGCATTCGGAAGCTTCCGCCGGCGACGCTGTTGAAGCTCGATGATTTTCGGCGCGGCGCCGAGCCGGCTCAATCCTGTTTCTGGTCTGCCGAGGAGGTCGCGCGTGACGCGATGAATCATCGGTTTGCCGGAACCGAACGCGAGGCGGTCGAGGAGCTTGACAGACTGATGCGCGATGCGGTGGGGCGGCGGATGGTGGCCGACGTTCCGTTAGGCGCATTTTTGTCGGGAGGCATCGACTCGTCCGTAGTGGTCAGTCTCATGCAGGCACAGAGCAGCGTGCCGGTAAGGACGTTCTCCATCGGATTTCGTGAGGACGCTTACAACGAAGCCGGATTCGCGGCGGCGGTCTCACGACATCTCGGAACCTCGCATACGGAGTTGTATGTGACGCCCGGCGAGGCGATGGCGGTGATCCCGCAGTTGCCGGAAATGTACGACGAGCCCTTCGCCGACGTCTCGCAGATTCCGACGTACCTCGTCTCCAGGCTCGCGCGCAGCAGCGTCACCGTCAGCCTGTCAGGCGACGGCGGTGACGAGCTGTTCGGGGGATACAACCGCTACTCCTGGGGCAACCGGATCTGGGATGTCCTGCGCTGGATGCCCCTTTCGGCGCGGCGCGCTGTGGCGCATGGCGTCCTGGCGGTTTCTCCGGAGGGATGGTCGAAGGCCTTTGCAGCGGTGCCTCGCAGCGTTCGGCCCGCGAACGCCGGCGACAAGCTTCACAAACTTGCCGGGGTCCTGGATGTCGCTTCCCGTCAGCAGATGTACGCGCGCCTGACGTCGCACTGGAAAGGCAGCGATCCTGTTGTCGCCGCGCACCGCGCTGCGGCGGGTGCCGCCGCCAGCGAGGAATGGATCGATCTGAGCTCGTTCACCGAAAGCATGATGTACCTCGATTTCATCACCTATCTACCGGACGACATTCTGGTCAAGCTGGATCGGGCCACCATGGCCGTGAGCCTCGAGGGCCGCGCACCATTCCTTGATTACCGGGTTGTGGAGTTTGCGTGGCGGCTGCCCTTGCACATGAAGGTGCGCGCCGGCGAAGGCAAATGGATCGTGCGCCGGTTGCTGGAGAAGTACGTTCCGAACGAGTTGTTCGAGCGTCCGAAGATGGGGTTCGGCGTGCCGATCGATGCGTGGTTGCGCGGTCCACTTCGTCCGTGGGCCGAAGATCTGCTCGATGAGAACCGCCTGCGACGCGAGGGGTTCTTCTCTCCCGAGATCGTGCGCGAACGCTGGAACGATCATCTTTCCGGCCGGAGAAGCTGGCAATACGATCTCTGGAACATTCTCATGTTCCAGGCGTGGCTCGATGCGTCGCGCGACAGCGCCGTCCATGACTCCGCGTTGACGCCCGCTGCGGTTGCCGGCTGATGCAGGAGAACCGCCCGGCTAGGATTCTGCTCGTCATCAATCACGCCGGGTTCTTCCTCTCGCACCGTCTGCCGATTGCGCTCGCGGCGCAGTCCGCGGGATATGACGTCACGATTGCGACGCCGAAGAGCAAGCACGTCGGACGCATCCAGGCCGCCGGTCTCGCATGGCGTGAGATCCGTCTGTCGCGCTCAGGACGGAACCCGTTCAGCGAACTGCGATCGGTGGCCAGTCTTTTCAAGACGTATCGCGACGTCGCTCCCGATCTCGTTCATCACGTCTCCAGCAAGCCGGTGTTGTACGGCACGCTGGTGGCGCGGCTCCTCGGCATACGCGCCGTCGTGAACGCGATCTCGGGGATGGGACACGTCTTCTCGGGAGATCACGCCCCTCATCCTCTGTTCCAGAGGGCGGTAGCGTTCGGATACAACGTCGCGCTCCGCCATCCGAACATGCGGGTCATTTTTCAGAACGTCGATCACGAGCGGACGTTCATCGCGAGGCGCTGGGTGAAGCCGGAGGATGCCGTCCTGATTCCTGGCTCGGGCGTCGATACGGCGGTCTTTCATCCCACGGCGCCCGACCCGGAGCGCACTCCTGCAGTGATGTTCGTGTCGCGCATGCTGTACACGAAAGGTGTCGTGCAGTTTGTCGAAGCTGCGAAACAACTCCGGGCATCCGGGCTTGATGCGCGCTTCATCCTGGTTGGCGAGCCGGACCCCGACAATCTCGCGAGCGTTCCTGAGGCGCAGCTGCGCGCATGGGCCGGGGACGGAAGCGTCGAGTACTGGGGGCGTCGGGAAGACATGCCTTCGGTGTTCGGGCAGGCCGACGTCGTCTGTCTGCCTACGTTCTACCCGGAAGGGATTCCCAAGACGCTGATCGAAGCGGCGTCTTGCGGCTTGCCGATCGTCACCACCGACTGGCCGGGATGCCGCGAGATTGTGCGAGATGGAGAGAACGGGCTGCTTGTTCCGGTGAAGGATACGAGTGCCCTCGCGGGCGCGATTCGTTCTCTGGTGATCGATCGCGCGAGTCGCGAGCGGATGGGAGCGCGGGGGCGCGAGCTCGTCGTCGGACACTACGCGCTGAACATGGTCGTGCAGAAGACGCTGGACATCTATCGGGAGCTTCTGGCGTGAGAGCGCTCGTCACCGGTGCCACGGGCTTCGTCGGGTCGATCCTGTGCGAAGAGCTCGCGCGTCGCGGCGCGTTCGCTCGTGCTGCGATCCGCCGTTCCGGCGCCTTCGCAAATGCAAACGAGACGTGCGTCGTCGCTGACATCAACGGAAAGACCGACTGGTCGCGCTGCCTCGACGGGATCGACACCGTGTTTCATCTGGCCGGGAAAGCGCATGCATTCGGGGGAGAGAGCCGTGATTCGAATTCGTATCGCACCGTGAACGTCGATGGAACGATCGCGCTCGCTCGCGCGGCGATCGAGTCGGGCGTTCGCTCGTTCGTTTTCGTCAGCAGCGTCAAGGTGAACGGAGACGTCGAGCCAGGACGCGCATTTGTCGAAGACGACGCGGCCGCGCCGGGTGACGTGTATGCGCGATCGAAGTGGGAAGCCGAGGAAGGCCTGCGCGCTCTTGATACCGGAAGCGGGATGACGATCAGCATCGTGCGTCCTCCGCTCGTGTACGGGCCCGGAGTGAAAGCGAACTTCTACGACCTTCTGCAGGCAGTTGATCGTCGCCGGCTTCTGCCCCTCGGTGCGATCCACAACGAGCGCAGTCTGATCTCCGCGAGAAACCTGAGCGATGCGCTCATCGCGCTGGCTTCGCGCAATCGTGCGAGTGGTACGTTCTTCGTCAGTGACCGCGATGACGTCTCGACGCCGGAGCTCGTTCGCCGAATGGCAGGCGCCCTCGGCGTGGGAGCGAACCTTGTTTCCGTTCCCCCGACATTGCTGAAGTTCGCGGGGGCGTTGACCGGAAAAGGCGCAGCAATCGGCCGCCTTCTCGGTTCGCTGCGCGTGAATCCAGCCAGGATCGAAACGGCCATCGGCTGGCGTCCTGCGCAGTCGCTTGCGGACGGTCTCCGTGAGACCGTTGAGTGGTATCGCACCTCACCGCGCGAATGAGTCCCTTCGTCGTTCTGGCCGCGTCCTTGTTCATCACTGTCGTTGCGACTCCGTTGCTGCGCGCGCTCAGCTACAGATGGAATCTGCTGGATGTTCCAAACGAGCGAAGCTCGCATGTGCGCCCGACTCCGCGCAACGGGGGATATGCGATTGCCGGCGCAATGCTGGTGATGGTGGCGCTCGTGCCCGCGCGGCAGGACGCCGGGATCGCAATGATCGCCGCAGCGGCGGATGAAGTCTGGCAGCTCTCGTACGCGCTGCGGTTGCTGCTGCAGATCGTCATCGCCGTTCTAGCCACGATGTTCGCGCGCGTTGCCATCGCATTCGTGGATGTGCCGTTCGGGGGCCGCGTGTCGCTGGCAGCGATCGCCGTCATCGTCGCTGTCGTCTGGATCGTCGGCGTCATGAATGGCTTTAATTTCATGGACGGTCTGAACGGAATCGCCACGATCGAAGCGATCGTATGCAGCGCGACGTTCTGGATCCTGTTCGCCCGCATGGGTGATTCCGCGGGCGTGCTGACATGCGCCGCATTGATCGGCGCGGCGCTGGGCTTTCTTCCCTGGAACTTTCCCAGCGGATCCATCTTCATGGGCGACGTCGGAAGCGCGCCCCTCGGCTTCATGCTCTCAATGCTCGTGCTGCGTCTGGCGCGAGGGAACGTGTCCTTCATCGCGGCGGCGCTTCCTCTCGTCCCGTTTCTCTTCGACACGGCCGTCACGCTCGTGCGCCGCGGAATCCGTGGCGAGCGCCTGTTCTCGGCTCACCGAAGTCATTTCTATCAGCGCCTGAACCAACAAGGCTGGAGCCACTCCGCGGTGACTGCGCTCTGGGCCGCGCTCGCCGTGATGTGCTCCGCGGTGGCGCTGGTGTACGACCGGATGACGGACGCGCCGAAAGTGGCGGCGCTTCTCCTCATCACCGCCGTGCACGCTGGAACTGCCTGGTGGATCTCGTCTCGCGACCAGCGTTTGATTGCGTAGGGCTCAGTGGGACGACGTCTGCTGAATGCGCCGGACGATCTCCGCACTGAGCACCGCATCACCGATGTAGCCCGCCTGCGGATTGAAGCGCAACGCGCGAGCCAGATTGTCGATCGCTTCCGGGCGATGTCCCGACCCGAGTTGCGTTATGCCCAGATTGAAGAAGATCTCGGGCCGGCGCTCGATTGTGAGCGCCGTCTGGTAAGCGGCGATGGCGTCGTCGGCGCGACCGAGCAGACGATCACTGGCCGCCGTCTCCATCCACAAGTCGACATCCGTCGCACAGGCCCGCCGATACGGCGCGAGCTGTTCGAGATTGTGGCGAGCGACTAGAGCGACCGCCATCCGGTCCGCAACGGGGAAGACCGCGGTCGTCGAGGCCTCCACCTGCTTCTTGATGAGATTCAGGCGGTAGGGGATCCAGGCTTCCCGCTCGATTGCACGCGCGCCAAGGAGCAGCACAATCGCGACGGCGACAAATCTAAGCCACTTCATCCGGGTTGCTCCACGCCAGAAACAGTGCGGCGACATATAAGCACGTCATCATCGACGCGATGAGCTGCAGAGGAAACTGAGCCGCCATCAACACCAGCA
>JBBRMQ010000084.1:0-15426 GCA_038230775.1 Thermoanaerobaculia bacterium
CGCAACGTAGTCGCGGAAGGCATTCTCGCGGACCAGGTCGGGCTGGACTACCGGCGCCGCATTCCGCTACGTGCCCCATCCGATGTTCGTAAGACTGGAACCCGCGAGCGATGGCGCGAGCCGCTTTGATGCTTTCGGTTCTACTAGATGGTAGGAATTCGTCACCCGTAGCCAATTCATGTACGGAGCCGAAGTTTTCCAAAGTCAGCTCTTGGGTCGGAAAGTGCCGCGTGAGAGAGTGATCAGATGAAACGAATAACGTCCGCGCTGGCTCTAGTCGTCGCCGATTGCGACCTTTCGTAAACGAGGATCCCATGAAAAAACTTACGCTCCTGCTTCTCGCCATCGCTTCAACCGCCTTTGCCGGACAACCAGGCAAAGAGTTCCGAAGCCATTACGTTGTGACAGACCGCGCCCGCACGCCGCTCTACTACGCGACGAGCGCGAACAAAATCGAGGAGCGGGAAACCTCGAACATCATCCTCCTCAAGAACGTGATCACGGGGCAGCGGATCACGATCAACGTCCACTCCGACTATCAGCAGCACGAGACGACCACCGTTTACATGCTCGACAAAAAGAACTCCGTCACGGTCCGTTACCAGACTCCCTTCATCTCAGCCTCAACTCTCCGCGAGTCCATCGCTGAGAACAAGCAACACCGGGAAGAGTTTTCGACGAGGGACATCCCTGTCACCGTCGAATCAAAGGGCCACTTCGAACGGCTGACCGAAAAACGCTGGAAGAAAGGCGACCGCGATTCCGTGGACACGCACGATCGCGTAAAGAAGGCCGTTGACCCCGCCATCACTGCGGCGATCAAGGCCCTGATACCGGTACTTTCGTTCCCCGATCTCAGTGCCGCCTGCGCGACGGTTCCTTTTGTCACGGACGGTGCGAAATGCATGGGCGACACCGGTTTCATGTTCGCTACGATCGCGCCGGACTGCGACTTCGATGCGGAGTTCGATATGCCTTGCGGCATCGAACAGTGGGCAAAAGCGAAGACCGTCGCCCAGAGCGGTCACGAAGGTCGCTACTAAGAACCTTTGAATCTCTGTTTCTGGGCCGCGCGGAATCTAACCGCGCGGCTTTTTCTGTTTTGTGGGAACTTCCCATGGACGCGTCCAAAAACTTCCGGCAAAGGATCCTTTTCCAGAGTCAACAGCGTAATTGGAGAGTCGCTCATGACGAAAGTCATGCTGATCTCTCCGGAAAGCCGGTACGCTGCCGTACATGGCGGAGTCCTTCTTCGATCGCGTCGGAAAAGAACGCTTTGTGGCGGCAGGTTGGGGAACAGTCTTCACGCTGGTTCTCGCCGTACTGATCGTTGCCGGGTCCCGCAACCTGCAGCACTTCGACGCGGCGCTCGTCGGCTACACGTTCGCCGTGCTGTTCTCGACATTCGCCATCACCTACCGTTACGCGATGTGGCTGCAACGGCCGCCAACCCGGATGTACTGGCGGCGCGGGTGGCAGGTGTTCTTCCGCCGGAAGTACCTCGCGCGCAATGTCGTCCAGTGGTTCAAACGCGTCACTCTCGAGTTCGCGCTCACGCGATTCATCGCGCACCGCGACCGCATCCGCTGGCTGACGCATTTTCTCATCATGTGGGGCTGCATCCTCGCGTTCGCCATCACGTTCCCGCTGGTGTTCGGCTGGATCCATTTCGAGACGGTGCCGGGACAGCTCGACTGGTATCGCACCTACGTGTTCGGTTTCCCTGCCATGACCTTCCCGATTCATTCTTTGCCCGCGTTCCTCGTGTTTCACGGGTTGGTGTGGGCGTCGTTCGCGGTCATCGCCGGCGTGATGCTGGCGATGCGCCGTCGAATGCGCGATCACGGGGCCGCGGCGGTGCAGAAATTCGGCGAGGATTTTCTCCCGCTGATCATGCTCTTCGCCATCAGCGTCACGGGCCTGATGCTGACCGCGAGCTACACATGGATGAAAGGCTCCGGCTACGAGTTCCTCGCGCTGCTGCACGCGATCACCGTGATCCTCACGCTCCTCTATCTTCCGTTCGGACAGTTCTTTCACATCTTTCAGCGCCCGGCGCAACTCGGCGTCGGCTTCTACAAAGATGTCGGCGCGCTGGAAGGGATGGCGCATTGCGCGCGGTGCGATGCCGAGTACGCGCCGAAGATGCAGATCGAGGATTTGATCACCGTCGAGCGTCAGCTCGGCTATCGCTACGAGCTGCCGGCCGAGGAGCATTACCAGCGCATCTGCCCCGCATGCCGCCGGTCTCTCCTCGCCGTGGCTCAAGGATCTCTCTGGCATGACCAAACTACCCGCTGAGCTCGAGACACTGCGCGACGCCTACGGGCCGCACCTCAACTACATGGAAGGCCTGCGGCTGGACACCGGCGTCGAGCCCGACAGGATCGTCAACACACACTGCTGCTTCTGCGGCCAGCAGTGCGGCATCCAGCTCAAGGTCAAGGACAACGCCGTCATCGGCTTCGAGCCGCGGTACGACTTCCCATTCAACAAAGGAATGCTTTGTCCGAAGGGCGTCAAACGCTATCTGCAGGGCTCGCATCCCGATCGCTTGCTGCACGCGCTGCAGCGCGACCCCTCCTCGCCGACCGGTTTTCGCGAGATGCCGTACGACGAAGCGATCAAGCGCGTCGCCTCGCAGATCGACCGCATCCAATCCACGTATGGTCCCGATGCGTTCGGGGTGTTGAGCGGTGCCAGCCTCACGACCGAGAAGGCATACCTGATGGGCAAGTTCGCCCGCGTGTGTCTGAAGACGAAGTACATCGACTACAACGGCCGGCTCTGCATGGTGAGCGCGGGCACGGCGAACAAGAAAGCGTTCGGTATCGACCGCAGCGCGAGTCCGTGGAACGACATTCTGAAGGCCGAAGTCGTGCTGATCGCGGGATCGAATACCGCGGAGTGCTCACCGATCACAACGAACTATGTATGGCAGGCGCGCGAGAACGGCGGCAAGCTGATCGTCGTCGACCCGCGCATCACGCCGATCGCCCGCACCGCCGATGTCTTCCTTCCTGTTAAGCCGGGCCGCGACGTCGTTCTCTTCAATGGCATCCTCAACCTCATGATCGAGAACGACTGGATCGATCACGACTTCATCGAGAAGCACACCGTCGGTTTCGAAGCGGTGGCGGACCACGTGAAGCAATGGACGCCGCAGCGAACCGCGCAGGTCACCGGCATCGCGGAGAAGTCGATCCGCCAGGCTGCGGAGCTATGGGGACAGGCGAAGAGCAGCTTCCTCATGCACGCGCGCGGCATCGAGCATCACTCGCACGGCGTCGAAAACTGCCTCAGCACGATCAACATCGTCCTTGCCTCGGGCCGCATCGGCCGCGAGTCCTGCGCGTACGGAACCGTCGTCGGACAGGGCAACGGCCAGGGCGGCCGCGAGCACGGACAGAAATGCGATCAGCTGCCCGGATGGCGCGACATCAGTAATCCGGAGCATCGCGAGTACGTCGCGGGCGTCTGGGGCGTGAATGCCGACGACATCCCGCAGGCCGGCGTGGACTGCTACGAGATGATGCGCAAGATCGACGCGGGCGAGATCAAGGGCCTGCTCTGCATCTGCTTCAATCCGAAGGTCTCGCTGCCCGACAACGCCTTCGTCACCCGCGCGCTCGAGAAGCTCGACTTCTTCGTGGTCATCGATTTTTTCCTGAGCGAGACCGCGCAGCACGCGGACATCGTTCTGCCCGGATCGCTGCACGAGGAAGACGAAGGGGTCGTCGCGCAGGTAGAAGGCCTCGTCATCAAGATCAACAAGGCGGTCGATCCTCCGGGCGAGGCGACCCAGGACTGGCGCATCATCCAGGACATCGCCGCCGCCCTCGGCCGCTCCCACGGCATGACGTTCCAGAGTCCGCGCGAGATCTTCGACGAGCTGCGGATCGCGTCGAAGGGCGGCGTCGCCGACTACGCCGGCATTACCTACGAGAAGATCGAGGCGATGAACGGCGTCGCGTGGCCGTGCCCGACCGAGGATCATCCCGGTACGCCGCGGCTCTTCGAGAAGGACTCATGGAACCCGATCGCAAAAGGCGCGGGGCCCTTCTACTTCCCCGATGGCAGAGCGCGATTCAATGTCGCGGCCTATCGCCCGCCGGCCGAAGACGTGGATGACCAATATCCCGTCATCCTGACCACCGGTCGCGTCGTGAGCCAGTTCCTCTCCGGAACGCAGACGCGCCGCATCGGGCCGCTCGTCGATCAGTATCCCGAACCGCGCGTGGAGATCCACCCGAAGCTGGCGGCGAAACACGGCATCGTCCAGAACGACCTGGTCACGGTCGAGTCGCGACGGGGCGACATCACACTGCCCGCATCGGTCGTCACGACCATTCGGCCCGACACGGTGTTCATCCCCTATCACTGGCCGGGACGGAAATCGGTGAACCAGCTGACGATCGCCGCGCAGGATCCCATCTCGAAGATCCCCGAGTACAAAGTCTGCGCCGTGAGGTTGAGGAAAGCATGAGCGCACCTTCACAGTTCGAGTTCTTCGTCGATCCGAACCGGTGCATCGGGTGCCAGTCGTGCGTCGCGGCGTGCAGCGAATGCGACACGCATCGCGGGCATTCGATGATCCATCTGGAGTACGTCGATCGTCCGATCTCCGTGCAGACCGTGCCCGTCATCTGCATGCACTGCGACTCGCCCACTTGCGCCGAAGTGTGTCCGGCGGACGCGATCAAGCGGACGGAGGATGGCGTCGTGCAGACCGCGCGCAAGCCGCGATGCATCGCGTGCAACAACTGCGTGCTCGCCTGTCCGTTCGGCGTCCCGAAGATGAAGACCGAGTTCCAACTGATGATGAAGTGCGACATGTGCTACGACCGCACATCCGTCGGCTCGAAGCCGATGTGCGCTTCGGTGTGCCCCAGCGGCGCGTTGCATTACGGCACCCGCGAAGAGGTCGAATTGCTGCGGCCAAATTCGCAACCCGTCAACACGTTCCAGTTCGGCGCACAGACGATCACGACCAAAGTGAACATGATGGTCCCGCGCAACAAAGGCATCCAGCACATCGACGTCACCGCGGCGATGAACGAAGACGCCGTGAACCCGGCCGGAATGATGGAGAACCTTTACGAGGACTGAGGACTGAGGACCGAGGACCGAGGACTGAGGACCGAGGACTGAACGATGAACGATACGAAAAAACCGTCGCCACTCGGGCGGGACTCAGGCCTCAGTCCTCAGTCCTCAGTCCTCACCACTCCCGACGGCCGGCCGTATCACGACCAGCCGCAGTGGCGGAACGACTTCCCGATCGACTGGCCGCAGGATGAGCTGGTCGCGCGGCGCGACTTCACGAAGTTTCTCGTCCTCACCAGTCTCGCCTTCGTCGTCGGCCAGGCATGGATCTTCGTCGAGAATGTGCGCCGCAAACGGCGCGCCGTGCCGCCGGTCCGCAAGATCGCGCGCCTCGCCGATGTGCCGGTCGGCGCCGCGGTGACCTTTGCCTATCCGGAGCCCCACGACGACTGCCTGCTCGTGCGGATCGCGGAGGATCGCTTCGTCGCTTACGGCCAGAAGTGCACGCACCTCAGTTGCGCGGTGACGCCGCGGCTGGCGGAAAACTGCCTCTTTTGTCCCTGCCATCACGGCGTGTTCGATCTCGCTACGGGGGTGCCCACCGCAGGCCCGCCGCGGCGACCGCTTCCGCGCGTAGTGCTGGAGATTCGCGACGGCACCATCTACGCGAAAGGCGTCGAGGTCCGCACATGATGCGCACGTTCTCGCGGCAGCAGAAGATGACGATCGTCTACGGCATTCTCTGCATCGTGCTGGTGATCGTCGTTCTTCAACTGTGGCTCATCACCGCCACGATGAACGCATTTCTCGGCGACCAGGAATCGGTGATCCTCCCTGCCGCGATCGCCAGTACGGTCTGCTTTCTGATGAATGCCGGGCTGCTGCGCTACGTCTACCTCATGGAACGGCGATGATCCGTACCCTCCATCCGGCGTATTTCGCGCTGGTGATGGCGACGGGCATCGTGTCGATCGCCGCGAAGCTGCTCGGCATGTCGTACGTCGCCATCCCGCTGCTCGTGCTGAATCTCGTTGCGTATGTCGCGCTGTGGGCGCTGACGATCGCGAGAATCGCTCAATATCCCCGCGACGTCGTGGCAGATCTTTCGGATCATCAGCGCGGCGTCGGTTTTTTCACAGCGGTCGCGGCAACCAGCGTCCTCGGCTCGCAGCTGGCCATCGTGGCCGGCGCGTTCGAAGCGGCAACCGCACTCTGCGTGTTCACCTTCGTCCTGTGGCTCGGACTGATTTACGCGGTTTTCACGGCCTTGACTGTGAAGGAAACGAAGCCGCCGCTGGAGAAGGGCATCAGCGGCGGATGGCTGGTTGCCGTGGTGGCGACGGAGTCGGTCTCCACGCTGACGTCACTGATCGCACCGCATCTGCACGCGAACGTCGAGCTGCTCCTGTTCGGCAGCCTGACGTTCTGGCTCGCGGGCGGGATGCTCTACATCTGGATCATTTCCCTGATTTTCTATCGCTACACATTTTTCTATTTCCCGCCGTCGGATCTGATGCCGCCGTATTGGATCAACATGGGCGCGATGGCCATCTCCACTCTCGCAGGCACGCTGTTGATCGCCGCCGCGAGTCACTCACCGCTCCTCCAATCGCTGCAGCCGTTCATCCTCGGCATGACGATTCTCTTCTGGGCCACGGCCACCTGGTGGATTCCGATGCTCGTCGTCCTCGGATTCTGGCGTCACGTCTACAAACGTTTTCCGTTGACGTACAACCCGCTGTATTGGGGCGCGGTGTTTCCGCTCGGCATGTACACGGTCTGTACGTTTCGTCTTTCGCAGGTGACGAAGCTCGAGATCCTGATGACGATTCCGCGCGTGTTCGTCTTCATCGCGCTCGCCGCATGGGCCGTGACGTTCATCGGGCTCCTGCGCAGCATGGTGCGACGCACGGCGTAGCAGTTCATCGCCCGCGAATTGAAAGAGCGTCTTTGACGCCTTCATTCACGTCCACGTCTCACACCGTTGCGCCAGCCGGTCACGCCGCCTGGACTAAGATTCAGTAGCCCATGAACGACGATCTCTGGCCCGCACTGCCTTATGACGCATGGAAGGACACGTACGCCACGCTTCATATGTGGATGCAGGTCGCCGGCAAAGTTGCATTGGCGCTTGCGCCACCGGTGAACCACGGCTGGGGCATCGCGCTGCACGTTACTCCGCGAGGACTGACGACGCGCCTCCTGCAGCATGGAGCACGCTCCTTCACGATGGAATTCGACTTCGTCCATCACGAGCTCGTCATCGCCACGGCGGATGGCGACGTCCGCAAAATCAAACTCGAACCGCGGACCGTCGCCGATTTCTACCGCGCGACGATGTCCACTCTGCGCGAGATGGCGCTGCCGGTGAAGATCTGGTCCATGCCGGTCGAGATCCCGAACCCCGTCCGGTTCGAGTTGAACACGCATCATTCGTACGACCCCGAATACGCGAACCGGTTCTGGCGGATTCTCGTTCAGGTGGAGCAGGTGTTTACTTCCTCGCGCTGCCAATTCGTCGGGAAGTGCAGTCCCGCCCATTTCTTCTGGGGCAGTCTCGACCTCGCCATCACGCGTTTCTCGGGCCGAACAGCGCCGCCACGCGAAGGGCCCGCTTTCATGCGCGACGCCTACTCGCACGAGGTGATCAGCCATGGTTTCTGGCCTGGCAGCGGAGCCGTTCTCGAACCAGCGTTCTATGCCTACGCGGTCCCGGAACCCGCGGGGCTCAAGGAAGCCGGAATCGAGCCGGCAGCGGCCTACTATCACCGCGAGATGGGTGAATTCATTCTTCCTTACGAGACAGTGCGGGGCGCGAAGAGTCCAGCGGATGCGATTCAGGCTTTCGTCGACACGACCTACGATCGGTCGGCCACGCTCGCAAAGTGGGATCGCGCAGCGCTGGAGCGACCGCGCCCGACGCAAAGAGTCTTGTGACTCGGTTGCCGTCCTGGCACCTGGCAACGCGACCGGATGCCTGCCGGCTCGGAGACCGCCGACGAGCATCGGGGCGTCTGGAGCTCGACATGTCATTCCGAGCGTAGCGAGGAACCGGTGTGGGCGGGAGGCACGCTCACCGAACCGCCCGACCCACACCGGTCCCTCGCTAAGCTCGGGATGACATCGACCAGCTCAAAGCGTGCATCGTCAAAGACGCTCGCCCATGCCTAACGACTCTCCATGACGCCTTTGAGCCTATCGAGGTCTTTTCGATTCGCGCGGCGCATGGCGGCCCTCATGATCGGGGCGACGATCGCCGAGAACCCTCGCGGCGTGCCTCGATTCCGAAGCGTCATTCGCGTACCGCCTTCCGCGTCCGCAAAGGTGTAGGTCGTTTCCATCGGAAATGGGCCTTCGGCCGTTCGCATCACCAGTCGCTCGCCGGCGACAACGTCGATCACTTCGTACGTGTAGACGAGCCGCCGTCCCAGGAACTGCGCGACGAACGCGAGGCGTGACCCAAGGCGCAGCGGCGGATCGCTTTTCCACTCGACGCTTTTGATGTTGACGTACCAGCGAGGCGCGTTGCCGGGATCAGCCGCGTACGCGTAGACCTCTGCGCGCGGACGGGCGATGAACGCCTCGCTGGTGACGTCGACATTCATGCGAAGGGGTTCTCGTCGGCTGTCGGACCGTAGATCGACGGGAGGGCCACGCCGATCTGACGGAGATACGTACTCAGTTGGCCGCGATGATGAATCGTGTGATTGAGAAGAATGCCGCGCACGACGCCGGCCTTCGGCGCGCTGAAGACAGTGCGTCCTCCGACCTGACCTTCCCAAACCGACATCAGATCTTCGTCATTCATGCCGCCCAGCAGGCGCTTTGCTTCCGCCACATTCGCGTCGAAGGCCTTGACGATATCCGCGGCATTCGCGGGAACGGCTCCGTCGCCACCCGACGCCAGATCGTAGGTCGGCGTCTGAATCGCGGCCGGAACGCGTTTCTGCGACACGGCGATGTGGTGCGCCAGCTCGCCGAGGGAGCGCGCTTTCGGGTGCGGGCGCCAATCCATCTTCTCGGTCGGCACGCGCTCCAGCAGTCGCCGGGTGGTCATCGACTCCTGGTCGAACTCCATCAACATCGGATCAATTGCTCTCATCGTTGTTCTCCTTTTGTTCCGGTTTCCAGGTTGGTGGCAAGTTTCGAAAGCAGGGCGTCCCAGCCCTGTGCATGGGTCTCGCGTTTTTCCGCGGGTAGCAGTTCGTGGGTCAGCACGACTTCTGTTTTTTCTCCACGTTCCACGAGATCGACCGTGACGATGGTGTCGCGAACATTCTCCGCCGGGTCCTCCCATGTCCAGGTAAAGACGATCCGGGCTGGCGGTTCGACCACGCGGTATTCACCGGCTACGTAGAATGGCTCGCCGTCCGGAAGCTTCTGCATCGCGATGCGAAATCTCCCGCCGGGTCTCACCTCGGCATCCACCGAAGGATTGCGATAACCCTGCGGCGAGAACCACTCGATCAGTTCCCTTGGGTCGCTCCATGCGCGAAAGAGACGCTCGCGCGAAACAGAAAACATCTTTCGGACGACTACGGACGCGTCATTCAACGATCTCTCCTTTGGCCTAACGGGGGTTTCGCTCCAGGTGGCGAGCCAGCGACTCGAATTGCGATTCCCAGAAGCTTCGCGTCTTCTCGATCCACTGCATCGCATCATCAAGCGGCGCGGAGCCGAGGCTGAGACGGTGAAACTTCCCGTCGATCTCGCGCTCGATGAGGCCGGCGTTCTCGAGCACTCGAAGATGCTTCGAGATCGCGGGCGCAGAGACATCGTATGGTTCGGCGAGATCTCCGACGGAAGACGGACCGTCGCTTGCGAGCTGGGCGAGGATGCCTCGACGCGTCGCGTCGGCGAGAGCGCGAAAGACCCGATCGAGCTCCGACGAACGGTTAACCATTTGGTTAATCGTAATCGCGGTGGCGCACGACGTCAACGGGTGGCGAAGCAGTCGCCATGAGATCTCACTCGAGATTCTGAGTCGCGGAGCGACAGTGTGGGGCCAGCCCTCCGGCTGGCCGGCCAGTCAGAGGACTGGCCCCACACCTCGCTTCGCGCTCCATCAGCTATGCTCGGGCGTGACATCGAGGTGGACGCGTGTCGCTTCTTGTTCCGCTCGAAATGAAGCAGCATAGAATCGCCGCACCGTCTTCCAACTCAAGGAGGTATTCATGCGACGATTCGCATCCCTCGCCATCGTGCTCGCTCTGAGCTTTCCGATCGCCTCGTCCGGAGCGAGCTCGAAAGAAATTCAGAAACTCGAAAAGACACTGCAAGGCGATCGTGATGGCTCCGCTCGCGCGGAGGCCGCCTGGCAGCTCGGGCAGTTGGGATCTACGGAATCGGTTCCCATCCTCATCACCGCGCTCGAGACCGACTCCTCGGCGGCGGTGCGCGCCAACTCGGCAGCTTCTCTATGGCACCTCGGCGAAGCATCGCGACCGGCGATCCCGGCGCTCACCAAGGCGCTGGACGATCCGTCAGGGACCGTCGTCGGCAATGCGGCCGGAGCGTTGATGAAGCTCGGAACACCGAAATCGAAGCTCGTTCCTTCTTACCGCCGCCTGCTCACGCGACCCGATTGCGAAGATCGCGTGGTCGGCCTGGAAGCGCTGACGACCGAAGCACCTGCCACTGAGCTTTTCGATCCGGCGTGGGAATGCTCGGAAACCAGCGCGGACATCGATTCGGATGTCAGGAGCGGCGCGCGTGAAGCGTTACGGAAGATCGTCGGCCGGAGAGACCGGGCGCTGGCTCCGCGCATCCTCGAGATCCTGAAGAACCCGGGGAACCGCGACACCTCAACCTTAATCCACGCCATCGGTCATTACGATCCGCCGCTGAAGGATGCAGTGCCCGTGCTCGCCGGACTGCTCAGCTCCCGTGACCAGAACACATCAGGCGCCGCGGCCTCTGCGCTCGGAAGCATGAAAGCGGCCGCGCTCCCCGCGCTGCCGGACCTCGTCCAGTGTCTCGATACGCATCCGCAAAACGAGACGCGAGAGGACGCCGCCAAGGCGATCGGCGAAATCGGCCCGAAAGCGTCATCCGCGGTTCCGGCGCTGATCAAGGCCGCGAAGGGCGACAAGTGGCCCTCCGTCCAACAGGCGGCTGTCACCGCACTCGGGGAAATGGGAACGTCCGCGCGCGAGGCGATCCCGATGTTGAGAGAAGCGCTCACCAGCGCCGACGGCCGGATGCGACTCGTTGCGCGCAACGCGCTGTTTCGCGTCGAGCCGGACAAGGGAGAGGAAGTCGCCGCGATTGCGGACAAACACAAGGTTGAAGAAAAAGGAAGTCTGTTCGAAGACCTCACCCAACTCGCCGCGACACTCCCTGGCCGCCTTCCCGAAGTCTACGAGCTGAACATCTATGAGAAGTCCGCTCTGGCAATTGTGCCGCAGGCCGACAGTCCCAGCGGCCGTGGCGAGTACGAGTACACCGCGGGCACAGTGACCGGCCCAAAGGAGGCGACGAGCGGCGACTGCACGAAGAAGATCGCTCTGTCGAAAGTCGACTTCTCCGTGGTGCCGAAGCTCGTCAAGCAGGCCCCTGCGCTGCTCGGCGCACCAGCGGGCAAAGTGAGCTACGTTGCATTGAGCGGTGGAGTCTTCTGCCGTGCGATCGGCTGGCTGGTTTACGTCGAGAACGCAGGCCTCGTCGAGTTCAGGCTCGATGGAAAACCCGGCAGAATTACGAAGATGTGAACGTGTGAGGACCGGCTTCAGCCGGTCGACCGGCTAAAGCCGGTCCTCACACAGGCCGTAACTACGGCAGTTCCGTCGAATGAACGCTTCCGGCGGCGATGCCGGCATAGAGCCGCGGAGAACTGCCACCGGCAATTGCCAGCGAACGCACGTCGGTGTTCATCAGACCGTCATTCAGCGCGGTCCATGTGTCGCCGCCATCGGCGCTGAAAAACACGCCATCAAACGTTCCGCAGAAGACCTTGCCGCCGGAAGGTGCGACCACCACCGCTTCCACGTCGTCTCCCTTGATCCCCTTCGAGACTTTCGACCACGTCGCGCCGGTGTCGGTGCTGCGATAGAGGCCTTCCTTGGTGGCAACGAACAAGCGTTCGGGCCTGGTCGGATCGACCGCAAGATCTTTGATCTCTCCCGGTCGAACGAGACTCCAGCTCCGCGCGCCGTCCGCCGTGCGATAGACGCCGTCCTTTCCTGCCACCGCGTAGACAACGCCCGGGGCGACGGCGCGCAGGAGCGTGACGCCGCCCGCGATTCCAGTACCGGCGGGCTCCCAGCTCTTGCCGCCATTACTCGACCTGTTCACGGGCACACCACCCATGTCTTTCGATGACGAGCCGCCGGCGTAGAAGATTTTCGGATCGCCGGAATCCTGCGCAAGACTTTTGAAATTCGGGCCGGCGAGTTTGCCCTTCATCATGTCTCTCATGCTCGGCTCCGGCACCTCCACCTCATGCCACGCGCGCCCCGCATCATCGGAGCGCCACCAGCGAGCGCCATCATGGACATAGACTCTGTTCGCCGACTGGCGATCGAACAACACGCCGTCGATCTCCGCTGTCTCCTCGCGAGAGAATGGCGCGGAGATTTCCGTCCACGCACCGGGTCCGTCCTGCCGGTACAACCCCACTTTCAACTGCGCAAAGATCGGCCCGGGGCCTCCCGCCGGTGCATAAATCTTCTCGATCCATCCCGCGCCCAGCCCGCTACTGGAGCGCTCGAAAGTGTCGCCGCCATCCGTGCTCTTGAAAAACCCCTGGCCGGTGGTACCGGCGTACACCGTTCCTTTCTTCTTCGGATGGAACGCAACGCCCTTACAGAACCAGCTTCCCAGCCCGCCGCCGACGGTGCTCCACGTCGCGCCGCCATCCGTGCTCCTGCGCAAACCGTTCTCGGTCCCGGCGAAGAGCGCGAGCGGATCGTGAGGATCGAGATCGAGGCTGAACAGCTTCTCCGTTCCCTGCAGACCAAGGTCTAATTCCTTCCACGAGCCGCCCGCATCCTCGCTCTTGTAGATCTGTCCGAAACCGGTCGTCACGTAGATGGTTGACGGCTGTTCCCGCGGGATCTTCACCAGATTGATGCTCCGATCGGGAAGACCTTCACCGACCGGTTTCCACGTCTTCCCTCCGTCCGAGCTGCGGGACATGTTGTGCTCGGTCCCACGTCCGCCGGCGTAGATGATCTTCGGATTCTTCGGATCGATCGCGAAGGCGTACGCATCCTGACCCGGCACGCGGAAGCTCTCCCACGTTTTTCCGCCGTCGGCGCTGCGGTAGTGAAGATTCGTCGACGGCGTGTAAATGATCGCCGGATTCGAGGGCGCGAACGCCATCGGCTGGTCGAGGATGAACGACGACTTGTCGGGTCGCACCGGTGCCCAGTTCTTGCCGCGGTCGATCGAACGCCAGAGACCCGCGTTCCCCGGATTATCGATGCCGGCCCAGATCGTCGACGGGGTTGTCGGATCGACTTCGATCCATACAAGCGGGCGGCTGACCATCTCGCTGCCGGGCAGAATCCAATGTTGCCCGCCGTCGTCGCTGCGCCAGACGCCGCCAGCGCCGGTGGCCGCGTACAGCGTGTCAGGATTTGCCGCGTCGATTGCCACGTCGACCACGGAACCGAGGAAAGGACCCTCGCTCCGCCAGGCGGCGTGGGCCGGTGTGATCACAAGGGCCGCAACCGTGAGCCAAACTGCGTGAGCCGTGAACGAGATTCTCGAAATCATTGTCCGTCTCCTATTTCGCGAGACCGATCTGCTTCCTGAATTCCTGATTGTCCGCCGAGCCTGCCCCACTCTGAGTGCCGGACTTGGCAAAATCAAGCGTGAAGAAACCAGAGTCGTTTGAGGATCGGGGGCCCGCTTGTTTCACCTAGAATAGCCCCTGCTTGAACGACATCTCTCTATGCCCGAAATGCCAAAAGCTGTTGTCCAGTGGAATCTGCGAGTCCTGCAGCCAGGAACGGGAGTTTCAGCTCGTCCACCGGGAACTCCTGCTGCTTGTGATGCTCGCGGCGGCGGCGATCCCGACGTATCTATTCACCCGGCAGATGGCGGAGGCCAACCGCCAGCGTAACTCACGGATTGCCACCTACTGGTATCAGCTGGGAGAGCAGCAGCTGGCGAAAAACGATCCCGAGGCCGCGATCAGTTCGTTGCGCCACGCAACCACCGACGATCGAAACAACGGTGACTATGCGTTCCTTTTGGCAAAGGCTCTCGCAGCCCACGGTCACGACGACGAGGCGCAACTGGCACTGATGCGGTTGCGTGAAGCTGCGCCCGACAGTCCGCAGATCAACCTTGAGTTGGCGCGGCTGTCAGCTCGAGAGCGCCAGATACCGCAGGCCGTGCTTTACTACCGTCACGCGCTGTACGGAGTCTGGACCGGAGAGAGGGTGGACGAGCGGAGGCGGCAGCTCCGCCTCGAGCTGATTCATCTGCTTCTCGACCGAAGAGATGACAGCCGTGCCCTCGCTGAGTTGCTCGCGCTCAGCGCCGATACCCCGGACACCCCGAAGGCTCACCTCCAGATCGCCCAGCTCTTCATGGAAGTCGGGGATAACCAGCATGCCCTTCAGAATTTCACCGAAACGGCTCGACTGGACCCGAAGAACATCGAAGCGCTTCAGGGAGCCGGAGCGGCTTCATTTCGGCTGGGTGACTACAAGACCGCGGACCGTTTCCTGACGCTGGCTCTGGAACGCGACGCCAGTTCCAGGTCTACGGCACAGTTGCTCGAAACCACGCATCTCATCGAATCGAGCGATCCACTCCTGCCGCGCCTAACGTTCCAGGAGCGCGCGGGCCGCCTTACTGCCGCTCTCGATCAATCGGTAAAACATCTGGAGGATTGTGCCGGCAAGGGTCCGCTTGTCCCAGGGGGCCCGCAAACTTCTGAACCAGAGCAACTCCGGAACGAGGCTCTGGCGCTGAAGCTGACGATCACACCGGAAAAACTGCGTCAGGACCCTGAACTGGTCCGCACCGGCGCAGACCTCGCTTTCAAGATCGAGGAGAAGGCGACCGGAAGCTGCGGCCAACCCCAGGGGCTGGATCGCGCGCTCCTTCTCATCGGGCGCAAATACAAAGGAATCGAACGATGAAGTTTGGCGCGCTTCTCACGACCGAGAAACTTCGCCTTCGCGAGAACCAGGTGTTTCTCGCGCTGACCATCCTGCTCGGAGTCTTCGGCGGTCTCGCCGCCGTGCTCTTTACACTCGCCATCGAAGGGACGAGGCACGTTCTATTCGGGTCCGCTCCGTCACCTCTGCGATTGCTGGCGGTCCCTACGCTCGTCAGCCTCGTGACCGGGTATCTTCTCGCGAGATTCTTTCCCGACGCTCGCGGTAGTGGCGTGCCGCAGACGGAGGCGGCGTATCACCTGCA
>JBBRMQ010000085.1:0-15380 GCA_038230775.1 Thermoanaerobaculia bacterium
CATCTGCGTGCTCGCCGCTCGCGTCCATTGTTCGTACAGCCTGAAGGAGGCTATGCCAACCAAGCGCAGGGCGGCCGTGCCGCCTGGCGGAGAGGGGGGGATTCGAACCCCCGATACCCGTGAAGGTATAACGGTTTTCGAGACCGCCGCGTTCAACCACTCTGCCACCTCTCCGTGTTCAGCGAACGTTTGCGAAGCGACTGGAAGAATGCCTGCAGAAGAGCTCTTGATCGATCGGCTTGGAACCCGCCGATGACCTCCAGCCGATGATTCAGCCGGGTGTCCTCGACGAGATTTCCGAGCGAGCCGCAGAAACCGGCTTTCGGATCGGAGGCGCCGAAGATCAGACGATCGACGCGCGCGTTGACCAGCGCGCCGGCGCACATCGCGCACGGCTCGAGGGTCACGACCATCGTCGTACCTTCCAATCGCCAGTTGCCGATGGCCTTCGCCGCCTCGGCAATCGCCAATAACTCGGCGTGACCGAGGGGGTCGCCCGATTCGCGACGGTTGCGGCCGCGGCCGATGACCGTGCCCTCGCGATCGACAATGACCGCCCCGACCGGAATCTCTCCGTCGCGAGCGGCCTCTTCCGCAAGCGCAAGGGCTTCTTCCATCCACTGCGCCTGAGTCATGTTCAAAGAGTACAACGGCGGGCCTCAGAGCCCGCCGTCGTTTGGGAATCGTTTGGTGCACCCAGCAAGACTCGAACTTGCAACCTTCTGATCCGTAGTCAGATGCTCTATCCAATTAAGCTATGGGTGCGAGCGGGACATCCTAACGGGCTGCGCCGGACGTGAATTCCGGCCGCCGCGGCCGCGCATTCTAGTCCATCTAACCCCTTCGCCGTTAACTGCGGTAGACTGACCCTCCACACGTTTTCACGGCCTCCACGGTTGGCGACTGCCTACACCACCCTTCCCCAGCCAACCGTGGAGGCGTGATTTTTTGTAGAGTACCGGTCACGCCGTGCAGCTCTACGAATTCTCTGACGACTATGTGCGCCGTCTGCGCGAAGGTGACCCTTTCACCGAAGAGCACTTCGTTCGCTATTTCGGCGAGCTGTTGCTGCTCAAGCTCCGCAACCGTTTACGGTCGATGGAGGCCGTGGATGACGCGCGGCAGGAGGTCTTCGCTCGCGTCTTCCGCACGCTGCGATCGGCCGAGGGTGTGCGCGATGGTCGCAAGTTAGGCGCGTTCGTGAACTCCGTCTGCAACAACGTCCTGCTGGAGACCTGGCGGGCGGGCAAACGCACCGATCAGCTTGACGACGCAAAGTACTCCGAAGTCGCGGACTCCGCGACGCTCGTCGATCAGGCGCTGGTCACCGGCGAGACGCGCGCGCGCGTACGACGTGTACTCGAGCAACTGCAGCCCCGCGATGCCGACATCCTCCGCGCGCTCTTTCTCGAGGATCGCGAGAAGGACGAGATCTGCCGGGCGTTTGGCGTCGACCGGAATTACCTCCGCGTGCTCGTGCATCGCGCGAAGGAGAAGTTCCGCGGTGAATACAAAGGTGCCGAAATCGGCGTGTTCAAATCTGAAACGACGGCTGGCAAGCCATCACTACGGAACTGAGAGACATGGAGCATTCAGAGGCAAACGACACGATGGCCAGCGCGCGATATCTCCTCGGCGAGATGACGGACGAGGAGCGAAACGCGTTCGAGGAGCACTACTTTGGTTGCTCCGAATGCGCGCGCGACGTGCGCGACGGCAGCCTGATGATCGACTCCATCCGCGCGGGACGCGTTCAGGCCGACCGGCTGAAGCCGGTCCGCACACTGCCCTGGGTGCTCACCGCGGCTGCCGCGATTGCGATCGTCGTCCTCGGATTGCAGAACGCCAGTCTTCGTCGCCAGTCCGCGCCACACGTGCTGCGTTCCTACTCGCTGCTCACGATGGGAACGCGCGGCGCCGCGCCGTCGACGGTCGTCGACGACCCATCGAAGCCGTTCGCGTTTTACGTCGACATTCCTCCGCAGCCCGCCTACCCCAACTACCGCATCGAGATTCGCGACAGCAGCAATCGGCCCCGGGTGTCCCTTCCGGTGAATGCGACCGAGGCGCGCGACACGATTACGGTGTATGTTCCGCCTCATCTCCTGCAGTCCGGCAAATACACAGTGGTGATCGTGGGTGGCGACTCGTCAACGGTGGGCAGCGCGCCGCTCGACGTTCGCTAGAGGAGGAGCGGCATGTCGTTCAATCTGCAGCAGGGCTCGTACATCTATCACGGCGATGCGTTTGGCGTTTCTGCACGCTTCGAACATCCGAGCAAGACAACGGTTCCCACGCAGGCGCAGGCGATCCTCGCGCCGACTGGTGGCGAGGCGTTTTCGTCGGTGCGCGACTACAACTTTCAGGACGCGGTGGTCTTCGATGAAGCGATGGCTCGCGCGGTGGGTTCGCAGGATCCCGACGGCAGCTATCACACCGACGCCTCAGCTACCGTTCGCAATCTGCGTTTTCTGCAGGTGCACGCCGACTTCGTGAACGCGCGCGTGACGTCGGTGCATCGCGTGCGTGAGACCCGCAAGGGCGTCATCGATGAAGCGGACGTCTCGGTCACCGGCAGCGCGATCCAGAATCTGATCGTTGCCGGCCAGAAGATCGATCTCGCTTTCGATACTGAGACCTTCGCGCGGTTTCCCACGTTCGAGTCGTTGCGAAAAGGCGATCCGAAACGGGGTTTCCTGTACGGCCACGGCAGCGTGAAGGACGCGATCGTGCATACGACGATCGTCAAGGCGATTGCCGGCGTTCCACAGTTGAGTGCGAGCGAGCGCAAGACGCTGCTGAACGACGCCGAAGCGGAGCTGCCGGGCATCCGCTATTACAACAACGTTGTTCTGGTCCCGCACTTCGGTAAGATCTTCATCGGCGAAGTCATCATCGAACGTGGATACCGCCGCATCAACATGCTGCGCATCGAGCTGGGCTGCGGCACCGGCGGCGGAGGCACAGTCGGCGGCGGCGGCGGAAACGGCGGCGACATCCCGCCGGCACCGTAGGACGCTCGCGCTCCTGATCCTCATCGCGGCGACTGCGCAGGCAGCGACGCCGGAAGAGGCCGCGCTGGCAACGGCGAGAGCCGCGTGGTCTCGCGGTGATCTGAAGACAGCGCAGCGCGTTGTGGACGAAGCGCTCGGTCGTTTCCGATCGAGCGACGCGGACGATGCGTGGTCGCTTCGCGTCCTGCGCGGCGACATCCTCAACAGCAGCGCGAGCTGCGGAGAGACGACCGCGTATCTGCATACGTTGCGATTGCCCACGCGACTGGCGCGCACGAAGATCGGCGTCGACCGATCGCTGGCGCTGGCAACGGCGCAGGCGCATTGCAACGATGTTCACGGCGCGGCCGATTCGTTCGCCGCCGCATCCGCTGCGGCCAGTCACGATTCGCAGCTGAGCGCGACGGTTCTCGTTCGCAAGGCGGATTTTGAGATCAACACGCATGCCTGGACGGCGGCAGAACGCGACCTCCGTCTCGCGCTGCAGAAGAGTCAGCAGCCGCGCACCACGGCGCGCGCGTGGGGGGCCCTGGGAAAACTGCGCGGGCAGCAGGAACGCTACGACGAGGCGATCGAAGCCAACGGCAAGGCGCTGGCGATCGCAACCGAAAACAGCGACACCGCCCTCGCCCTCTTCTCCCGCACCAACCTTGGATGGCTGTACGTAGCGTCCGGCGATTACGACCGCGCGGTGGACGTCCTCTCCGCCGTCGATGCCGAGAACGCGCGTCTCGGCCGCAAGAACGAGCGCGTCGTCGCCCTGATGCAGCTCGGCAACGCATACCTGGACCGTCAGCAGTACTCCCCGGCGGCGAACTACTATCGCCAGGCGCTGGCAATCGCCGAGGAGTTGAACAGTCCGGCGCGCGACACGTTGCTGGAGAACCTCGCGCGTGCGGCGTTCGGTGCCCAGGACTTCGACACGGCGCGCCGGCTCAACGATCAGGCGCAGCAGGTACGCCAGGCACGCGGCGACGTCGAAGCGCTGCAGCGAACGCGCGTCACGAGTGCGCGCATTCTCGAGAAGTTAGGCCGCGGAGCGGAAGCGGAGACGATCTATCAAGGAGTCGTCGCCGGAGCGAAAAGCCGCACGGCGAGGCTCGAGGCGCTCGTCTTTCTGGCGGAGTATCACGCGAACAACAGGCAGCGCGCGTCGGCGGAGAAAGAATTCAGGCGCGCACTCGCGCTGTCGGAGGAAGCGCGTGGCGAGTTGAAGTCGGACGAGCTGCGCCTCGCCTTCACGACGACCCTCGACGCGCTGGTCAACGACTTCATCGAGTTTCTGATCGTGGACGGACGTCCGACGGATGCCCTTCGCGTGGCGGAGTCCAGTCGCGCCCGAGCGCTGAGTGATGGTCTCGGCCTGCCTCGGACGGAACAGACGCGCGTCGAGTTTCGCGCCGCGGCGCGGGAGCGAGGAACGATTCTGTCGTACTGGCTCACGCCCAAGATCTCGTTTTTGTGGGTGATCACACCCGATTCGATCTCCGCACTGAAGCTCGCGCCCGAGGGCGAGATCAACGCGGCGATCGACGCGTATCAGGCGGATCTTGCCGGACCGCGCGGAACGCTGGAGATGAGCGCGGCGCACGGCGCGCGGTTGTGGTCGATGCTCGTCGAGCCTGCGGGTGGCGTTCGCGGCCAGAACGTGATGATCGTCGCCGACAAGCATCTCAACGCCCTCAACTTCGAGACGCTCGTAATTTCGACGCCGCGGCCTCACTACTGGATCGAAGACGTGACGATCGTGACGGCGTCTTCGGTGCAGCTGCTGGCGAAAGCGGGTGGGCCGCCGGCGGCGCAGTCCATGCTGCTGGTCGGAAATCCTCTGCAGGCCGATCCCGCTCTTCCTGCATTGAGCTGGGCTGCCGATGAAGTGCAGCGGGTCGGCGCGCACTTTCGCGACCGCACGCTTCTCGATGGCGTTCGCGCGACGCCACGAGCGTACGCCGCCGCAGCATCGCCGCGCTATGGCTATGTCCACTTCGTCGCGCACGGAGTGTCGGGCGGGAATCACGCGCTCGATTCGGCGATCGTGTTAGGCCGCGACGCGAATGGTTACAAGCTCTATGCGCGCGACATCCTGCGGCATCGCATCGGTGCGAAGCTCGTCACGATCTCCAGTTGTCACGGTGCGGGACAACGCGCGTACGCCGGTGAGGGACTCGTCGGGCTGGCGTGGGCCTTTCTGCGCGCGGGGGCGCATCAGGTGATCGCCGCGTTGTGGGAGGTGAGCGACAGCGCCACGCCACAGCTCATGGATGCGATGTATGCGGGAATCGAGCGGGGCGAGACTCCGGCGGCCGCGCTGCGAGCGGCAAAACTGAATCTGCTGCGCTCGAAAAGCGTTTACCGCCGGCCTCTGTACTGGGCGCCCTTCGTGCTCTATTCTGGCGCATGAGCTTCGATAAGAACGAGTTCTACGCGCGCACGATGCACACGCCGGACTCGCCGGAGCGCGGCGCACTGCGAAGCGCTCTTCGCGAGCTTTCCAAGGCCCTCCTGCCGCTTCATCGCTATCTGATCGACGCCGCAAAATCGGACTACTCGTTTGCTTATGCGCCGGTCGAGAGCCCGAATCATCTGCTGCGCCTCATCAACGACGATCCGTTTTTCGCGTGGCTCAAGCCGATGACCGCGATCATCGTGCAGATCGACGAGATGGTTCGGCGCGACTTCGAGATCGCCGACGCGCGAGCCGTCGCCGAGCGTGTCGAGCAGATGCTCACCACCGAACGCTACGTGGAGCTGCTGCAGCGCGAGGTGGACGTGGCCAGTAGCCACGCGGCGCTGCGCAAGGTGCTGGCGAAGTTTGCACGGCCCGCGTGAGAGTTCACGCGAGCCGGCGTTGAATCTCAGGCGGCCATCTGCGGATGGTAGGTCGCGTCGCCCCAGGCGAGCATCGGGAAAAAGATGATGCCGAGGAATGTCAGGCCGAGGGCGAAGCCGGTGCCTTTGCCGAAGTTGCGGGCCAAGGCGATCATCGTGATGATGGCGACGATGAAGTTGACCAAGGGGATCAGGAACAGGATCACCCACCACATCGGCTTGCCGGCGATCTTGATTAGCACGAGGATGTTGTAGATCGGAATGATGGCGGCCCAGCCGGGCTCTCCCGCCTTCTCGAAGACCTTCCACATCGCGGCGATCATCACGACGAGAATCGCGAGAGAAACGAGCGTCGGGACGAGCATCATGGCCGTGCTCGGTGCCTGCACGTCGGACTGAAGCAATAGGGCGACTAGATTCAAGAGTCCTCCTTGGCGCACTTGCGCCGGTTCATGACCTAGGGCGGCCGTGGGCAGGAATTTGCCCTGGGCCGGTACAGCTCGGATTGGAATTGGACCCGGCTATCGTACGCCACTTAGGAGGCGATCGCCGGGAGGTGGAGATTGGTGTCCCCGGCTGGAATCGAACCAGCGACCCACAGCTTAGAAGGCTGTTGCTCTATCCGACTGAGCTACGGGGACCCTTCATAAGGACTGAGGACTGAGTGATGAGGACTGAGTTACGCCCTCAGCCCTCAGTCCTCGAACCTCAGTCCTGAAAATGGTCGGGGCGAGAGGATTCGAACCTCCGACCCCCTGCTCCCAAAGCAGGTGCGCTACCAGGCTGCGCTACACCCCGATCCTTTTACGCGGACCGACAGCTTAACAGGTCGCGAAAAAGCGCAAATTCCGAGTGTGGGGCTAACCCGCGCGCCGTTGACCCGAATCGCTGTGCTTCGCCGGCAGCACCGTCTCGAAGTGATGCGCCATCGGGCCGTCGAGCTCGAACTCGAACGTGTGGCCGTGCGAGCGCAGTCGCAACACGCGGCCGTGAACAGAGTGACCGGTCGACGTCTCATCGTCGTACTCGATCTCTTCGATGTTCTTCGTCTCCAGATATGCATCGATGTCGGGGTTCTCGTAAACGATGCGATCGTCCATCAGCGACAGCGCGACCGGGATGCGATTCGGCCCTTCGAGGAACTCGGCCCGTGCGACAGCCTTCGCGGTCGCGCGTCTCTTCGTCATCATCTCTTCGATCAGATCCTTCGATCGCGTGCGGATGAAAAGCCAGACGAGTGCAGCGAGGACGACAACCCCAACGATCGTTACGGTGGTCAGCCAAGGCATGCGGGCCTCCTTTATTGTTTAGGACGGAAAAAATCCTACGCTTGTTTCACAGAAACGTCACTTTTTTTCGTCGGAGTAGAATGACGGGATGGTGGCCGGTAAGGGGAAAGTGAAGAACGAGTACTCGTCCGGCGGTGCGGTCATCATGTTCCGGGACGGAGCACCCTTCATCGCGATGATCGCCACTCGCGGGCGCACGCGCTGGGGACTGCCGAAAGGCGCGGTCTCCGAGGGCGAGACGTCCGAGGCCGCGGCGCTGCGCGAGGTCCTGGAGGAAACCGGCCTCGAAGCCGAGATCGTCAAACCGCTCGACACGATCGAATACTTCTTCCGCGCCGGCGACACGCTCATCAAGAAGCGTGTCGACTTCTATTTGATGCTGCAGACCGGCGGAACGTTGACACCGCAGCTCAGCGAGGTCGACGACGTCGAGTGGGTGCCGCTGGCCGAGGGGATCGGGCGGGCGAGCTTCGAGTCGGAGAAGAAGCTGCTCGAGAGCGCTTCGCTGGAGATCGAGTCGGTCGCGCGGCGGATGACGACGCCCGCTTCTTCGTCGTAGTTTTCTTCTGAGCTTCCAGCCGGCTGGCCAGAGTGGGCGCACGCTTCGACGCCGCTTTCCGGTTGCTCTCCCACGTGCGTTCTTCGCCGATCTCCTCCACGTCGAGATTCGAGATGATGGAGCGCGGCGCCACGGCAGTCACATCGACGTCCGGATTCGCGAACTGGTCGCGATGCTTGAGCAGTAGCCACTCGTTCCCTTTTGGCGAGCGGCCGTGAATCTTCACCAGCGCCCACTCGCCGAACATCTTCTTGCCGAACATTCGAAACGTGAGCTTGCCCTGCTTGACGGCTTTCACCGGATCGTCTCCCGGCTCGATGAACTCCCACGTCCCGTTGTCCCAGATGATCACGTTCCCCGCGCCGTAGTTGCCTTCCGGGATCACTCCCTCGAATGATGCGTAGTCGTACGGGTGATCTTCGGTCATCATCGCCAGACGCTTCACGGCCGGATCGTACGAAGGCCCTTTCGGAACGGCCCACGACTTGAGGACGCCTTCCATCTCGAGGCGAAAGTCGTAGTGCAGGCGCGATGCGGCGTGCTTCTGAATGACGAAGATCGGCCCCTTCCTCCGCTTCGGTTTTCCGCCGGACGGCTCCGGCGTATCGCCGAAGTCGCGCATCTGCCGGTACTTCTTGAGGAGCTGGTCGCTCATGCGCTACGAAGCCTTGCGCTTCCTGCTGCTGGTGGCACGCACCCGCGACTTGGTGGCGGTGCCCTTCGCGGCAGTGCTTTTCGGCGCGCTCTTCGGAGAGCGGCGTCCACTCTCGAGGCTCCGACGCAACGCTTCCATGATGTCGATGACTTCGCCGCCTTTCTCCGGTTCCCTTTCTTCCGCAACGATGGCCTTGCCTTTCGACTTGGCCTTGATGCGGTCGAGCAGGCGCTCGCGATATTCGTCCTTGAACTGCAGCGGATCGAACTTCTCCTCCGTCAGTTCGTTGATGAGCATCTCGGCCAGCGCCACTTCCTTGTCTTTGATCGGCGCGTCTTCGAGGTCGATCGAGTCGAAGTCGCGGACCTCGTCGGCGTAGAACATGGTGTGGAGAACGAGCCCTTTTTCGTAGGGGCGCAGCACCACGAGATGCTCTTTCCCAGCCGCGATCCATCGCGCGACCGCGACCTTGTTTTCTTTCTTCATCGCGGTGGAGAGGAGCTTGTACGTCTTGCCGCCGCCGGGCGAGGGGCCGAGGTAATAAGCCTTTTCGAAGAAGAGGGGGTCGATCTCCGACAGGTCGACGAACGCTGTGATGTCGAGCGCGCGATTGTCATCGGTCTCCAGCGTCTCGATCTCTTCATCGGTGAACGTGACGTACTTGCCCTTGGTCACTTCGTAGGCGCGGACGAGCTCTTCCGTGGGGATGATCTCCTCATGTTTCGGACACCACCACTTGCGATTGACGCGGCTTCCGCAGCTCTCGTGGAGAAGGTTGAAATGAACGTCTTCAGATTTCGTCGCGGTATAGAAGCGAACCGGGATGGAAACGAGGCCGAACGTGATCGTCGCGTTCCGTAGAGGTCTGAGTGCCACGGTGAACCCTCCTGTCTGGTCAGTATTCTGCTCAATATTGCATTCGGCATTCCACGATTGCTAGTGCGGAACTCTTTGATTGTGCGAGACTTGCTGAGGCGTTGAATTTGCATCGACGACGCCGACAATAGCAATGGATTCCACAATCCGCCGTACATTATGGGGCGCGTTCGCAGCGCTGACGGCATTGATCGTCATCGGACTGTCTCTAGCCCTGATCGTTCTTCAGGCCAGCAAGCGCCAGGAATACCGCATCGTCCACGGGTCGGAGGTGCTTCTCGACGCCGTGCAGCAGATGGACGGGGACGTCGTCGGAATCATGGCCGCCGCGCGCGGCTACCTGCTCACCCAGCAGACGCAATTCCTTCAACAGTACGATGACGCTGTCCGCGAATTCGAAAAAGACGCGATTACCGCCGTGCAGTTGAGCAGTGATCCGCACGACGGACAACTTGTCTCGCAACTTCGCGCGCACTTCCGCGAGGTGAAACGGATCACCGACCAGCAGATCGAGCTCGTGCGGGAGGGGAAGCTCGGGAACGCCAACGAATACATGCTCGAGGCGGCAAGGGTTCACCGGTCGAGTCCCGATTACGCCGGCACACTGTTGGATGAACACCGGCGCCGGCAATCGATCGAGCTGGAGCAGATGAGTGGGACGCGTCAGCTTCTGACGCTGCTCATGGTTCTGGTCGGGATCGCCATCATTCTTCTGGCGGCTTACGCGATCTGGCGTATCGAGAAGTCGCTGGCGGGCTCGATCAACCGGCAGGTCAAGCGTATGGAAACGATGATCGCGGGAATGGCGGACGGCGTCATGCTCGTGGACGGCGACGGCAAGTCCGTCTACATCAATCCAGCCGGCCAACTCCTCCTCGGCCGCGGTGACGTCGGCATTCCGATCTACAAGCAGCCGGAGGCTTACCGGCTCCGCAGGGAGAATGGCGTTCCGATCGATCCGCAGGAGCTTCCGTCGGCGCAGGCGCTCGCCACCGGCAAGCCGGTGCAGGACGTAACTCTCCTCGTCGCGCGTGACGATCGCCGCGTCGCGATTTCAGTGAGCGCTACGCCGCTGCACGAGGATCGCCGCGTCACCGGTGTCATCGTCACGTTCCGCGACGTCACCCAGCGTCAGCGGATCGAAGAAGAGATGCACCTACAGGCCGAGCGCGCGCAGATTCTCGCCGACGCCGGCGCCTTCTTCGCCAGCAACATCGATCCCGAATGGGTGTCGCAGGCGATCGCCGAGCGTGTGGCGGAGGTGTTAGGCGACTGGGCGGGCGTGATTCTGAAGGCCTCCGACTCGAATGAGCTGCGCGTGTCCTCGATCTACCACCGCGACATGGCGTCGCTCGGACTGGCGTGGTCGTACATCTATCGGCAGCCGCTCGTCGTCGGCGAGGGCATCATCGGACAGGTCGTGAGCACGGGATATCCCGCGCTGATGTCGAATGTGGGAACCGGCGGAGGCTCTTCGCAAAACGTGACGTCGTATCACGCGCCAACCGGGCAGCTGGCCTCGCTGCTCATCCTTCCGCTACGGACGCGGCGCGAGATGCTGGGCGCGCTGGTGATCGCGGCGAACGATCCCGATCGCCGGATGACGGACGACAAGCTGCCGCTGGCCGAGATTCTTGCGGAGCGCGCGGCACTGGCCATCGAGAACGCGAAGCTCTACGCGGAACAGGTGGACGCACGCCGCAAGGTCGAAGATCTCTCGCGCCTGAAGGACGAGTTTCTCTCGATCGCGTCGCACGAGCTGCGCACTCCGGTCACCTCGATCAAGGGCTACACACAGTTGGCGAAGACGCTGATCCGCGAGAACGATCTGGAGACGTCCGAAGAGTACCTGTCGATCGCCCTCGACCAGATCGACCGCATGTCGCGTCTGATCCTCGAGCTGCTCGATGTGTCGCGCATCGAGACCGGCCGCCTGGAAATCCGGCGCGAACCGATCCCGTGGCAAACATTCGTTCGCGAAGTGGTCCAGCGTCATCACACCGCGGGCGGCGAGCGCAAGTTCCATCTGAACATCGACGCCACCGTGGTCTCCACCGTCACCGGCGATCGGGACCGCCTCGAACAAGTCCTCGGCAACCTCATCGAGAATTCCGTGAAGTACTCGCCGGAAGGGAGCGACGTCTCCGTCAACGTCGATGCGCGCGCGGATCAGGTGGTCACATCCGTCTCCGATCGCGGGATCGGGATTCCCGCGGACGAGCTGGGACAGGTGTTCGAGCGTTTTCACCGCGGCCGCCAGGTCTCCTCGACGAACTACGGCGGCCTCGGCCTCGGCCTGTACATCACGAAGCAGATCGTCGAACGCCACAGCGGATCGATCTGGGTCGAGAGCAAAGAGGGAAGCGGGACGACGTTTTCCTTCTCGCTGCCCGCGGTGCTCTCCACCCCGCAGGCCGGCGCTCCCCAACGCGAACACAGCGCGGCCTAACGAATAATCGGACGGGGAGGTCCGTTTCGCTTGCCGCATGCGGCACGTCCTCATTCTCGCGATTTTCATCGCCGCAAGCGCGCGTGGCGAAGATCTGCGCGTGGACTACGTCCGCGAGTCCCTCACCGGAACGCACACGCACTATCAGCAATACATCGATGGCATTCCGGTGGTCGGCGGAGAACGCATCGAACATCGGGATCTACATGGTCGCCTCTCGGTTGAGGCAGAAAACGGTTGCCGGTTGCCGGTTCAGGGTGCCTCTTCGCAAAAAGGCACCAACCGGCAACCGGCAACTGGTTCATCGGAACTGGTTTACCTCAGCGTCAACGGCATCGCGAGGCTCGCCACGCGCCAGATCGAAAACCGGGTGGCCATCTACCGCGACGCAACGTCCGGCGAAGTCCTGCGCATCGAACCGCGCTTCTTCACCGCGGCCGCGCGCGTGTTCGATGTGAATCCCGTCGTGAAGCTGAACGATCCCAGCTTGCGGGATCACGGCAACGCCGCATCGGCAGTTCCGGACGCCGCCTACTCGATCGTCGATCTGCTCGATCTCGCGCCGAACGGTCCGTTGTCGGGGCCGAACGTGACGATCATCGACAGCGAGGCGCCCTTTACGACGCGAGCGGAGGCATCGCAGCCGCTGTTGTTCGACCGCAGCCAGCCGCAGTTCGAAGAGGTGAGCGCGTACTTTCAGATCGATCGTTCGCAGCGGTATCTGCAGTCGCTCGGGTATGTCGGACCGCGTCGCATCGCGGGCTATGCGATTCCCGTTGATCCGCACGCGGTGAGCGGATCGGACAACTCGTTCTACGCCAGTGGCGACGTTCGCGGGCAGGGCGCGCTCTTCTTCGGCGATGGCGGGGTGGACGATGCCGAGGATCCGGACATCATGCTGCACGAGTTCGGTCATGCGATTCACGACTCCATCGCTCCCGACGCGTTCAACGGCTCCTCGGCGTCGGAACCACGCGCAATGGCCGAGGGGTTCGGCGACTACTGGGCGTTCTCGGCGAAGTACGCGCGGGCGATCGCATCGGGCCGCGATCCATACTGCATCGGCGACTGGGATGCGCGTTGCTGGGGCGACGATCCGGATCAGAAGTGCAGCTACCCGGCGGGCTCCGATTGTCTGCGACGCGTCGACGGATCCAGGACGATGGCCGACTTTCTGCGGATCGATGAATCGGGCATCGAGCACCGCAACGGCGAGATCTGGTCCTCGGCCCTGCGCGAGATCCTGGTCGCGATGACGGCGCGTTACGGCATCGACGCCGGCCGTCGAGCGGCCGACACGATCGTCCTCGAGGGTCTGTTCGGCGCCCCGTCGAATCCGACCTTTGCCAGTCAGGCCAGAAAGCTCCTGGCTGCGGACGCCGCGCTCAACGGCGGCGTCAACAACGATGTGATCTGCCGGGCGATGACCGAGCGCGCGATCCTGAACGTCGGCTCGTGCGGAACGCCACCGCGCGGCGAGCTCACGCTGTTTCAAAGTGTGACCTCGACGATTCACATCGACGACCGGCGCTCAATCGACGACGTCTTCGTCCGGGTGAAGACCGACACGGCGTCTCGCGTGAGCCTCATCGCGCCGGACGGAACTCAGATTCTGCTGGCTGACGCGTTGCGTGGTGATCGGACGTTCGGCGTCGACGCGCTGTCGCTGCAGTCCCTGGATGTTTTACGCGGTCGCCCCGCTGCGGGTGATTGGAAGCTCGTTGTCGACGGAGCGCTTCGATCGTGGTCGCTCCTCATTCGATTCGCTGGGGATCGCGCTCTGCTTGCTCGACCGCAGGCTCGCGAATTGCGCAAACACATTCCGGCGGTTGCGCACATCGCCGGCGCCGGGAACAACACGTTCCTGAGCGATGTGCGCATCTTCAATCGAAGCGAGTTGGCGGCCTCGATCACAGCGATCTTCACGCCCAGTGGCGCGGACGGAAACTCCTCCTTCGCGGAGGTGCATCTGAACATCGCGCCGCATCAACTGATGGTCCTCGACGACATCCTGCGCGCGACGTTTCAAACGACGGGCATCGGCCAGCTCGAGCTGGCAGGGGACACCGATCGCATCGTGGTCAACAGCCGCACGTACACGGCTGTCGCTCGCGGAACGCTCGGAGAGACGGTGCCGGCGTTCAATTCCGTCGATGCCGGTATTGACGATCAGATCGCGCCGCTGCAAAACACGTCCGCGTTCCGGTCGAATGTCGGCGTCGCGGAAGTGAGCGGTCAGTCGGGCGTCGTGCGGTTCTCGTTCTTGACGCCGGACGGAGCGTTGCTCGCGACGACCGACACGGCGATTGCGCCGTTCAGCCACGCACAGATCCGGGTTCCGGTCGCCGGCGCAGATCTGCGCGTGCAGATTTCGGTGGTGTCCGGCAACGCGCGCGTGATCGCCTACGGGTCGGTGGTCGACAATCTCTCGGGCGATGCAACCACGATTCCCGCGCAGCGGCTGCCGCAGGCGGCGGAGACCGTCGCCATCCCCACGATTCACGCCCTTGGTGCCGGCGGCACGAACTGGCGAACCGATGTCTGGCGCACGACGCCATCGGGACAGGTTCTCGTGACGCAGGCCGCCGGAATCGCGGTGGACGTTCTGTTCATCGATACCGATGGCGCAGTGATCTCCTCGCGCACGTACACCACGTCATCGAGCGGAACGCTTGGCGAGTTCATCCCGGCGATCCGGGCGCCGCAGGGGCCGTCGCTGCAGCTCATCGGCATCGAACAGTCCGCTGCCGCTCGTACGAACGTCGGCCTCGTGAACTTCGCAGCCGTGCCGGCAGCGGCAACCGTCATCGTGTACGATGCCGCCGGTTCCGAGCTGGGACGGGCCGTTACGACCGTCGGACCGCGCTCGTTGCAGCAGCTGCCGCTGACGGCTATTGTTGCCGCCGCCGTCACCGATGGACGCATCGAAGTCCGGGGCGCCGTCGCCGCGTACGCGTCCGTCATCGATAACGGTACGGAAGATCCTACTTATATTCGTGGATTATATTGATGTCTGAAAATCAATCACAAGTTCTTGCACACCAGCGGCCGGAAGCGCAGACGCTCGCCCAACTGCCGTTCCGGGTGCTGGATGAGACGATGCGGCAGTTGCGCACTACGCGGAACGACATCATCCGCTTTGCCGTGTGGAACGCGCGCAACCTCACCGACGACGAGTTCAACCACACCGACGACCGCAAACTCCTCGGCTACTTCCGGCAGGACCTTCTCGAGACGCGATTCCTGTCCAAAGGACGCCGCGTCGACCTCGTGCAGTTGTGGCGCTGGTTCGACGATCAGATGAGCGGCACCGAGCCGATGCTGATCGACGGCGGGGAAGTGATGCTCAACGTCCACGACAAGGATCTGGAGAAAGTGCGCAAACGGATCGCCGAGATCCAGGCCTTTTTCCCGACGCTGCGCGCCGAGGATCTGGAAGCGTTCCGCCGCGTGAAGTACAAGCTGCGACGAACGGTGATGCGGCTGACGTATGACCTGCATCATCTGTTCAAGCGCCTCGAGAAATACCGCAAGAACATCGGCGGCGTCATGGCGCCGCGCCCCGAGCACGTGCCGCTGGAGGCTGTGGTCGACATTCCCGAGCCGCCCATGGTCGAGGATGGCGGCGATGAGGGCGCGGAGTAGCGCCCCTCACCCGGCCTTCGGCCACTGTTCTAGACGTAGACATCCTTGACACTTCCACGGAGAC
>JBBRMQ010000086.1:0-15294 GCA_038230775.1 Thermoanaerobaculia bacterium
CAGAACGACTTCCATGCGCTCCGGATCGGTGACGAAGTACGGGCTGAGATAGCCGCGATCGAACTGCATGCCCTCGACGACTTCGAGGACCGTGTCGAGGCCGCGCGCCTCTTCCACCGTGATCACTCCGTCCTTACCGACCTTATCCATCGCCTCGGCAATGATCTGGCCGATCTCGTCATCGTTGTTCGCGGAGATGCTGCCGATGTGGGCGATGTCCTTCCCCTCGACCGGCTTGGCCATCTTGTCGATCGCCTCGACCGCTGCCTTGACCGCGATCTCGATGCCACGCTTGACGTCCATCGGATTGGCTCCGGCGGTCACGTTCTTGATGCCCTCGCGATAGATCGCCTGGGCCAGAACGGTGGCGGTGGTAGTGCCGTCGCCGGCGGTGTCGGAAGTCTTCGAGGCCACTTCGCGGACCATCTGCGCGCCGGCGTTCTCGAGCTCATCCTTCAGCTCGATCTCTTTGGCGACGGTGACGCCGTCCTTGGTGATCGTCGGCGAGCCGAACTTCTTCTCGATGACGACGTTGCGGCCGCGGGGTCCAAGGGTCACTTTGACCGCGTCGGCCAGCTTGTTGACGCCGCGCAGGATCGCCTGCCGGGCCTCTTCGCTGTATGTGATTCTCTTTGCCATGTTTTCTTCTCCTTAGTCGACGATCGCGAGAACTTCATCCTCGCGAAGAATCGTGTATTCGGTGTCGTCGATCTTGATCTCGGTTCCGGAGTACTTTCCGATGAGAACCGTGTCGCCCTTCTTGACGTCGAGCTTCATCCGCTTGCCCTCGTCCGAGAACTTGCCCTCGCCGACGGCGATGACTTCCGCCTCCTGGGGCTTCTCTTTCGCGGTATCGGGGATGATGATCCCTCCACGCATGGTTTCCCTTGCGTCCTTCCGCTTGACCACGATGCGGTCATATAGCGGGCGAAGCTTCGTTGCGGTTGCAGTTGCTGCCATTGTTGCTCCTTTCGCTTGTGTTTTCTTGCACTTGCCGCGGCAGTGAGCCGCGTCTTCTCACTCGTTGGAGGGTTGAGCGATTAGCACTCAACCACTGAGAGTGCTAACAATATGTGCCGCCGTTTATTCTGTCAAGAGGTCAGTATCCGACCGTCTTGTCGACGACGTTCTCGAGCGCTTCGCCCCGACCGAAACGGTCGAGATTGCGATGGAAAAGCGCCATCGCCCGCGCGTGCGAGTCGGTCGTGTGATCCGCGCTGTGTGGCGACAGCAGGACGTTGTCGAGCGACCACAACAGGCTTTCCAAGGGAAGCGGCTCGGTCTCGTAGACATCGAGCGCGGCGCCTCGAATGCGACGTGTTCTCAACGCCTCCGTCAGCGCGGCTTCATCGACGACCGGACCGCGGCTGATGTTGATGAGAACCGCGTCCGTCCGCATGCGGGCGAAGCGGTCGGCATTCATCAGGTGATGGGTCTCCGCCGTAAGCGGCGTGCAGAGCACCACAAAGTCGGATGCCGCGAGCAGATCATTGATCGGCGTGCCGCCCGTTCGGCGCGAGGTGAGAATCTTCATTTCGAACGGGCGGGCGCGCTTGGCGATGGCCTCGCCGATCGAGCCGTAGCCGATGATGCCCAGGGTTGCGCCCTCGAGTCGCTGAACGGCAAACGGTTCCCATTTCGCATCGGCCTGACTGGCGGCGAGGCGCCGGAGATCCTTCGCGAACCACATCATCGCGGCGACCACCCATTCGGCCAGCGCATCGGCGTAGATGCCTTTCGAGTTGGTGACGATGACGCTGCTTTCTCGGAACAGATCGAACGGAAGCGTCTCCACTCCCGCGCCTAACGAGTGGATCCAGCGCAGCTTCTTCGCATCGGCCCAGACTTCGCGAATCATCGACCCGTATCGCGGCGCCAGTACCAGCACCTCGCTCTCGACGATCGCCCGACGGAGAGAGTCCGCATCCTGAACTCTCTCGATCGTTCCGACGTCAAAGGTCGGTGGGGCGAGAGCGATGATGCGCATGCTTGTTCCCGATCCAGCCGCGCCGGCGGAACCAGAGCAGCATTCCGGCGGCGGTGATGCCCATGAGTCCGAGGGCGTAGTAGTAGCCGAAGTGCCAGTGCAGCTCGGGCTCGTTGGCGAAGTTCATCCCGTAGATGCCGGCGATGAGCGTGAGCGGCAGCATGATGGCCGAGAACACCGTCAGCACCTTCATGATCTCGTTGGTGCGGTTGGCGACGACCGAGAGATACGCCTCCATCGTTCCAGCCATCATGTCGCGCTCGACATCGATCGTCTCGCTGATGCGGAACATGTGATCGTAGACGTCGCGAAAATAGATGAGCGAATCGCGCTGGACGAATTGTGCGTCGCCGCGCGAGATCTGATTGAGCAGCTCCCGCTGCGGGAGCGACTGCCGCCGCAGGACGTTGATCTCGCGCTTCTGGTGCAAGAGGTCGTCGAGATGCGACGGTTGCGCGTCCTTGAAGATGTCCTCCTGCAGATCATCCACGCCCTCCTCGATCTGTTCGAGGATCGGGAAGTAGGCGTCGACCATCTGATCGACGATGGCGTAGAGGAGAAAATCGGGGCCGTTGTGCAGCAGGCGCGCATCCGACGGCAGTCGCTCGCGTGCGCTGTTGATCGCGGCGACCTTCTCGCGATGCACGGTGAAGAGGAAGTTGCGGCCAAGGAATGCCGCGACTTTGTAGGTCGACTTGCGGTGCTCGACGGCGCGGAAGATGAGGAAGTCGTAGTCGGGAAAGCGGTCGTACTTCGGCAGCGTGTTCTCCGACAACGAATCCTCGGCTGCGAGCTCGTGGAACCCGAACCGCGTTTCGAGAAGGGGCTCCAGGACTTCGGGCGTGGGATCTTCGATGTCGACCCACATCTTGTCGTCCGAGTCGCGGTGCCACTGGTCGATGAGCGTCTCATCGCCCTGGCGAAAATTGCCGTCCTGCAGAACAGCGACGCGGATGGTGGTCACATCAACTGACTGAGTGAGGTGAACTGCCTCGATTGCGATTCGGCCACGGCTTTGTAGGTGATCGCGCCCTGGTAGACGTTCACACCTTCCGCGAGGCCCGGATCGTCCACCGCTCTTGCAAACCCGAGCCTGGCGATGCGGCGCGCATACGGGAGCGTGGCGTTGGTCAGTGCGATGGTCGATGTGCGCGGAACTGCGCCCGGCATATTTGCTACGCAGTAATGGACAACGCCGTCGACCTCGTACACGGGGTTCGAATGGGTGGTGGCGTGCGCGGTCTCGACGCATCCGCCCTGATCGATCGCCACGTCGACGATCACGGAGCCTTTTTTCATCGAGCGGATCATGTCGCGCGTTACGAGTTTCGGCGCCGCGGCGCCGGGGATGAGCACGCCGCCGATGAGCAGATCCGCGTGACGCACCGCTTCCGCGATGTGAGCGATGTTCGAGGCCAGCGTCTGTACCGTGCCGCGGAAGATATCGTCCAACTGGCGGAGCCGCTCGAGGTTGGTGTCGAGAATCGTGACGCGCGCGCCGAGGCCCGCGGCCATCTTCGCGGCGTTGGTGCCGACGACACCGCCGCCGATGATGATCACATCCGCGGGCAGCGTGCCCGGAACGCCGCCTAACAACACGCCACGTCCACCGTTGGGCTTGTGCAGGTAATACGCGCCGACGTGGACCGACATGCGCCCCGCCACTTCGGACATCGGTGTCAGAAGGGGCAGCGTTCGCCTGCGGTCATCGGTGATCGTCTCGTACGCGATCCCCGTGATCCTCTTCTTCAGCAACGCCTCGGTCAGATCGGGAACCGGCGCCAGGTGGAGATAGGTGAAGAGGAGCTGGTTGTCTTTGAGCCGCTTGAGATCCGCTTCGATCGGTTCTTTGACCTTGACGATCATGTCGGCCTTGTCGAAGACCGCATCGGCGTCGGTGAGGATCCTGGCGCCCGCGCTCTTGTATTCGTCGTCGGAGAATCCGCTGCCGTTGCCGGCTCCTGACTGCACGAACAGCTCGTGACCGTCTGCCACGAGAACGGCCGCGCCGGCTGGTGTCATGCCGACGCGGTACTCGTCAGTCTTGATCTCGGTGGGTACGCCGATCCGCATGAATACGCTCCCGCTGTCGTAGGGGCCGCGGTGTATGGGCCGGCTGAAGCCGGCCATCGACCGGCTGAAGCCGGTCCGCACACCTCGCGGCGGGCGCGTATTCTACGTCACCATCAGTGGCCGCGACGGCCGGGACGACGTCCGGTTACCGGACCGCTGGCCGGAGTGACTCCCGATCCGAACGCAGCTGGATTGAGCTGCTTCGCTGCGTTGAGCGCATTCACCAGTCCGTTGCCGTACACGTTGTCGAAGCCGCCGGCACCGAGGTCGGTTGCGGTGGCCTCCATCGCATCGGCGATCGCGGTCGCGCTTGCGGTCGGGGCCACTGCCCACACCAGCGCGGCAACTCCAGCAGCATGCGGCGACGCCATCGACGTTCCGCCGAGCAGAGCGAAGCCTTCGAGGCCGAACGAGAACGTGACGGTCGCGCTGGCAGTGGCCTTCAGCGCGACGCCGTCTTCCTGCGACATGCTCACGCTGTACGGCACCAGGGTGGTGCTGGTGAGCGTTCCGAGCGTTCCGCTGAACGAGCCCGGAACGTTGTTGTAGACGATCATCGCGATCGCGCCGGCGGTCTTCGCGTTCTTCGCCTTGTCGGCAAAAGTGAGGTCACCACGCTCGACGAGCGCCACTTTTCCCCTGACGCTGGCGGGAAACTCGGCCGGATTGCCGAGGCCGCAGAACACGAACGTGCTGGTGATGGTCGGCCGCGTGAAGCAGAACGAATCGCCGTTCGCCTTCGAGGCATTCATCTGGATGATCGAGTACTGCCGACCGTCGTTGGTGGCGAGCGCTTCGCTGACGAACGTGGAGAGGACGTCGACGCCCGGCGCAACGAGTTTGAGATCCGGACCGCGCTGCGAAAAATCGGCGACCGTCGAAGTGCTGTCGATCGCGCCAACCGAGACGACGGTTGAATAGCCCGCCGGATAGGAGAGGCCGTCCACCGGATTCTCGATGTGGCCGTTGCCTGATGCTGCGAACGTGAGGATGCCCGCATCGAAGGCGTGCTGGAACATCGTCTGTTCGGCTGCGGACGGAGAGTCGGAGCCAAGGGAAAGATTAATGATCCAGTTGCCGCCGACCTGCGACTTCTTCGTGATGACCCAATCGACGCCGGCGATGATGTTCTCGGTCGAGCCGCTTCCGCACTGATCCAGAACCTTGAGGCCGTACAACTCGACGTTCGGCGCGACCCCCACGACGCCGCTGCCATCATCGGCCGCTGCGATCGTGCCCGAGACGTGAGTTCCATGTCCCTGATCGTCGTAGGGGTTCGCGTTGCCCGCCACGAAGTTGAAGCCGCCTTTGTACGCGTTTTTCAGCTCGGGCTCCGTGTAGCGGATTCCGGTGTCGATGACGGCAACATGGATGATCGTCTTGCCATCCACCGATTGCCCTCTGGTCACCGGCCACACATCAGGCGCGTGCACCATGTTCACGCCGTACGGGGTCGTCTGCTGACCTTCGACGATCTTGTCGCTCAAGAGATGCCGCTCCAGGACAGGCTCGACCCATCGCACGTTGCGCGATGCCTTCAGCGCTGCGACCTCGTCGTCCGTCAAATCCGCCGCGAACGCATTCAAATTCTTGAATTCGCGAATATCGGCGCCTGCGCGCGGTTGCCAGTCATCGTTGCGGATTGCCGTCAACGACTGGGAAGCCGTCTGGCGAGTCACGACGATGTATCGATGCGTGGCTTGAGCGAACGCGCCCACGGGTACGAGAGAGACGAGGAGAAGCAGGAGTGCGCTACGTTTCATCAGGTTCGATCTCCAGACGGTTGTTAGGAAAAAGAAGCCGCTTCGCGAAGGAATTCCGCGGTGCAGCGGGTGGATTTTGCTATGTTCCTTACGTAACAGATCTGTCATGAGGGTTATTCATGGTTGAGCAATGGAAATCGAACCTCGTTCTCGACTCCAAAGGGATCGAGGATGTCATCCGCGACACAAAGACGATCGCCGTCCTCGGCATTAAACCGGAGTCGCACGCCGATCAGGCTGCTCATTATGTTCCGGCCCATATGGCAGCGGCCGGCTACGACGTGATTCCGGTCCCCGTTTACTACCCGGAGGTCACCCGCATCCTCGGCCGGCCGGTGTTCCGCAAGCTCACCGAGATCGGCAGGCCGGTCGACATGGTCAACGTGTTCCGCCGTCCGAACGACATTCCGCCGCATGTCGATGACATCCTGGCGGTGAAGCCGAAGAGCGTGTGGTTTCAGCTCGGCATTCGAAACGACGAGGCCGCGAAGCGGCTGGCGGAAGCGGGGATCAAAGTCGTGCAGGATCGTTGTCTGATGGTTGAGGAAGCCCGCTTATCGCGTTAGAAATCCGGGAACGACTCGTCGATCTGCCGCCGTTCTCGTTCTGGATTCGCGAGGCTGGGTCCGGCACGCCTGTCATTCTGATCCACGGTCTGGGTGGGTCTGCCGACTGGTGGCTGCACAACTTCGAAGCGCTTTCGCGCGACCATCACGTTTATGCGATCGACCTCATCGGCTTCGGGCGCAATCGCTTTTTTCTGCGACGCAGCCGACTTCCGCTCGGGTTCGACGAAATCGCCGCCCTGATCGGCCGCTGGATCGAGACAGACCTCGGCGAGCCTGCACACATCATCGGCAACTCGATGGGTGGTCAGATCGCGATTCACATCGCGGCCACACGGCCGGAAGTGGTGCGGTCGTTGATCCTCGTCAACTCGACCGGCGTTCCATTCCGAGTCGCGCCCGGCGAGCATCTGCGCAATCTATTTGTCCCTCGCGGTCTCTGGTCGTTCCTGCTGGTCCTGTTTCGCGACGCCTTTCGCGCCGGTCCGACATCGGTCGCGATCGCCCTCGGCCGTCTGCTGCGCGATGATGCCCGTCCGCTGATGCGAGAGATCCGCGCGCCGGTCCTTCTCGTGTGGGGCGAGCACGACGCGCTGGTGCCTTTACGCTACGCGAAGGAGATGCTGGTCGAGATCCGCAACGCGCGGCTGGAGGTCATTCCGCATTCGGCGCACGTGCCGATGTGGGACAACCCGCGGGTGTTCGATGATGTCGCGCTTCGGTTCCTGGGAGAGATGGAGGCGTCGAACGCCGATCCGTCGTCGAGCGTGTTCTCGTGGGGCATTTCGGGATGGAGCGGAGGCATCGCGTACCGGCAGGCGGGACGGCCCCCCAACATCGTCCTCATTCACGGCCTCGGCATGTCGAGCGCGTACTTCGGCCGTATGGCGGAAGTGCTGTTCGAGAATCAATGGATGCCGATCGCACCCGATCTGCCGGGCTTCGGAGAGAGCGTCGACGGCGCTCCCTCGACGCCGGAGCAGCACGCGGAGCTGCTGGCGACGTGGGCGGATCTCATCGGCATCGAAGACGCGGTGTGGGTGGGACACTCGCTCGGCTGCAACGTCGTCGGTCATCTGGCGGCGATGCGTCCCGACCTCGTGCGGTCCGCGGTGTACATCGGCCCGTTGTGGCGGCATCGAAGTCCGTGGCTTCTCTTCGGCAGTCTTCTCCTCGATATTTTTCGAGAGCCGGTCTCGCTGTTCCCTTACGTCGTCCGCGCGTACTGGCGCGCCGGGATGCGGCGATGGCTGGCCACGTTTCGCCTGTACGCCGCGGATCTCCAACGCGATGCGCCGGGCGGTCTCATGATCGTCGGCCGGCGCGATCCTCTCGTCGACCGGACGACGATCGCGAACTCCATCGCGGTGCCTGGTGCGCACGCCTGTGTCTTCTCGCGGCCGCGAGCGACGGCGAACGTGGTTACGGGGCCGCGTTAGGCCGGACGAAGCGCTTCCTGAGCATGCGGTCGAGCTGTCCGCCTAACACGAGAACGAGCACCGTCAGGCCGGCGGCAAATGTTGCGGCGGTCCATTGACCCGAGCCGCAGGCAATGCCCAGCGCCGCCACCACCCAGATCGAAGCCGCGGTCGTGATGCCGTGCACCGCTTCCTGATCGCTGGTTCCTGTTGCCTTGAGGATGGCACCGCCGCCGAGGAAACCGACGCCGGCGATGATGCCCTGGATGACGCGGCTGAGCGCGTTGATGTGCTCTACGCTTTGGGGGCCGGTGCTGATGACGATCACCGTTAGAAGCGCCGCGCCCAACGACACCAGCGCGTGGGTGCGCAGGCCGGCGGCCTTGCGACGCAACTCGCGGTCGAGACCTACCGCGCCGCCGATGACGGCGGCGGCGAGCAGCCGCAGCACGAGTTGGGAGGTGGGCATCGACGTGGATGATACTTCGTAGCGCCGCCGGCCCGGCGGCCGCAGAATCAGCCAGCGAGCCGCTGGCGGTCCCGCCGGCGAGCCGCCGGCGTTACACCGACGCTTCGACCGGGCTCGCGCTCAAGAGCCGTGTCAGCCAGAGATTAGTCATCTTCTCGAGCACGGTGTTCTGGCGCAGGCGTGCGCGGAGATTGGAAAAGTCGACGTCATCCAGTTTCTGGTCCTGATTGAAGCAGGAGAAAACGAAGTTCTCGCGACCGGTCGCCGGATCGACGTGACGTTGCAGGCACTGCGCGCAGACCTGCTTCATCATGCACTGCATCGGCGAGTTGATCGAACCGATGCCGATGTGCTCCGGATTCAAATGCGCCGCGAGGACGCCGTGCCGCGCATCCTTGACCGCGCGCATCATGCCGTCGGAGCCGATGGCGATGATGCGCTGCGCATCCTTGAGACCGTGATTCTCGGCGAACCACGTCATCGCCTGCACGATGTTGCCGACGAATCCCAGATCCTGCGGCCGCCGCGGCGCGATCGGCTCGCCGGCGTCGACCGACCAGATGACGCGATCGGTGCCCGCCTCGATCTCGTCGCGTTTGAAGACGTCCGAAGGTTTCTTGTAGCCCGCGAAGTAGATGACCTTGCAGCCGTTGTCCTTCAGGGCCTTCGCGATGGAGAAGAGCACGGCGTTGCCGAGGCCGCCGCCAGCGAGGATGATCGTCTCGTTGTGCGGGATCTCGGTCGGCGTGCCGGTCGGTCCCATCACCACGACGGGCTCGCCGGGGCGCAGCGCCGCACACAGCCGCGACGAGCCGCCCATCTCGAGGATGATCATCGACAGCAGCCCGCTCGCTTTGTCGGTCCAGGCGCCGGTGAGCGCGATACCTTCCATCGCCAGCCTCGTTCCGTCGACCTCGCGCGCAAGGACTTCGAAGTTCTGCAGGCGGAAAAACTGTCCCGGTTCGAAATGCCGCGCCGCGAACGGCGCCCGCACCACGACTTCCACGATGTTCGATGTCAGGCGATTGACCTCGTGCACCTTGGCTACGAGCGCGTCATCGAGCATGGCAATCAGGTCGCGCCATTTGCCTGTGCCTGTGCCGCTCAAGAGCTTCGCCACGTGCGGATAGCCGTCCTTCGCCGATGCCATGGCCTTCACGACGTTGCCGGCGTAGATCGGATGGTTGTCGCCATAGAACGTGATCCGCTTCTCGCCGCGCTGATACGAAGTAAAGAAGCCTTCGCCTTCGATCAGCTCGGCCCCGGACACGGCGTGGCTCTGGAAAAACTGATTCCACTTGTCGAGCTTGAACGTGCCCGGATGCTCTTTCTCGTAAATTATGTTCGGGCTCGTCCCGGCGGCCACCATCACGGATCGCGCGGGCACCTCGACGAGCTGTCCGGAATCCTTGAACTTCCCCTCGACGACGACCTGCTTATCGAAGAGGATCGACTTCACGTGTCCGAACTCGTCGGCCACTGCCTCGACCGGCGAGAGCAGACCGGCATATGCGATGCCTTCCTCGAGCGACTTGATGATCTCCTCGTGATTGAGCCGGTACGCCGGCGAGTCGATCATCGATTTGCGATACGCGATCGTGACGTTGCCCCACGCGCGGACCAGAGGGACGAAGTCCGGCGCCTCACCGGCTGCTTTCGCACGCGCCCGTTCCACGCGGATCGCGCGACCGTGGCCGAGGAACTCGTCGAGGATTCCGAGCTCTTCACGGTCGTACGACGCGCGAATGTGATCCTCGCCGAAATCGACGGTGAGCTTCTGGTAGCGATCGAGAATCTTCTCGACCTGCACGGGGTAGTAGGCGAAGAGCTCCGTCGCCGTGTCGATCGCGGTCAGTCCGCCGCCGATCACGACCGCCGGCAGGCGCACCTGCAGGTTGGCGAGCGAGCTTTCCTTGCCCGCGCCCGTCAACTGCAGTGCCATCAGAAAATCGGACGCCTTGCGGATGCCGCGAATGAGGTTGTTCTTCATCCGCACGATCGTCGGCGTTCCCGCGCCCGCGGCGATGGCGATGTGATCGAACCCGAGCTCATCGAACGCTTCTTCGATCGTGATCGTCCCGCCGAAGCGCACCCCGCCGTAGAAGCGGATGTTCGGCTTGCGCTCGAGCGCGATGCGGATGACTTTCAAGAAGTTCTTGTCCCACCGCACCGTAATGCCGTATTCGGACACGCCGCCGAAGCCGGCGAGTACGCGCTCATCCAACTCGTCCCACAACGAGCGTGCGTCGCGGATCGGCTCGCGCAGCCACGTCTCGTCGATCGGCTCGATCTTGAGGCCGTCGATGGCGACCACGCCGAATCCTTCGTTGGCGAGGTAGTGCGCGAGCGTGTAGCCGGCGGGGCCGAGGCCGACGACGAGAACGTTCTTGCCGTTGTAGGGAAGGGCGACGGGCCGCTTCACGTGAAGCGGATTCCATCGCGTCAGCAGCCAGTAGATCTCGAAGCCCCACGGCAGAAAGAGGACGTCGGTAAGCACACCGGTCTCGATCTGCGGGATGTCGACCGGATCCTGCTTCTGGAAGATGCACGACTTCATGCAGTCGTTGCAGATGCGATGGCCGGTGCCGGGGCACATCGGGTTGTCGATCATCACCATCGCCAGCGCGGCGATCGACTCACCTTCGGCGCGCAGTCGGTTCATCTCGCCGATGCGCTCGTCGAGTGGACATCCTTCGAGCGCGATGCCGAGGGGATTCGGTTTGTAGGTGCCGTCTTTTTCTTCGAAGCCGCGCGAACAGGAGTCCTTTTTCCGCTCGTGACAATAGATGCAGTAGTGCGCCTGATCGCTGATCTGCCTCGGCGCTGCGCGCGGATCGGTGAGCTTGAATCCATCGCGGCGGCGAAGGTGATGCGGATCGCCGATGACGCGCAGATCGTCGGCGGGTTCGGTCTTCACCAGCCGTTCGTAGACGACCGGCTTCGGCAAACGGAACGACGTCCAACCGTCGAAGCGGCCGCGCTTCCACTCGGCCGCGGTCCAGTCGATGAGTTTCTGGAGGTCGTCCTTGCGCTCGCCGGCCTTCTCGCGATCGAGCAGCTGATTTGCGGTCACGGCCAGCGCGAGCTCGGGATCGTGATCGGGACCGCCGGCGAACTCCTCGACCAGGTTCGACACCTCCGCGGTGAGCGAGTCGGCGTCGTCGCGAATCTGCTGCACCTTCGCCACGCGCTTCGCCACGAACTCCTTCTTGAATCGTGCGACTTGCGCATCGCGCTCCGCACGTGCCTTGACCGGCGAGGCATCGGTGCCGAAGAGCTTCGCCAGGAACTCGCCTAACGGCCGGCTGACCTCGATGAGCAGCTCCGACTCTTTCGGCGCATCGAGTCCCCCATGCGCCGCGCCGCTCTGCAACGCGTGGCGGTACGCGACGAAGCGCGTCAAGAGCGCGGCGTCACGAGCTTCGACGAAGCGGTCGAACTCCTCCGCGAGCTGCTGGAGGTGCTGATGATCGTACAGATCGTCGTAAACGAAGGGCTGGATTCCGAGATTCACGCGTATGGATTATGTGGCAACGGCTCGCGATTGCGGTGTGACGAGCCAGAGAAGAAGCGCGATTGCCGTCGCCGCGACCACCGCGCCGTTGACGATGAGGTCGGCGCGGTGATTCTGCAGCATCGAACTTGCCGCGCTGATGAGCGTGAGCAGAATGGCGGTCAACGGATACGCGAGAAGGTTGTTGCCGAGGATGAATCGCACGATCACCCAGGCGAGCAGGGCCGCGGTGAGGGCGCTCAACAGCATCATCGGGATCTGTGGCGCCTTCGCGCTGGAGTCGAGCGACATGAGGAAGATCGCGACGCCGGCGATCGCGTCGCCGAGCCATCGCGGCTTCTCGAATCCGCGCAGGCCGTAGAGCAACAGCGCGAGCGCGGCGGAGACTTCGATCGCGCGCACCAGCGCCTCGCCGATGAGCAGAAGCGACGGCGCGGGAATCGCGACGAACTCAGGCACGTCGAAGCCGCTCACCGCCGATACCGACGGAAATGCGGTGGCGAGAAGTTGCAGCGCGGTGCGCCGGGTCACCACGAGCGCGATCGCCGTGATCGACGCGACCACGGCCGAACGCCCGGTTTGCGATCGGCCTCGCGTCACGAGATCGAATGCACGCGGGTAGATGATGTCGATCGCGACGAGCGCGAGAAACAGGGCACCGATCTGCAGCCCCGCATTCCGGAGTGCTGAAATCGTCTGACCGGTGATGAACGTGTTCCACTGCATCGAGGTGTCGTACTCGAACATCTTCGACGGCCAGCGGATGATCTGTGCGCCGATCGGAACGATTGCCAGCGCCGCCGTCCAGCGCAGCGCGCGCTGCCAGCGGAAGCCGTTCTTGCGGGCGGCCACGACGAAGCCGGCGATGATCAGTCCGAGGAGAAGAAATCCTGCAACCAGCTTGATCAGATTGAGGACCACGTTCGAGATGCCCTGCTTCGCGGCATCGCGATACACCTCGTCCGGGATCTTGATCGTCGACGTGAACTGGCTGATGTCTCCGCCCGCCACGCGAACGCTGACGCGCCGGCTGGCATCGGTTGCGATCGGCCTGCGTTCCTGAAAATGAAAGAGCCAGTCGCGCCGGTTCGGCTGCTGAAACGCCAGCGCTTCTTTGATCTCGAAGTTGCGTGCATCGAGTCCGTAGCGGGGAAACTCGCGCTCGGCCAGAGCCTGCGCCTGATTCTGTTCCAGGCGCGCGCCCGGTTTCTTCTCTTCCTGATATCGATGAAACCCCACCACCCTCGAGGTGCGCGGATCCACCTCGGTGATCGTCTCTTCTTTCTGTTGCGGCGTGAAGGAGCGGATGATCCAAGTCGCGGTGGGAACACGCGTCTTCATGATGTCCACCATCGCGGCAACGCTGACGTGCTCCCGGAGAAGATGCGTCGCGGCGATGCTGTCGAAGCCGGAGGGCGAACCGCCTTCTTCGTATCCCGAGCTGCGATTCCAGGATCGGAATCCGTCGGTCGGCCGCGCGAATGTCTTGGCGAAGGGTTGCCTCCAGGAGTCCGCAATCTGTTTCGCGCGTGCGGGCGTGATGCGGTAGTCGATCACCTCGTCGAGCGAGGTTGTCCGCGCAGCGAGCAGGCCTAACGCGATCGCAACGGTCACGGCGCAGAGAACGACGCGGTTCCGCGTGACGACGATCGGTTCGGCAATCGTCGCGACGCCGATGTCGGATTCGCGTTTTGCAGGGGGCGGAGAGACCGGCAGCGTGACGTTCGAAAGCTCGTCATCCGGGACGAAGCCACGATTGCGGATATAGAGAATGATCGAGATCAACATCGGCACCGCGAAGACGAGACTGGCCAGCGCGGACGAGATCACGTAGTACCGGTTGCCGGATCGCAGGAGCAACAGCGCGGTATAAAGCGCGTCGACCGTGTAGTGCCAGATGAGCAGCGGCAGAAGGCCGAAGCGAACCATCAGGAATCCGATGAGCACTCCCGCCATCCCCACTTCGACGCCGCGGATGAAGAACGGCTGATTCGGATACGTCGCGTGGCCGAAGCCCCAGATGAAGCCCGCGAGAATGATCGCGAAGACGCGCGACTTCAGCACGCGCTCGAACAGCGGAATCGAAAACGCCCGCGATAGAAATTCTTCGGAAAGCGCGGGAAAGAATCCGGCGAAGAGCACCGCGATCCATGGAAAGGCCGTGTTCAGCATCTCGTCGTACGGCACCTCGGCCGGCGCCCAGGCCCCAAATTTTTCCGCCACGAGATAGAACACCACCTGGTAGCCGAGGAAGAACGCGACCAGCGTGTAGCCGAGGATGAAGGAGAGGAAGACGCGTTTGGAGGTGAGCACGCGACGCGTCCACAAGCGTGGGATCGCCAGGTGCTGCGGCAGCCGCTCGCGATAGAGAACTTCGCCAGAACCGACGATGACGACGAGAAGCATGCCGACGCCGACGCCCTGTAACAGCGCGCCGAAGACCATCTGCGTCAGAAAAGCGGGATACGAGGTGGTGGTGTCGTAGCCGGCGAGCGCGATCGGATAGGAGTTCAGCGAGACGCCGGTCATCAGCACCACGCTGGCGATGGCGATTCCGATCACCAGTCGCACGCGGACGTCACCGCGCAAAAGTCGCGTGATGAAGGTGGCCACCGCGGCGATCATCGTAATCGCCATGAAGACCAGGTCGACATTTCCCGCGAGCTGATTCTTCGACCGCAACTCCTGATAGCCCCGCTGCCACGACTCGGGCACTTTCAAGCGTTGGGCGTAGCTGCTGACGCGGCTACCGTCCACGGTGATGATGTGGCGATACGGCGCGCCCGCGGGATGGATCGACTGCGATTCCCACGTGAAGATGCGCTGCACGCGATGCGGGAGCTGGCGCTCGCTCTCCGAAACGATCTGCAGATCGGCGACCCGAACATGACGGCGGAGAAGAAACGCGCTTGCCGTCAGGCGCGCGGTCGCCAGATCCGTCGAAGGCAGCGTGCGATTCTCGGGGATGACGTCGGTGAACGAGACGATCTCGCCCGTCGGCGCGACGTCGACCTGAAACTCTTCCTCCTGCAGCGGCTTGAACCAGCGGTTGCGCCACCACCACAGCCGGACGTCGCGCCGCATGATGCCGTTGGCTTTGCCGAGGCCGAGGGAACGCTCGAGAAAGATCTTGCCGTTGTCGTCGCCATCGAACACGGCGCTGTGCTTCATGCCGGCGACGTCGATGCGCTCTTCGTTGAGGAGCTGCTGCGCGATCGCGCCTGAGGCATTGCGGTCGTAGCGGAAATCGATGGAGGCTTCGGGGAACGCCGCGGTGAACCAGTTGAAGACGATGAAGAGACAGATTGCGGCGACGGCGAGACAGATGCCGATCAGGGTCCAGTCGGATCGATTGAGCGGCTCGCGGTTCATGGACCGCCCCACACCCGGGCATAGGGCCCCCCCAACCCCCGCGGGCGGGGGGGCGGCGAAACCAACACCGAAACCGCCGTAAGGAAATATTGACAACCGCCCGCGCCCCCGCCCACGCGGGGGAGGAGGGAC